>DYPE01000045.1 GCA_020720085.1 Dichelobacter nodosus | reverse complement strand
TATTGTATAACCTATTTTCTGCAATGTCCCACCACAATTACAGCATGACCATCGCCAGGCCAGCCAAAGCCAAGCCGGTAGGGTATTTCCACATCCAGAGCACTACGTCTTCAGTACGATAGCGGCCATACACATTGGTGATGGCCACGGAAATAAACACCACGGCAAATACTTTGGCTAGAAAAGTCAGCCAATCGGTGCCACCGCCAAGAAACAGTGTAGTGTAGATCACACCCAAGGTATACAATTGAAAACATTGCATTACAAACAGCGCACCTAAATATTTGCCATTCATTTCCACCATGGGGCCAGTAGCAATTTCAGCAGGTGCCACGTAAATTTCAAACGGTTCCTTGCCCATCATGCCGTGTACAGCAATCAGCCCGCCCAAGGCCAGTAAGGGCATGTCCCACAGTCCCCACACGCCACTTTGTTGTTGAATTTGCGCAATTTCTACTAAGTTGGTAGTGCCATAAAAAATGGCCACACCGGCCACCATCACCACGAACGGCACATCATACGCCAGCATTGCGGTCAAGGCGCGCGAAATGCCGATGGAACCATTGGGATTGGCGCATTGTCCCACGCCGAGTGCCAGTCCCAGCATGGGCACCATGAGCAAGTACATCAAAGTCAATAAATCCCCTTGCTTGGCCAGACCATCCATGCCAGGCACAGGCAGGAATAATTCAGAGGCAATGTAGCCGCCCAGCAGCAGCATAACGGCAACATCCACCATGATGCCGTGAGAAATTTGCGTTTGCTTGGCGTAAAGTTTGATGATGTCATACAGCGGTTGTAATAGCGGTGGCCCGATCCGCCGTTCAATGCGCGCGCGCACCACGCGCATCATCAGCACCAAGCCAAGCCCAACTACAAATGCTACCAATGGCATAGCCACCATTTCTACCAATAATTCGCCTGTGTTCATCTGTGAAACGCCTTTTTATTGATTGATATAAAAAAATAAGTCCTCGCCATGCGCAGGACAGGTTATTGCTATTTTTCAATAAGAAAATTAGGGGCAGTATACGCCAGGATGGTGAATTTCGCATGACGGGATGATGGCATCAAGGTCAAACGAGTATGGCGGGTGGGGGTTACCCGGCCTGTTTGGCCAGGCGGAAATATAGGAAATGCTGAATTTTGCCAGCAGGTGTGTGATGCGCTTCGCTGCGAGTTTCTTGCAGCAAAAAATCTGCACCCACGGTTTTTTGCATTTTTTCAGCATCATAGCGTTCTACGGGTAAATTGCTGCATTGGTCTGGCCCGTCTGGGGCGAAGGTGGCGATAATTATCTGTCCGCCTGGCAGCACGGCCTGGCGCAAAACTGCCAGGTATTTCGCCCGGTCGTTGGCATCGATTAAAAAATGAAACACTGCACGGTCGTGCCATAGCGCGTATTGCTTGGGCGGGATGAACGCAGTTACATCGCTTTCCAGCCAGGTGACTTGCGCGGCAGCGATGCCCAGGCGTGTTTGGGCATGGGCCAATGCGGCACCGGCAATGTCCAATACGCTCACCTCTTGGTAACCGGCTGCCAGCAGGCTGTCCACCAGCCGCGATGCGCCGCCGCCGACATCAATGATGGGCTGGTTTTTGGCTATGCCTGTGGCTTGAATCAAGTCCAGCGAATATTCCGGGTGCACTTGAAACCAGCTTACTTCGCCCGGTTGTTTTTGTTGATACACAGTCTCCCAATGTTGCTTTTTGCTCATGCATTCCCCCAAGACTTTTTTATGTAAAATCATGCATAGCATATCTATTTTGCTAAGCCATTGCTACAGATTTTACGCCCTTGGCGGTGGAAAATCGGGCGGTTACAGCAGACTAAAGGTTAATATCGTAATGATTTCAGTATCGTTTTCTTGATAGGTATAGCGCACGCGGTTGCCGCCTTCTAACGCAATTGCACCAACGCCGTGCGCCACGCCGGTTTTGGGCTGGCTGTGCGTGTCGAATGTTGGGCGCACTAGGACAGCTTGCCCACCCTGGAGTTCGACGCGGAATGTGCCATCGGCGTTGCTGGTGACTTTTTGGACACCGGGAATTTTTTGCGCTTCGCGTTGCAGCGTTTCCGGCGAACGCACTGCGGGATTAAAATTTTGCGCGGAGCGATCTTCGTACACTACGGTAAGCCGAGTATTGCCATCAGGCCAGTTTTGCATGTGCCAGCCCGGCGGTTGATCGGCCACGGGTGTGATTTGTGGGTCTGCCACTACCACCTGGTGCACGCGGCCAGCGCGACGGCTGCCGGTGGGCGGCGTGAACAAAATATCGCCGCGCTTGCCGATTTTAATCAAGGGCTTGCCCGCAAATTCAACGCTTGCTGCTGCTTGTAATTCCTGAATGCCCTTGGGCGCGGGAATAAGTCCCAACTGGCGGGCATTGGGCGTGGTGATTAAAAATTGGCCATTGGCATCAGTGCGCACGCCCACTTGCGCAGTTTGCGCGGCTTGCTGGGCATGGGCAGGGTCAGGGAAAAACGCGAATTGTGCGCCTGCCAACGCGCCCGCGCCTTCCACGCTCAACACACCGTCGTGCTGCTGGCGCAATTCAAACTCCTCATAATCCACGGCTGCCAGCGCGGCGTCTAATTCTTGTAACAAGCTCATTTCACCGGGCTGATCCGCGAGTCCGCCCAGAGTCAAGGCAAAGCTCAAGTCAAATAACGCCAGTTCATAGTCAATATCGGTTTGTGCTACCTGCAATTCACGCAGGGAAAAATCCGTGCCTGGCGGCAACAGCAACTCGCCAGTGGCGGAAATTTGCCAGCCTTCGGCCAGTAACCCCAGCCCGATCAGTTCCTCTGCGGTGATGGTTTGCGCGTTCAGGCTGGTGAGAAATTCCACGCGCGAAGATTCTTCGGCGTGTAAGAATGTGGATTTGTCCAATTTGGCCAAATCGGCCTCTGTCCATGCCGCCACGGCTTGGGTGTCCAGCCCCTTGTCAGTGACCAAAATGCGCGCTTCTACCGGCGTAGCCACGCCCTCGATCTGTGCGGTGATTATCACGGTTTGCGCGCCGTCCAATTGTTGGTCATCCACGGGCGTGAGTGAAAAAAACGCCACTATTTCGTCCGCAGGCAATTCCACTGCGGCAGGCACAAGCAATTCGCCAGGGTCACTGCTTTGCAACTGTACGCGCAACGCTGGGCCGCTTGCGGCCAAGCGTTGTACCATGCCGCCCCATTCGTCCGCGCCCTGGCCTTCTTCAATTTGCGTATAAAACAGTACAACGGCCAGCGGATTTTCTGCCACCATGGCGGGGTCTTCATCGTCTAAGATGCGCACGGTGTAATTATTGATTTGGTAACCCTCCGCGCTGGCAATGATGGTGATGTCTTGCTGGCCCTCTAACTGTGTGTTGTCCAACAGGAGAATCGGGAATTCGACAAAATCTTGTGCCGTGTCTATCCACACGGTTTCAGGCACTTGCACGCGCCCTGCGGGTTGCGCGCTCAGATGCACTTCTACTGCCTCGTTGCCCTCCATGCGCCACACCGCACCAGCTACGCTGTCGGCGGGTGCGTTTTCTGGAAAAACATCAGGATACACCAGTAGGGTAGCCATTCGGTCAGAAACAGCCAGCACGCTACCGGCTAGGGTGTACGATACGCGCGGCAGCATAGCATCGCTGGTGGCAAAGGAAAAAATGCCTTTATAATCGCCCGGTGTTGGCGCGATGAGCGCCACATTGAGCAGGAGCGCGCTATGGGCGGGAATGGTCTGCACATCGCTTTGCAGCGTAAATCCTGCGGGCAAACTCATGTCGCTGAGCGATAGGGGTTCCGCGCCCTGATTGGTGAGTTGAAACGCCATGACGCTCGGTTCGCCCGCAAAGGTGGGCCAAAAGTCCACACGCTCGCCGCTGACTGCGGAAATAGGCTGACCATCCACCAAAATCGTCAAAGTTGGTGTGTTGGGAGAAAATGGATTTAATGGATTTGATGGGGTTAATGGGGTGTCTGGCGTAGGGGGCGTGCTCGTGTCATCAGGCGGCGCGGTTGGATTTTCCGCAGAGTTGCCCGCAATGCTGAACTGCCAGGAATACGGCGCAGCTAACATTGCGCCAGACAGGGCCAGCGCGCTCTGCACAGTGACGGTGATAGTTTCGCCCGGATAAAATTGTGCCGCTTCGGGCGCAAATAACAAGCTGTTGTCCAGCGGATACACCACGCCCGCCAGCGGCCCAGACAAGGCACTCTGCATGGTGATTTCGCCCGCCAGCACAGGTTCGTTGAACACCACAGCAACTGCGCCAGCGTCCTCAGCGGCAACCACCATGCCCGGCACGGGCGCAACCTGCGTCACTGCCAATTCCAAGCCACTTGTGGCGTCTTGCGCCATGGCATGGGGCGCGTAGCACAGCCATGCCAAAAACATCCAGTGTATTGGGTGAAATCTAAATAACCGACCACAGTAATTCATAAAATAATCCCATTGTCAGATGGCCTGACCAGAAAAAAACCAAAGAATTTGCAGAGAATTCGCGCAGAATGCGCCCCTCATCTTTGATTGAAGCAAATGCTACACCAAAACAGGGGGCGTCTTTCGTGCCGCACCGCCATCGCGGGTGCATTGCTTGCCCTTTCATGGCCCGCATTGCGCTACAATAGGCCAATCACAATGAATAACAACCTCACTGACAATGAAGGAACTGAAAAAATGGCTGCGAGGACGCTATACGACAAGTTATGGGATGCGCATGTGGTGCGCGCGGAATCCGATGGCACGGCGCTGTTGTACATTGACCGCCATCTAATTCATGAAGTCACTTCCCCGCAAGCCTTTGCTGGACTGCGTCTGGCTGGGCGTGCGCTCTGGCGTGCCAGCGCCAACTTGGCGGTGCCGGATCACAACGTGCCCACGCACGCACGCACGCAAGTTCCTGGCAACGCCACAAGTGGCATTGCCGACCCCATTGCGCGCTTGCAAGTAGAAACGCTAGACGCCAATTGCCGTGAATTTGGCATCACTGAATTTGCCATGCACGATCCTAGACAAGGCATTGTGCATGTGATTGGCCCAGAACAAGGCGCTACACTGCCGGGCATGACCATTGTCTGTGGCGACTCCCACACCGCCACCCACGGCGCGCTGGGCGCATTGGCGTTTGGCATTGGCACCTCCGAAGTCGAGCATGTGTTAGCCACACAATGCCTGGTGCAAAAAAAATCCAAAAACATGCGCATTCGCGTAGACGGCACGTTGCCTATGGGCGTAAGCGCCAAAGATTTGATTTTGTATATCATTGGCCAAATCGGCACTGCGGGCGGCACCGGATATACCCTTGAATTTGCTGGCGAAGCCATACGCACCTTGAGCGTGGAAGGCCGCATGACCGTGTGCAACATGGCCATTGAAGCCGGCGCGCGCGCGGGCATGGTGGCGGTGGATGATGCCACACTGGCCTATCTCAAAGGCCGCCCCTGCGCGCCCCAGGGCGAACAATGGACGCAAGCCGAAGCGCTATGGCGCGGCTTGCACAGTGACGCAGAAGCCGTGTTTGATGTTGAAATTCAACTGGATGCCAGCCACCTTGCGCCACAAGTCACCTGGGGTACCTCACCGGAAATGGTGGCCAGCATTGACGACTGCGTGCCTGACCCAGCGCGCGAGCCAAACCCGGTTAAAGCCAACGGTATGCGCAATGCCTTGGCATACATGGGCTTGCAGCCCGGTACACCCCTGCGTGACATCATGTTGGACAAAATCTTCATCGGCTCATGCACCAATGCCCGCATTGAAGATTTGCGCGCAGCGGCAGCCATCGCGCACGGGCGCAAACTGGCCGCCAACATCCGCCAGGCGCTGGTCGTGCCCGGTTCCGGCTTGGTCAAGCAACAAGCGGAAGCCGAGGGCCTGCATGAAATTTTTCTCCAGGCCGGATTTGAATGGCGCGAACCGGGATGCTCCATGTGTCTGGCCATGAACGACGACCGGCTCGCGCCTGGCGAGCGTTGCGCCGCCACTTCCAACCGCAATTTTGAAGGCCGCCAAGGCAAGCTCGGGCGCACCCATTTGGTCAGCCCAGCCATGGCCGCAGCGGCTGCGGTTACTGGCCATTTTACAGACATACGCAATTTTTAATTTGCTGAAAAACAGGGAGACATTACATGGTGGCGGAAAACCGGATTCATCAAATGCAAATGAGTTTCGTGCCCATGGAAGACCGCATTTTATTCCGTATGAGCACGGCCAATAAGGAAGAATTCCGCCTGTGGCTGACCCGGCGTTATGTAAAATTGCTCTGGCAAGTGTTGCAGGACATGCTCAACCGCGCCACACTAGAACACATTGCACCGACTGCCAATCCATTGGCGCGGGAAGCCATCAAATCCTTTGAGCACCAGCGTGCGATTGCCAATACCAATTTTTCCTCGCAATATGAGGAGGCATTGGACATGAAACGGCCTTTGGGCGCTACCCCTGTGCTGGTGTCGCGCATTCGCGTGCATAACACCGAAGACAGTGGCCCGGTGTTATCCATGCACCCAGAGGATGGCCATGGCATTGAAATTGTTATGAATGAACAACTGCTACACTCGTTTATCGGCCTATTGGTCAAAACGCTAACCACTACAGACTGGAACTTGCCCTATTCCCTGGATGACCCAATGCACACCATGTCGCACACCCCCGGCTCTGGCCAAAAAGTAGCTTTACACTAACCACTTGGAGCGTTATATGGAACTCGAAAAAATCAAGCAAGCCCTAGAAAAATTAATGACATTGGACATTCGCACCATTGTCGGCGAAAGCATCACTGACCCGCACAGCGGCAAACTCATGCCCGCGCCTGGCGCGAAAATGCTGGTCAGCCAAATCAACCTGGTGGAAGGCGACATCACCACCGCATTCACCGAGGATTTTCTCGCACCGCCACTGGCGGAAATCCGCGAATTTCATAGTGCGCGCGAACAGCAAGGTCATGAAATCATTCAGGGCAACATCCGCGCCCTGCAAGAAATGGTCAAATTAATTGCCGATTTGTCCGCACAAGAAAACCGCGAACAATCCGGCAATTTCCAGTAGGGGCGGCGGTTTATCCCCGCCCAGCGGCGGTTTATCCCCGCCCATGAGAGCATAAGGGGCGGCGAATTATCCCCGCCCATGTAGGTTTCCCGTGCCCATTTGCTAAGCTACGGCTTGACACTCCTTTATCACAAGGAATCCACGCATGGCTGTTTTTTCCTTCAAAACCTTGGCAGAAAACTTACTGACTTTGGAAATCAACACCATTGTCAAACCAGACATGGTGGCGTGTAAAATGCCTGCTTCGCGGCGCGAAGCGCTCTGGCAAATTGCGGGCGAATACCATCTGACCTTGCTCGAATACGGCTGCCGCGATCCCATTGTATGGACAGGCGCGGGCATGATGGCGTTCCGTGAATTCCGCGAACGTGCGGGCAAAGGCATTGAAATGCACGAACGCGAATTGCAACTGCTTGCCCAGCAGCACGGACGGGATCAGGAAGAAAAAGCGCTGCGCATCCGCGAACGCCTCGCCATGCTAACCCGCATCCAAATTCAATCAGACCAACTCATCAGCCTGTTCACCGAACTGGCGTGTCCCACGGATGAAGCGCGGCAACAGTTTGATTATCATCAAACTTGCCAAGAAATCGAACAACGCCACGCCGATACCCTGCAAACGATAGCGGACTATAATGCCCGCCAAGCGCAAGGCCCAGTGGCGGATCGCCGCCCCGTGCTTAGCGATGTAGAGTCTTCCAAATGGAACAATGACTTGCGTCGTCAAGACCTGGCCAATGCGCCGGATTTAACCCTAAGCGCAGCCCAGGTGGGACTCATCCGCAAAGTGTGGGAAATCGGCGTAGAACGGATTGTCCTGCAAACCGTGATTCACGCGGATGGCGACATCACCACCCGCATGGCCGAGCGTTTCTCGCGCGAATTCAACGAAACCATCTTACAAATTCACAACCGTTCGGTGGACAGTTCCGTAGGCTTCTGGGTCAGCCTGGTGCGCACAGTGGGCGAGATGGCGGGCAACTTACTGGGCGGTAAACTGCTTGGCAAATAACGCGCAAATTTTTCCGCTCGACACCCATATCGCGCTGGCGCACGGCAATGGCGGCCAATGGATGCGCCGCCTCATTGAACAAGTATTTGTGCGCGAATTGAGCAATCCTTGGCTGGACAGCGGCGTAGACGCCGCCGCGTTGCCAGACAGCGATTGGATGATTACCACCGACGGATTCACCGTGCAGCCGCTCGAATTTCCTGGCGGCAGCATAGGCTCGCTGGCTGTACACGGCGTGTGCAACGACCTGGCTGTAGCCGGGGCCGAACCTAAATGGCTGACCTTGAACGCCATTTTGGAAGAAGGGCTGGAACTTTCTGTATTAGAACGGATTATTGCAGATTTAGCGCGCGCTGCCACCGCAGCGGGCGTGGCCGTAGTGGCGGGCGACACCAAAGTAACCCCCCGAGGCCATGGCGGCGGCGTTTATCTGGCAATGACTGGCCTGGGCCAACGCCAGGCCGAATTGAGCATGGCGCACATTCAACCCGGCGACGCGCTGGTGGTCAGCGGCCCAGTAGGCGACCACGGCATCGCAGTAATGCTGGCGCGCGAACAATTTGGCTTACACGGCGAATTGCAATCCGACAGCGCGTGCGTGCTGCCTCTGGCGCGCATGGCCTGGGCCATGCCCGGCCTACGCTTCATGCGCGATCCCACGCGCGGCGGCCTCGCCACTGTAGCACACGAAATCGCCCTGGCCACCGGTTGGCGCGTCAATTTGCACCAAGCCGCCATTCCAGTGCGCGATACCGTGCGCGCAGTGTGCGATATTCTGGGCTACGACCCCTATTACCTCGCGTGCGAAGGCCGCATCGTCGCAGTGATTGCCGCGAATCACGCCGAAGAACTCGCCCACGCATGGCGCAGCCATCCGCTGGGCGCTCATGCCACCATCATCGGCGAAATCCAACCCCTGCACGCCAGCCAAGTTATTCTCACCACCGAATTGGGCGGCCAACGCCTATTGCCTGAATTAGAACAAGACCCATTGCCTAGGATTTGTTAAGCTGCACGCCCATGCAAAGCAGGTCATCAGCACAGGAATGTATGCGGCTTTCTGTTGATACAAATATTTCTGAAAATCACTTATCGGGTTTTGAGGACATTTTTATTAAGCACAATCTACGCAGGTTATAAATTACGACTTCCCGCACGAGGTTGTGCGCTAAACTGCGTTGCCACGCGCGTGATGAGCTGGCTAGCCAGTGTACGTTTATCCGTGGCAGGCAAAATTTCGCTGCCGCCTTCCCACAGTAGCGATAAGGCATTGCGCTCGCTACCAAAGCCTAAGCCCGCAATGTCCACACGGTTCGCCGCAATCAGATCAAGTTTTTTACGGCGCAGTTTATCCAGCGCATGAGCCTCCAGTGCCTCGGTTTCCGCCGCAAACCCTACCGTGAAGGGCGGATTGGGCAGACTTGCTACTGCCGCGAGAATGTCCGGTGTGAGTTCCAATTCTAAGCACAAGCCCGTGCCGGTTTTCTTGATTTTTTGCACCGCGCGCTGAACGGGCCGGTAATCCGCCACCGCTGCCACGCTGATGAAAATATCCATGCCCGCAATCTCCGCCATGACCGCATTCAACAGGTCTTGCGCGCTTTCCACCCAGCGCACTGCCACGCCTGGTGGGGGGGACAATTGGGTTGGGCCGCTCACCAACGTCACTGCCGCGCCCGCCGCAAACGCAGCTTGCGCCACTGCGTAGCCCATGCGGCCTGAACTGTGGTTGCTTAAATAGCGCACTGGGTCGAGCGCCTCGCGGGTGGGGCCAGCCGTGACCATAACGCGACGTCCTGCCAGCGCGCTGTGCTCCGCGCACAGCGCAGCCACGATTTGCGCGGGTTCCCACATCCGCCCCGCGCCGATTTCGCCGCAGGCCAACTCGCCTTGCGCTGGCCCCAAAAAATGCACGCCACGCGCCAGTAACCTGGCACAGTTGTCCTGCGTTGCTGCATTGGCCCACATGTGCGCGTTCATGGCAGGACATACGTAAATGGGCGCAGCAGTGGCCAAACATACTGCTGTAGGCGTGTCATTGGCGCGGCCTGCGGCCAAGCGGGCGAGAAAATCCGCAGTGGCTGGCGCGATCACCACGCAATCTGCCCAGCGCGCCAATTCAATATGCCCCATGGCCGCCGCGCCCTCTGCCGCTTCTTCCCATAAGGCCAAGGCCACGGCATGGCCGGACAACGCTTGCAAAGTCAACGGTGTGATGAAGCGCCGCGCCGCGCGAGTCATCATCACCCGCGTGCGCGCCCCTGCCTTGCGCAACAAGCGCGTCAATTCCGCACTTTTATATGCTGCGATGCCGCCGCATACGCCGATAATCACGCTTGTATTTTGTTTCATATTTACAGGTCACACTGTCAAAGGATTGCATTCACAGGAGTATACTATCTCCCTGCGTAATAAATCGATGGGGAAGAGGTTGCAGCCCCGGGCTTGCCGGGACTGATACCACGGTTATCAAGTGCCTCTTGACAAGCGTGAAACTATGCCCCATATTATGTCTAACTTCGTTATGACCAAGGAGCAACCTATGACAGACAAATTGAACGAACTGGCCGCTGGACTGAATGGCGTTATGTTGGAAAATCGCCTAAAGATCAGTACGGAAATCGTGACAGGGGATACCGATGTGTTGATTCTCACCATTGAGGATCGCGAGGAGTTTCCAGTGTATATCACGGTAGACGAAAGCCAGGTTTTATGTATTTCCCATTTATGGACAGAAGATCAGGTCATCCCAGCCAAGCGAACCGATTTGTTGGATGCAATGCTAACATTGAACGTGCCGATGCCGTTGTCCTCTTTTTCCAAGGTGGGCAAGCAGTATTTAATTTTTGGTGCATTACGGACGCAATCTACGGTCAACGATGTGTTGGAAGAAATTGAGATGTTAAGCGAGAACACCTTGACTTCTGTGGATGAATTTAGAGAGTTTTTAGTAGGCTAACGTAAAGGAGAATTATTATGGGATTTTTCAGCAAAATCATCACAGCTTTTCGCGGTGCTGCCTCTGAAGCGGGCGATGCCATTGTGGACACTCAATCCATGCGAATTTTGGAGCAAGAAATGCGAGATGCCAAAAAACATCTGGACGCGGCCAAGGAAGAATTGACCAAAGTCATTGCGGAACAAATGGGCGTAGAACGTGAAGTGAAACGCTTGGAAAAACAAGCGAAAGAGTTTGAAGAGTACGCCGTGCAAGCGCTAAACAAGGGCGATGAAAAGTTGGCAACTGAAATCGCCAATAAAATTGCCGAAGTGGAAAATGAATTGGATGCGCAACGCAGCGTATTGAATGGTTATGAAAGCAATGTAGGGATGCTCAAGGAAACCATCCGCAATACTGAACGCAATATTAAATCCATGGAGCGTGAAATTAGCGTGGTGAAAACCACCACCAGCGTGCAGAAAGCCAGCGAAGCTGCGGCTGCCAAATTTTCCGGCACCAATTCCGCGTTGCGCTCAGCCACGGATTCATTGGATCGGATTAAGGAAAAGCAACAGAAGAAATCCGATCAAATGACCGCTGCGATCAAAATGCAGAAAGAAGACTCTGGCGACAACTTGCGCGCCAAGCTGCAAGACGCAGGCATTATCACCACCAATGCTGCCTCTGGCAACGCGGTGCTGGAACGCCTGAAAGCGAAACAAAAAGCCAGCAGCGGCCCAGCCACGGGCGCATAATGACACAAAAAACGGCGGATTTCATGCGAATTCCGCCGTATTCACCCCAGCCGCCGCACGGCGGCTGGAACCATGCTTAATTACTTTCAATTTTAATCGTCGGGAATTTAGCCGCGTAGTTCTTGGCTTCTAACGACAGCTTGGCCACCGTGCGCAACGTAATTTCGCGGTAAATTTGACTAATGCGGCACGCTGGATCGCGCACCACGGTAGGATTGCCCTCGTCGGTATCTTCGCGGATCATCTTATCCAGCGGCAACGTGCCAAGAAAATCGACATTGTTTTCATCCGCCATGCGTAAACCGCCACCACTGCCAAAAATGTGTTCTTCATGGCCGCATTTGCTGCAAATGTGAATGCTCATATTTTCAATCACACCAAGCACAGGGATGTTTACTTTTTCAAACATTTTCATGCCTTTGAGCGCATCTAGCAGGGCTATATCCTGCGGCGTAGTGACAATCACCGCGCCACTGACTGGAATTTTCTGCGCCAAGGTCAATTGCGTGTCGCCAGTCCCAGGCGGTAAATCCATGACCAAATAATCCAAGTCGCCCCAATTCGTGTCGCGCAACAATTGCTCCAATGCCTGGGTCACCATGGGGCCGCGCCAAATCATCGGCGTGTCTTCGCCTACCAAAAAGCCGATAGACATACATTTAATGCCGTGATTTTCAATCGGCTCAAAACTTTTACCATCCTTGGTTTCCGGCTGGCGGTACGGAATGCCCAGCATACGCGGTTGGCTAGGGCCATAAATATCCGCGTCTAGCAAACCCACTTTCGCGCCCTCGCCCGCCAGTGCCAACGCCAAATTCACCGCCACCGTGGATTTGCCCACCCCGCCCTTGCCGGAGGCCACGGCCAAAATATTTTTAATGCCTTCAATGGGTTTAATGCCCTTTTGCGTGGCATGGCTGACAATTTTATTGGCAATTTGGACGTTGACTTGGCTAACGCCAGGTATTGCGCCAATTTTTTGTTGCAAGGCCTGCGTTACCGAGGCGTTGTGCGTGCCCGTGGGGAAGCCAAATGACAATTCCACATTCACGGCAGCGCCGTCCATGGTAATTTTTTTCAACACATTGGCTTTCACCAAATCGTGTTGCAGGTAAGGATCGTGATATTGTTCAATGGCTTGTTTGACTTGTTGTTCTGTCACTGCCGACATGCTGTTTCTCCCTGAAATTCAAAAAATTAACCGGACGCGCCGTGAAATGGCTTCTTGCTGAATAAGGGCGGCGCGGATAAATTCAATGGCGTAGCAGACGCATTCCGGCCTGCCCCACTCTGCGCCAGTGCCGTTTGCGTTACAAATGCACACGCAGCGCTGCGGTGGCGGCGTTGGCTTTGTGCCGCGCTTCGGCAAGGATTGTAGCGCGCGCCAACGCTACGCCCATGCGGCGTTTACCGCTGACTTCTGGTTTACCGAACAGGCGCAACTGGGTGTCCGCTACCGCTAGCACGGCCTCCAAATTACCAAATTGCACTTGTTGTGATTCTCCTTCCACCACAATCGCGGTAGACGCTGACGCGCCATGTTGATGAATGTTGGGAATGGGCAGGCCGAGAATGGCGCGGGCGTGCAGGGCAAATTCCGATAAATCTTGCGAAATGAGTGTCACCAAGCCCGTGTCGTGCGGGCGCGGCGAAACTTCACTGAAAAATACGCTATCGCCTTGAACAAATAACTCAACGCCAAACAAACCGCGCCCGCCCAGCGCATCCGTGACTTGGCGCGCGATGTGTTGCGCTTCTGCCAACGCATTGGGAGACATGGGGTGCGGCTGCCACGATTCGCGGTAATCGCCGTCAATTTGGATATGGCCAATGGGTGCGCAAAAATCTGTGCCACCAATGTGACGCACCGTGAGCAGGGTGATTTCATACTCAAAGGCCACAAACCCTTCGACAATCACTTTGCCCTGGCCCGCACGCCCGCCTTGTTGCGCATAATCCCAGGCCGGGCCAATGTCCGCTGCGGTTTTCACCACACTTTGGCCTTTGCCAGAGGAACTCATGATGGGCTTGACCACGCAGGGCAAGCCAATGTGTTGGGTGGCGTGAAGATATTCATCGTAGCTGGCCGCAAAGCGATAGGGCGAGGTTTTCAGGCCCAATTCCTCGGCGGCCAAACGTCGTATGCCCTCGCGGTTCATGGTCAATTGCGTGGCACGCGCGGTGGGAATGACGGTAAATCCTTCTTGTTCCAATTCTGCCAACGTAGTGGTGGCAATGGCCTCGATTTCTGGCACAATAAAATGCGGTTGTTCCCATTCAATCACCCGTCGCAATGCCGCGCCATCCAGCATGGAAATTACATGCGCACGGTGCGCCACTTGCATGGCTGGCGCATTGGCGTAACGATCCACGGCAATTACCTCCACGCCCAAACGTTGCAATTCAATCACCAGTTCTTTGCCCAATTCGCCAGCGCCGCACAACAGCACTTTGGTGGCGGAGGGCGATAAGGGCGTGCCTATGTTCATCCTTCAGTTCCTTGCGGGTTAATTCAGGGTGGAAAATGCGTGTTCTTAATCTGAGGCAGGCAGAGCATCGCAATGCGTTATGCGGTATATTATGCACAGAATGATGGCAGGCGGCACTTCGTTGGTTATCGCCCCCGCTCTCATCGCGAAGTGCTACAACAACTCGCCACGCTACGGCCTTTAGTCTCAAGGAAAAATCGTTATGGCAACCATTGATCCCGAGCGCAATGTAGTCATTGTGCGCATCCTGTATGATGGCCCGCCGCTGTCTGGCAAGACTACTAATATTAAAGCATTGCGCCACACCTTGGCCAATACTGGCGCATTGTTCACCCCAGAAGAAGAACAGGGCGCGACGTTGCTGTTTGACTGGTTAGATTATAAAGGCGGCACTTTCGGCGGGCGACCCATTGCCTGTCAAATCGTAACCGTGCCCGGCCAGCCCACCTTGCGCCAGCGCCGTGAATACCTACTTGGTACAGCGGACGTAGTGGTATTCGTGCTCGACTCGCGCGTCACGCACGTGGCTGCTGGCCTGCTGTACTATCAAATGCTAAATGAAAAACTCGCGCACCAAGCTGCGCCGTTGCCTAAAATCATCGTTCAAGCCAATAAGCAAGACTGTCCCGATGCCTTGTCGCGCGAGCAATTGCAATTTTTTTTCAATGAAAATACTGAGATAACTGAATCCGCCGCCAGTGACAGCCGGGGGGTGCGCGAGACCTTTGTTTTTGCCGTGCGTTTGGCGCTGGAACGGTTAAAAGCCTTGATGGAACAAGGCAAGCAGGTAATAGAAACCGCACCAGACAGCAATTCCCCCGAAGCCTTGCTGCGCCAACTGCAAGCATTGAACTGCGAAGCCACGCCCAGAGATCAATTGCTGAGCCAATTGTTGGCAAGCCGCGTGAGTGCAAACGCCCCCGATTGTTGAAGAGGAAGCGGCTTGAGCGTCGCGGTATACTACCGTTTCGCGTATTTTGCCTATTGGGTACGCGGAGTCACTTTTTTCGCGCAGCTTATAACAGCGCAAAATTTTAGCTAGCGGAGAGCAATATGCTGTATTTAAGCGAATTATTAATGCAACATCATGAATTGAAATCATTCGAGGAGTTGGTGCAAGTATTGGACGAAATCAAAAAAAACCACCGCGAACGGTTTTTTCGTATGGATGTGCGCCCGCCATTTCCCGACACCCCGGAAAATTGGGAAGACCGCTTAGAAGCGGCATTTTCGTGAGGAAACGATACGCTATGAACACATTCAAACAGCATGAGAGCGTTGCCGGTGCCGAAAGCGCAGAAGACGCTCAGCCCACCACAGAATCGCTGCAACGTCAGGCAGAGGCGCTGCTGCGTCGTCTGAGCGCATATGCCGAGGATGACGAAAGCCTAGATAAAGCCGAATTGCGGGTAGATTTAGGCTATGTGCAATTGCAGTTGGATCATAAGGATGCGGCGTGGAACACCGTGTGGCCCGTGTTCGATTGGTTTGCGCGTGCACAGGATTGGGCGGGCGCGGTGCGCTGTTGCGATATTCTGTTTCAATGCAATCGCCCAGATGAATCGTGGATTGCCTTGGGCCATGGCATTTGGCTGGCAGTGACCTACCCGCTGGATTTGGAGCTGTCATTGGAGATGCTTCACCACCTCATTGAAGACACCCCGAATCATGCGGACGGCGCGGCAGTGGCTGCTGCCACCGCGAATTATTTGGTTGATTTGCGTTGCCCGGATGGACAGATGTATGAAAATTTAAGTTTTTTCGCCAATCAAATGCTGGGCAAAGTCGCACGCCGTCATAGCGACGTGCAAACGCAAGCTGAGTTCAATACTTGGTTCAAACGGTTGGAACTCGATGATCCACAAAAATTTTTACCGCGCCTATCCCAAATCGTGGAAGTCCTGGTGCATGGCGCTTGGCGCCTGGATCGCGAAGCGTTGCAAACACAATTGCCTGGAGATTAAACCTTATGTGGCAGGAAGAAGAGGAACAAACCCATTCCGTTTACGCGGACTCCGCTGCTATGGTGGATTTGGCGTTTCAACTGCAATGCGCGGCCTTGCCGGTGGATCACATGTTCGCGCTGTCTACGGCTATGCAGGCGTATTTACCATGGTTCACTGAGGAGGCGCTGGCAGGTTTACACCTGGTACATATCCCGGAGTCCGGCAATGGCTGGATGCGGCCTGATACACCAGACGCCATGTTTTATCCCTCCAAGCGCACGCGCTTGACCTTACGTTTGCCTCGCGCCCGGGTGGACGACGCACGCCAAGCGTTGCAGGGCGCACGTCTGGATTTGTGTGGCTGTGCGGTACAACTCGGCGACGCGATGGCCAAAACGCTGAGCACAGAATCTGTGCTATTTTGTCGCTATGTGGCAGTGGCGCAAGACCTGGAAGAAGCGGATTTTTTACACTGGGCGCAAACCGCGTTACACGCGCTGGACATTCGCTACCGCAAACTGTTGCCCAGTAAAACCATGTATTTTCAAGGAGAAATGCCAGATCAACGCCAACTCACACGCGGGCTGATGGTCGCAGACTTGGACAAGGAAAGCGCGCTGCGCTTGCAAATCCACGGACTGGGGCCAGGACGCAAGCAAGGCTGTGGGTTATTTATCGCGCATAAGGGCATCACGGAAGTGCGGCCAACATAGGCGATACGCTCTTTGACAGAGATTGTCTTGCTGATACGCAAACGCATCTAACCGCGCCTGGCGTTTTTCTTGTATCATATTGTCACTTAACTTTTGACAGGCATCATTAAGGAGAACGCCATGTTGCGCACCATACCCTTACTACTGCTGGCGTTGTGGACGCCGCTTATTTTGGCCCAAATGACCATCACCGATTTGCAAGGCAAAACGGTCAATGGAGAATATTCCGGCCAAGGCGTCATCACTTGGCCACAGGGCGACCGCTATGAAGGCGGCATTCAAGCCAGCAAGCGCCACGGCAAAGGTATATATGTCTGGGCCACGGGCGACCGCTATGAAGGCGATTATGTAGAAAACGAACGTCATGGCCAAGGCGTATACCGTTGGGCCAATGGCAACTACTACGACGGCACTTGGCAACATGGCGCACGCACAGGCAAGGGCGTATTTGCCTGGGCCAATGGCAACCGTTATGAAGGCGATTTTGTTGATGATGCGCGCACGGGCAAAGGAAAAATGACGTGGTTTAACGGCGATCAATACACAGGTGATTTCCTCAACGACCAACGCACTGGCACGGGCGAGTATACCTATAGCAATGGCGACAAATACAAAGGCGCTTACCAAAGCGGCAAACGCCATGGCAATGGCATGTACACCTGGGCCAATGGCAACAGTTATGTAGGAGATTGGCAGCAAGATACTCGCTACGGCACGGGCGTATACACCTGGCCCAACGGCGATCGCTATGAAGGCGAATTTAAAAACAACGTGCGCGACGGCAACGGCTTGTTGGTATGGAAAAATGGCGACCGCTACCAAGGCCAATTTCAAAATGACAAACGCCACGGCCCAGGCGAATTGATTTGGCCGGGCGGCAAAAAATATCCCATGAAATTTGAACAAGGCAATCCAGCGAAATAACCCATGGCCACGGCCCGCACCGGCAGCGTGCGCATCATCGCTGGGCAATGGCGCGGGCGCAAGCTGCCGGTGCTGGACGCGCCTGGCTTACGCCCCACCGCTGACCGCCTGCGTGAAACCGTATTTAACTGGCTGATGCCGTACCTGCCTGGCGCGCGTTGCCTGGATGCCTTTGCTGGCACCGGTGCGCTGGGGCTGGAAGCAGCATCGCGCGGCGCGGCAGAAGTGATACTGTTGGAAAACCAACCAGCCAGCGCCCGCCACCTCCACGCATTGGCCGCCCGTCTAACCAGCGCGCCTGCTTGTCCTAATGACACTGCGTGCCGCGTGCAAGTGCTGCACACCGACGCCCTGCACTGGCTCGCGCACGAACCGCCTATCCCATTTGATATTGTATTTTTAGACCCGCCGTTTGCCTTAGAACTTTGGCAACCTGCGTGCGCGCACTTGCAACAATACCACTGGCTGCACGAATCTAGCCTAATTTACCTAGAATTTCCCGCCACGCGCCCGTTATCCCTGCCCTTCCCTATACTTCGCGCCACCCGGGTGGGCCAAACGGCAGCCCAACTCATACAAACCGCCTGCTTGACAAGCGCGTGTCCCCTTGCGTAATACACTGTCCGTACCCGTTCAGTCCTCGTAACTTGTGCTTTATGAAAGGAAATCGTACTGTGCCTTCCCGAACTATTTTACTCAAGATACTCTTATTGCTATGTTTATCCCGCCCTGTTTTTGCCGCTGAATATGAAACTTATTGCAACGACCGTTTTGGTTTCTGTGTGGACTATTCCGTTGATTTTGAGATTGAACCTGCACCGGAAAATAATGATGGACGGGTGTTCTATAATCAGAACGGATTCAGCATGACAGTCAGCGGCAGTAACAACGCGCTAGAAGCCAACGTAGACAGTGAAATAGCGCGACAAGCAACAGAATTTGATCGCGTGACTTATCGCCAGAAAAAAGCAGATGGGTACGCATTATCTGGCTACAGCGGTCATAATATCTTGTACGTGCGCGGTTATGTGGGAGCGGCGTCTCTCAATACCTTGTATTTGCGCTATCCATCGCAGTCCAAAGCAGACTACGATGTCATTGTGACGCATATTGTCAAATCATTTCAGCCTGGCGACTTGGATGCAGCGCATTGATAATATTTTTTTCTGACAGCCCCTAGAAGTTGTTTGCCTAATTTTCTTTGTATTAAGGTAACTAACTACTCAGGTGCTTTTTTAATCCAGTTTTGTAGGAAAATATGGGCTAACAACGATTGTAGGAAATTTATCATGAAAGAAACCACTGTCAAAAAAGTTTTATTCGTGTGCATGGGCAACATTTGCCGCTCTCCCACGGCGGAAGGCGTATTCATGCATCAGGTGCGCGAACACGGGCTGACCGCGCAAATCCAGGTGGATTCGGCAGGCACGCACGCTTACCACTGCGGCGAACCGCCCGACTCGCGCGCCATCCGCGCTGCTGCACGCCGGGGCATTGACCTCACACCGTTGCGCGCACGGCGAGTGCGCGAGGAAGATTTTGCCCAATTCGACTACATTGTAGCCATGGATGCGGACAATCTTGACTATTTGTCTGAGTTTTGCCCAGAGCAATACCGCCATAAACTTTGCCTATTGCTCGATTTTGCGCCCGAACAGCCGTTGCGCGAAGTGCCAGACCCGTATTATGGCGGCGATAAAGATTTTGAGCGCGTACTTGATTTAGCACAAACTGCCTCCGCTGCTCTACTGGACAAAATCCGCGCGGATTTAGCGGTTGCCAATGCATAACGGCATTTATTTGAGGTGAACGAACCTATGTGACATTAACCGCGCATCCGCTCACCGCGTTCATGCACCTTGAGCCAGTCCAATCATTCGCTGAGGAAAAAGTAGCGATTTTCTTCGTAGCTGAAAATGGCGCACAGTGGCAGGTTCATTGGCGAGATAGCGTTCAGCAAGGCTGGTGTACAGTGCGGGCAGGCGTTGGTTGATGTCAGCGGGCAGCACCAGCAGGCGGATGGTTTGGCGAAACAGCAGGGCAAAGCGTGCGCCGTATTCGCCGTCGCGGCTTTGAAAGTTTCGTA
>DYPE01000044.1:6920-19946 GCA_020720085.1 Dichelobacter nodosus | reverse complement strand
TTTTTTTGTATCGTTAGGAAATTATTTTTCATGGCAGGCTTGTACACGCTCAAAATTCATACCTCATTCGCCGCTGCCCATTCGCTTACTGGCTATCCTGGCGCGTGTCGTAATTTGCATGGCCACAATTGGAAAGTGGAAATTGCAGTGAGTGCCCGCCAACTCGACACGATAGGCATGGCAGTGGATTTCAAAACGCTCAAACATGCTGCCAATACCGTGGCAGATCGCTTGGATCACCAATACCTAAATGATATTCCGCCTTTTGACCAGCAAAACCCCACCGCAGAAAATTTGGCCGCTTATTTTTACCGGGAAGTCGCTAGCTTGATCAATAACGCGCAGGTTCACGTTTGCGCCGTAACTTTGTGGGAAACGGAATCCGCCTGCGTACAATATACTGAAATTGAAGGAGAATAATCACATGACTACCCCAGTCCCAAACATCCCGGATGTACAAAACAGCGAAGATAAACGCCATATCGCCATTGATAAAGTGGGCATTAAAGACATTCAACATCCCATCAAAGTCCTAACCCGCGACGGCGCAGAATTACACACTGTGGCAAACTTTAATATGTACGTGAATTTGCCGCACAATTTCAAAGGCACACACATGTCGCGCTTTGTTGAAATTCTTAATGAGAACGAATTTGAAATCACCGTCACGTCATTTAAGAAAATGCTGCATGAGATGATTGTGCGGCTGGAAGCGCAATCCGGCCACATTGAAATGCAGTTTCCTTATTTTATTAAAAAATCGGCACCGGTTTCGGGCGTGGTTAGTTTAATGGACTACGATGTCACTTTTATTGGCGAAATCACTGGCGAAGCGCCGGTAATCTCGGTAAAAGTCGTGGTGCCAGTCACCAGCTTGTGTCCGTGCTCGAAAAAAATTGCCAAATATGGCGCGCATAACCAACGCTCGCATGTCACGGTCACTGCTCGCACCAATGGCTTTGTGTGGATAGAACAATTGATTGATATTGTTGAGCAAGAAGCCTCTTGTGAATTATATGGTCTGCTCAAACGACCTGATGAAAAATTTGTTACTGAAAAAGCGTATGATAATCCTAAGTTTGTCGAAGATATGGTGCGCGATGTGGCAGGCCGTTTGAATTTGGAGCCTAGGGTGGATGCGTATATTGTGGAGTCGGAAAATTTTGAATCCATTCATAATCATTCGGCTTACGCATTGATTCAGAAGAATAAGTTAGCTTAATACCGCGACGCGCGATTTATCCCACACGACTTGGGCGATCGGGCGGCGATTCAGTTGTCCATAAAAAAATTTTTGTGAAAATAAAAAAATTAAGAAATACACCAAAATAAAGCTATCATGGAGTTATAAAACAAATATTAGTTTGGACAGTTTTATTGAAAATAACCTGTAAGATTTAGTATAAACCGCATCATTATTTCTAGCTGATAAAAAGAACATGAATGCCCATCGAACCGAAATAGAAAAAATTCTACATTTATTGCAGCAAAATCAAGCAATATTTAAGCAATTTAGTGTAGCAAAACTTGCAATTTTTGGTTCGACTGTTCGAGAAGAAGCAACAGAACATAGTGATATTGATATTTTAGTAAGTTTTGAAAAAATACCTACCTCAAAAGATTATTTTGGCCTACAATTTTATTTAGAGGATTTATTAGGAAAATCAATCGATTTAGTAACCGATAAATCTTTACGCAAAGAATTACGCCCTCATATAGAAAAAGAATTAATTTATGTCGCGTGAATGGTTATTTTATATCGATGATATGATAGTGTTTAGTGAGAGAGTGTTATCTTATACTGAAAAATTAGATCAAACTGAGTTTTAACTAAATTCTCTTGTTTATGATGCAACGTTACGCAATTTAGAATTAATTGGTGAAGCTGCTACAAATATTCCATTAGAAATTCGCATTAGCTATTTACATATTTCTTGGCGACAAATTATTGCTTTACGTAATCGTTTAATCCACGCTTATTTAGGATTAGATAATGATATATTGTGGAGTGTTATACAAACAGATATTCCAGAATTATTATGCGCATTAAAAAAATTGAAAAATAGTCTATAAAATTATAGAAAATAACATTGTAACTTTTGGTAGTGCAGGTAGTTCGCAGTTGGGAGGCAATGGTCATGAACAAAGTGTGGATAAAACTGTGCAGTGGGCTGTTGATGGGGGTGGGTTTGGCAGTGTGTTCAGCGTGGGCAGAACTCCCGGTGCCAGAGCCATTGCAAGCTTGGGTGACTTGGGCGCTACACGACATTCACAATAAAGATTGCCCATTGCGCCAGGAGCAAGGCGAAGAACGGCAATGCGCGTGGCCCAGCCAATTGCAACTCACAGTCACCAACGCAGGGGCGACGTTTTCTCAGCACTGGCGAATTTATGGCAAAACGTTTGCGCAGTTGCCAGGGGATGATAAAAATTGGCCGCAAGACGTGCAAAGCAATGGCCAATCTGCTGTGTTATTGGATTGGCAAGGCCGTCCAGCGTTGTGGCTGGAACCAGGCGAGTACACAGTAACTGGCGTTTTTGCCTGGGATAAGCGACCTGAATTCCTGCCCGTGTCTGCTGATCCGGCCAGCGGTGCTGCTGTGCCGGGCGTGCTGTTGTTGAAACTGGATGGCGAAGCGGTGGCACAGCCGGAATGGGACAGCCAGGGCCGGGTGTGGTTACGCCGTGGTGGCCAAGCCCAAGACGGCTCGCCTGCTGAAGAAAATCGCTTGGATTTGCGCGTGTTCCGTAAATTGGCCGATGGTGTGCCGGTACAACTGACCACGCGGCTGGAACTGGACGTAGCCGGACGCCACCGCGAAATTTTGTTAGGCCCGCTCGTGCCGCCTGCCAGCCATTGGCAGCCGTTGGCGTTGGAATGCGTGCTGCCTGCCCGGCTGGAACCGGATGGCAAAGTGCGCATACAAGTGCGCCCCGGTTCGTGGGTGATGGAATTCACCGCGCGCCATCACGGCGACATTACCGAATTCCAACTGCCCGTTGCGGATCAACCTTGGCCAGCGGAAGAAATTTGGAGTTTTGCCGCAGATCACAGCGTGCGCATGGTGGAAGTGGAAGACGGCGTGGCCATTGATCCGCAACAAACCGGTATGCCGGTGGAGTGGAAAAATTTGCCTGCGTACCGCATGTTGCCGCAAGAAACCTTGCGGCTTACGCAAAAGCGGCGCGGCGATCCTGAACCTGAGCCAGACAAGTTAAGCTTGGAGCGCGCGTTGTGGCTGGATTTTGACGGCAAGGGCTACACGCTGGAAGACCATGTGTATGGCAGCATGACCAAGGGCTGGCGGCTAGAAATGAGCGAACCCGCGATTTTAGGGCGAGTGCGCGTGAATGGCGAAGATCAATTCATCACCCGTCTGGCTTCTGGGCAAGCGGGCGTGGAAGTGCGCCGGGGCGACATTGATGTGCGCGCTGACAGCCGCATTGAGCAACCTTTGCGCACGCTACCTGCCAGCGGCTGGCAGCAGGATTTTCATAACGCAGCCGCCACCTTGCATCTGCCGCCTGGCTGGCGGCTATTGCACGCGCAGGGTGTGGACAACAAAGCGGGCGCATGGCTGCAACAATGGGATTTGAGTAGCTTTTTTCTAGTTATGATCACCAGCTTGGCCATAGGCCGCTTGTGGTCGGTGTCGTGGGGGCTGGTGGCATTCGCCACATTGGCCCTGACGTATCACGAAGTAGGCGCACCGCAATGGCTGTGGCTGAACCTCACCGCCACGTTGGCGCTATTGCGCTTGATTCCTAAGGATAATCCTTACCGCCGCTGGCCGGAGTCCTACCTCAATCTGAGCCTGTTGGCCATGTTGTTCATTGTACTGCCCTTCATCACCAACCATACGGTACACGCCTTGTTTCCGCAAACCGCGCAATATGCTATGAGCCATGCCGAGAATAACGATGCTGGAATTTGGCCACCGCCAGGCTCGTTGGCCAATATTCCTGTAGAAGAATTCATGAAGAAAGAAACCGCAGCGGATACCATGCCAGAACCCGTTCCAGAACAGAACGTTGCCGACGAACTCGAACTGCACATGCAATCAGCAGGTGAAGCCAACGCACCCCAGCAAGCGCAAGACCTGCCGCAAAGCGCGCCGCCTGCGCCGCCCCAGCTACGCCCCGAATCTCGTGCGTTGGCGCGCAAGGACAAAGCCAAATCATCCTTGTATGCGCAACAAAAATTAATGCAAACCGATCCGAACGCGCAAATTCAAACCGGCCCAGGCTTGCCCAACTGGCAATGGCAATCCATGCGCCTGGAATGGAATGGTTCGGTGCAAGCCAACCAACAAGTTACGCTCTATTTGTTGCCGCCGCCTTGGACGCGGTTACTGGGCTTGTTGCAAGTGCTGCTGTGCGGCATTCTGGGCGGCTGGTTTCTGTTGCGTGCCTGGCGCGGCGATATCCACACGCCCGACAACGGCGCGTGGTGGCGTGCGCTGAAACCGGCTGGCGTAGCAAGCGCGGTGCTGGCCATGGCGCTGACCGCATGGCCGCAAACGCCCTACGCCACGGAAGCCAATGCGCTGCCTGTGGCCACACCGATTCCTACTACAGAATTGCTTGACGAACTACGCGAGCGACTGCTACGCGCGCCGGAATGCCATCCCAACTGCGCAGTCATTACCCAATTGCGCCTAGAGCTTGCGCCGGAATGGCTGGTGGCGGAAGTGGATATTCATGCCTCGGCCATGGCGGCCCTTCCGCTGCCTGGCACGTTGAGCCAATGGCAGCCCGATCAAGTGTTGTTAGACGATGCGCCCGCCTCTGCCCTGCGCCGCGACGAACACGGCCAATTGTGGATTGCTGTGCCACCTGGCATTCACCGTGCGCGCCTGCACGGCTCCATGCCCGCGCGCGCCACAGTACAACTTGCCCTGCCCTTGCCGCCCCGGCGCACGGTCTATGCTGCACAGGGCTGGCGGGTCGATGGCGTACATGAAAACGGCATCGCAGACAGCCAGTTGCAATTCAGCCGCGACGCGGGCACTACGTCCACGCCGCTGGAATTGGGCGCGTTGCCGCCGTTTGTGGAAGTGGAGCGCATTCTGCGCCTGGGGCTGGACTGGCAAGTGGAAACCACGGTACGCCGTTTGTCGCCAGCAGACAGCGCGATTGTGCTGGAATTGCCGCTGCTGCCTGGCGAATCCATCACCAGCGAACAACCGCGCGTAGAAAATGGCCATGCGTTGCTCAACATTGCACCTGGTGAAGATGAAATCCAATGGTTATCCGTATTTGCCAAAGCCGATGCCATTGAATTGATTGCGCCAGATAGACAGGAATGGGTGGAAACTTGGAAATTAGAGGCAGGCCCGTTGTGGCATGTGGAAGCCTCGGGCATCCCAGTGGTGCATCATCAGCACGAAGGCCGCTGGCTGCCTGCGTGGCGGCCTTGGCCTGGTGAGCGCATCGACTTAACAATACAACGGCCTGAAGGCGTGCCCGGACAATTGCTGACCATTGACCGCAGCCAACTGACCGTAACCCCGGGCCTGCGCGCCACGGACAGCCGCCTGCGTCTCACCATGCGCACCAGCCGTGGCGGCCCACACCGTATCCACCTGCCGCAAGACGCCACGTTGCTACAAGCCCGCATCAATGACCTGCCGCATCCGCTCCGTCCCGAAAATGGCGAAGTTTCCATTCCGCTGCATCCTGGCAGCCAAAGCGTAGAATTGGAATTCCGCCAGCCCAGCGGCATTCATAGTTTTTTCCGCACGCCGCCAGTGCGCCTAAATAATCCCAGCGTCAATGCCACCGTGGAAATCAAACTGGCGGACAACCGTTGGCTGTGGCTGGCAGGCGGCCCAACGCTAGGCCCAGCAGTGCTGTTTTGGGGCGTACTATTGGTATTGATCGCGCTGGCACCGCTGCTGGCGCGCATCCCCTCGCCTGCTCAAGCTACTGGCGCGCTGACGCCATTGCGCAGTTGGGATTGGCTATTGCTGGGCATAGTTACCGCCCAACAACACATTTTGCTGGCCGCCTTTATCTTCCTGTGGCTGCTGGCGTTGGGGGCGCGCCGTGCGCTATTGCCCAGCGTCAGCGCGAGTTGGAAATTTAATCTGGTGCAAACCGCGCTGCTGCTTATGACGGTGGTGGCGTTGGCCAGTTTGGCCGATGCCATGCGCTATGGTTTGCTCGCCAGTGGCCAGCCGGAAATGTTCGTGCAAGGCAATGGTTCCAGCGAATTTTTACTGCGCTGGTATCAAGACCGCGTAGCCGATGCCCTACCCCAGCCTTGGGTATTCAGCCTGCCCATGTGGGTGTACCGCCTGGCGTTGCTGCTGTGGGCGGCTTGGCTGGCATTTGCATTTCTGCGCTGGTTACCCTGGATGTGGGCTTGCCTGACGGCTGGCGATTTTTACCGCCCCATGCGCTGGGCAAAGAAAAAAGCGCCTACCCCCGCACCGGCAGGGTAAATCCTGCCCGCACTCCCCAATCCCTGCCGTTGGGCAGGGCACCTGGTTGTTTTTATTTAATTTATTAGATTGAGGAAACCGCAACGCTTATGACCACGCACAGCGATAACACCGTATGGCATCACCCTACCATCACCCGCGCCCTGCGTGCCCGCCAAAACGGCCATCCCAGCATGGTGCTCTGGTTTACTGGCCTATCCGGCTCAGGAAAATCCACCCTGGCCCATGCGTTGGAAGAGACCCTGTTCGACAAAGGTTACCGCACCATTGTGCTGGATGGCGACAATGTGCGCCATGGCCTGTGCGGCGATCTGGGCTTTAGCGCCGAAGATCGCACTGAAAATATCCGCCGTTTGGCGGAAGTGGCAAAATTATTTGTGGAAGCGGGCATTATCGTGCTCACAGCCTTTATCTCGCCGTTCCGCTCCGACCGCGCCCGCGCGCGGCACGTAATCGGTTCGAATGATTTTATTGAAGTGTATTGCAACAGCCCGCTTTTGGTGTGCGAACAACGCGATGTGAAGGGTTTGTATCAACGCGCCAGAAGCGGCGAATTAAAAAATTTTACTGGAATCTCGTCCCCTTATGAAGCGCCATTGACTGCAGAAGTCGAGGTGGATACTGGACAGCGTAGCGTTACGGACAGCGTGGCGGGCATTATGGAGTATCTACAATTGGAGAAAGGGATTTAGATGCCCGTTAAAGGCAGTGTGGTGATTTTCTTTCCTCCTTCATTCCGATATGTCTAACGCGGAAAATTTCTTATGTCGTTTGCCCGTTTTTACCCCACGCACCTATCGTTCCCCTGGTTTATCTTCCTGCTGCTGGCGCTGGTGTTATTTGCCCACATTTGGCTGATTCACAGCATGGGTAGCGCCCTGCCATTTTGGGACCAATGGGATGCGCAAGCCAGCAGCTTGTTCATCCCCTGGCTGGACCACCATACGCTGTCATGGCAAACCCTGTTCGCGGCGCACAATGAACACCGGATTGCCTTTGCTCGTTTATTGACGCTATTTTTGTTTATCATCAACCAGCAATGGGATCCGTTGCTGGAAATGACGGTCAATGCGCTGTTGCACACCCTGAATGCCGGTTTGCTCATTCTGCTGTTGCGTCCCCTGTTGTCCCCGTCTGAACGCATCGGCGCGACGTTGCTCATTGCCTTGCTGTGGATGGTGCCTTTTGGCTGGGAAAATACCTTGGCGGGGTTTCAATCGCCATTTTATTTGCTGGTGACATGCAGCTTGGTCACATTGTGGGGATTGCTGTTGCACCGTGTTAATAGCGGGCCGTGGTGG
This sequence comes from Dichelobacter nodosus, assembly GCA_020720085.1. Taxonomy (GTDB): domain Bacteria; phylum Pseudomonadota; class Gammaproteobacteria; order Beggiatoales; family Beggiatoaceae; genus DYPE01. The sequence goes on along the minus strand of DYPE01000044.1, from coordinate 12,199 downwards.
CTGGGCATTTTGGCAGCGGTGGCGGCCAATTTCTGTCTGGCTTCGGGATTTTTCATGGTGGTGGTGGTGGGCATCCTGGCCTTGTATATGGCCCGGGTAGAAACTAAGACATTAGCCAATCATGTGGTTACTGTTTTGGTGTGTTTTATCCTCATCGGCTTGGCAGTGGGATTGTTGGTGGATGCACCTCACCATGCGTCATTGAAAGCGCACTCAGCGGCTGAATTTGGTTTAGCATTCGCCAAGGCGCTGGCCTGGCCATGGCCTCAATACTATGTGGGCATTTGGCTGCAATTGCCGCTGTTGGTTCTGGCGCTGCGCACGCTGTGGCGGCGCGGCCCATTGGATAAACTGGAATTAGTCACGCTGGCCTTGGGCGGCTGGGTCATGCTGCAAGCCATCGGTGCGGCTTACGCGCGTGGCGCGGGTGGCGTTCCGCCCGCCTCGCGTTATATGGATTTGCTTGCCATCGGCGCAATCGCCAACTATTGCGCAATACTTGTGCTTACGCGCAACGCTACATTTCCCCAACGATGGGCGCGAGCATGGATTGCGTTATTGCTTACTGGCCTGTTCGGTCTCACGCTTACCCAGGTGATTGCGGCAGTGGAAGAAAAACACCGAATTAACCTCATTCAGGAAGCCAATGTGCACCAGTATCTCATCCGCCAGGATCGGAGGATATTGCAGGAAGCGCCATTTTTGCACATTCCTTATCCTGTTGCAGATCATTTGGGCACTTGGCTGGATCACCCCGGCTTGCGCAGCCGCCTGGCAGCAAATATTCAAGTTCCAGTCGCGCTGGCGGGCGAAGAAAGCCAGGCTTTCGCGCCCAATGGTTTTTATCCATCCACAGGCACTTACCGGGGCGAGACTGCCGTGGGTTCGTATGGCGCGCATGGCAATGCCGCTGTGGGCGTATTCCGCAGTCTGTGGCAAACCCCTTTGCCCCAACGTTATTTACAAATCCCAGTGAGCGGTTATTTGGGTGAAGACGGCCTGCAATTGGTGCTGGAAACCCAAGACGGCACACGCACGTCCATCCGTGTGGAAAAACCGCCCAAGGAAACTTGGCAGTTGGTCACAATACGCAACCCTGGCGTGCCTTACCGGCTGGTGGCGGAGGACAACAATCCCAACTTATGGTTTGCGTTTGCAGCCCCGCACGGGGAAGGTGCGCTCAGCCATTGGAACCGCCACCTGCTTGCTGCCAGTCCTTACCTATTTGTCGCACTGTTCTTTTTAGTATTGCTCGGTTTGCCGGAATGCCAACGGCGCACGGATTAGGCACCATTTGCCGTTGTTTTCGCATCCCATCGCCTAGCGCCCCGTGATAATGCGCCAGCCGCCATGACGTATCCAGCCCCAGCATGGTGCGGCGATGCGTGCGCGCAGGGTTTCCAGCGTGGTATCTGGCGCATAGTCTGAATCAATCGCGCTGCCAATCCAGCCGACCAAAGGTGCGCCATCACGGGCGATGGCTTCTGCGGTGAGTAGCGCGTGATTGATGCAGCCCAGCCGCAGCCCCACCACCAATACCACCGGCAAACGCAGGGCCAGCGCTACATCCGCCAAGGTTTCGCCCTCGTTGATCGGCACGCGCCAGCCGCCCGCGCCCTCCACCACAATGCGTTGCGCCAAAGGGCGCAGGCGTTGATAAGCTTTGATGATGGGTGTAATTTCGAGTCGGATTCCTGCTTGCGCTGCTGCCAAGTGGGGGGCGATGGGCGGTTGCAACACATAGGGATTGATCCACTCATATGGCGCGTCCAGGTTCGATTGTCGCAGCAGTGCCAGGGCATCGCTGTTGCGCAGGCCCACTGGCGTGGTTTGGCAACCAGAGGCCACGGGTTTCATACCGATGGTGCAATGGCCTTGGCGTTGACAGGCGCGCATTAGCGCCAGCGCAGCGCGGGTTTTGCCCACGCCGGTGTCAGTGCCGGTCACGAACCAGCCATGGGCTGCGGGAAATGGCGTCATGGCGGCGGAATGAGTGGCAGGGCTAGGGTAAAGGTCGCGCCCTTGCCGAATTCACTGTCGCACCAGATTTCGCCCTGCATGGCCTGCACCAGCTTTTTGACGATGAACAGTCCCAAGCCAGTGGAATGCTCGCCGCCGGTAGGCTTTGCACTCAAACGGTTGAATTTTCCGAATAATTTTTGTTTATCTTGTTCGTTAAGGCCCGGGCCTTGATCCGTAATGGCGCAGCGGGCTTGATTTTGTTTACTGTGTAAACTGATCAACACGGACTTGCCAGGGGGTGAATATTTGACTGCGTTGGACACCAGGTTGTCCAAAACTTGCCGGGTGACATTGCTGTCCGCCAAGGCCCACAACGGCGCGTGCGGCGGAAAAAAATTCAGGGTAATTTGTTTGGCCTGCGCTTGGGCTTGGTAATCCTGCACCACGGCATGTGCCACGGGCAGCAATTCAACTGGTTGCACGCGCATGTTCATTTTGCCGGATTCAATGGCATTTACGTCAAGCAATGTCATGATTAAATTAAACATTCTTTCCGATGCCACATGAATTTTCTCGGCCAGCTCGCGGATTTCCTCCAATGACAGCAGGTTGTCCTCCATCATCAATTCGCTCAAGCCTTTGATGGCAGACAAGGGATTTTTTAAGTCATGCGCGGCAATGCCCAAAAATTCATTTTTTTCCTGGTTTAATTGTTCCAGCCGGATATTTTGATCCGCGATGTTTTCATTTTGCCGAGTTAGGGTAGAAAATGCTGCGTTGCGCTCCAAGAAATGAATGTAGGCGCGCGAGTGATAGCGGATGCGGGCGAGCAATTCCAGCGAATCCGGCAGTTTCACCACGTAATCGTTCGCGCCTAGAGCAAATGCCTGTGCTTTCACTGCGGGGTCTTCCTGTGAAGACAGCACGATCAGCGGCACGTCGCGTGTGGCAGGCGCGGCGCGGAAATAGCGCACTAAATCCAGGCCGTTCATTTCCGGCATTACCAAATCCTGCAAAATCACAGTGGGCTGAATTTGCGCGGCCAATTTCAGCGCAGCAGTGGCCTGGGCGCAATAGTGAAATTGAATGTCCGTCTCGTCTGCCACGATCCGGCGCACGGCTTCGCCAATAATCGGCTGATCGTCCACCAGTAATACCGTGGTGGTATGGATTTGCGGCGGAACTTGTTCCATACTGAAAAAATCTCGTGGCAAAAATTGTGGCTGCGAGCAATACCTCGTGCTACATACACACGGGCGTCACAGGATTATACCTTGTTAATCACGCAGCAACGCAAGCGCGCCGGGCGCGTCAACCGTTGGTCAACCTGGAGATGGAGAGATTATGAAGATTATACATGCGGTTATCGTGGGAATTTGTTTAACAGCGGCGGCTATGGCCCATGCTGAGGTGCAAGGCAACTCCGTTGAATATAGTGCCGCTGGCACCACACTCAAAGGATATTTGGCGCAAAACAGCGCAATGACGGGCAAACGCCCTGGCGTGCTGGTGGTGCATGAATGGTGGGGCCACAATGAATATGCGCGCAAGCGTGCTGACCTGTTGGCGCAACAGGGCTATGTGGCGTTGGCGGTGGACATGTACGGCGATGGCAAAACCGCTGACCATCCCAAGGAAGCAGGCGCATTTATGGCGCAAGTGAACAATGACAAGGGGCTGGCGCAAGCGCGGTTTGACGCGGCGAAGGCCTTTCTGCGCAGCCAGCCCAACGTGGATGGCGAAAAACTGGCGGCCATTGGCTATTGCTTCGGCGGCGGCGTGGTGCTTAACATGGCGCGTGCAGGCACGGATGTGCGCGGTGTGGCCAGTTTCCACGGCAGCCTGGCCAGCGCTGAACCTGCTGCCAAGGGCCAGATCAAAACGCAAGTGATGGTGTTTACTGGCGCGGACGACCGCATGGTGCCGCCTGAGCAAGTGGCTGCGTTTAAACAAGAAATGGACGCAGCGGGCGCAGTGTATGAAGTGATCAGCTACCCTGGCGTGCAGCACAGCTTCACCAATCCGCAAGCCGATGATTTTGCGAAAAAATTCGACCTGCCGCTGGCGTATGACGCTGCTGCGGATAAGGATTCGTGGGCCAAACTCAGCGCATTTTTGCACAAAATTTTTAACTAATCTCAGCCAAGAACCAAGGCATGCAATTATCTGATTATGTAAACACATTTGGCCAGGACTTACTGCGCCGTTATGGTGAGCGCATTCACAAACTCACCATTCACGCCGGATTTACCTGCCCCAACCGCGATGGCAGCAAGGATCGTGGTGGCTGCACCTTTTGCAACAACGATTCGTTCAGCCCCAACGCGCGCGACCATTCGGCGGTGCATGCACAATTGGCCAAAGGCCGCGAAGTGGTGCTCAAACGCACCCGCGCCCGCCGCTATATTGGCTATTTTCAAGCGTACACCAACACGTATGCGGATGTGCAATACTTGGCTCAGCTCTACGAAGAAGCCCTGCGCGCGCCGCATATCGTCGGCCTGTCGGTGGGCACTCGGCCTGACTGCGTGCCGCACGCGGTGTTGGAATTGTTGGCCAGCTACCAGCAACGCGGATTTGAAGTATGGCTAGAATTGGGCCTGCAATCCGCGTTTGACGAAACCCTAAACCGTGTCAAGCGCGGTCATGGCTTCGCGGAATACGCCGCAGCAGTCCGTGCTGCGCGCGCCTATGGCTTGCCAGTGTGCGCGCATTTGATTGTAGGTTTGCCCGGCGAAGGCCGTGCGCACGCCTTAGAATCGCTCGCCAAAGTGCTGGCATTGGGTGTGGATGGCCTCAAAATCCACCCGTTGCATGTGGTCAGGCATACCCAATTGGCGCTGCAATGGCGGCGCGGCGAATACCCGCCGCTGGACTTGGACGACTACATTGCCACGGCCTGCGATCTAATCGAACGCACGCCGCCAGAGGTGGTGTTCCACCGCGTTACAGGCACTGCGGGCGCTGATATTTTACTCGCACCGGACTGGTGTGACCAAAAATGGCTGGTTATCAATCGCATAACCCAAGAGTTTCACCGCCGGGGCAGCCGTCAAGGCAGCCATTGCCAAATCCCTTACCAACCCTTGCATCCGCTGCCCGTTGCTCAGGCAGCATGACAGCCCTCTCATTTTTTACCACAGGAGACCCTATGCGACAAATACGCCTCATTTCACTCTTGGCGTTGCTATTCTGGCTGCCCATCTCCCACGCGGCAGACGCGCCCGCCACAGCCATAATCGACGCCAGCGGCATCACACTTACCATTCCTTACGTGGAAGTCACCACCCGGAACGCGGGCGTAACCCGGAACGCGG
>DYPE01000044.1:0-6820 GCA_020720085.1 Dichelobacter nodosus | reverse complement strand
CCTGCTGGCGCAACCGGCACGCCGTTTTTTATTGATGGCACCAGCCTGCGCGCCATACCCTTGCGCGCGGCCACTGCCAGCCTATTTCCTGAAGTAGACATCCAAACCAACCTGGGCGTCATCCAATTGCGGCTGAATGCGGAAAAAGCGCCAAAAAGCGTAGAAAATTTTTTGCGTTATGTTAAAGAAGGCTTTTACCGCAACACGATTTTCCACCGCGTCATCCGTGGCTTCGTAGTGCAAGGCGGCGGATTTGATAAGGATTTTAAGGCCAAAACGCCCTATGCGCCCATTGTGAACGAAGCGCAAAACGGCTTGCTCAACCATCGGGGAACCATTGCCATGGCCAGAACTTCCTCACCCAATTCCGCTACCAGCCAGTTTTTCATTAATTTAGAAAACAACGCTGCGCTGAACTATCCCGGCCAAGACGGCTGGGGCTACGCGGTGTTTGGCGAAGTGATCAATGGCATGGAGGTGGTGGACGCCATTGCCAACCAAGCTGTGGGCGCGGGCGGGCCATTTACCAAGGACGTGCCGCAATCGCCAGTGATTATTGAACATGTTTTCCTGCGCCCGTAGTGCCCCTACGCACAAGCAGCGCAGAGTCCACTCCACGGTAAGCCGTTGGTTGGGCGTAGTCGCGTGGTGGGCGGCTTGCGCCGCCCAGGCATTGGAACTGAGCACGGAACAATGGCCGTTGCTCGCCACCTTTACTGCGCCAGCAGCAGCGGGCCAGGAACACTGGCGTAGCGTGGCACAATATGAATGGCGGTTGTCTGACGGCCAAATCTATTCTGTGCAATTGGGCACGGACGGCGTGTGGCGTGATGATCAAGGCGCTGCGGCGGACAGTGGCCAGGCGCGATTTTTGTTCAATGCACCGGGCAATTACCTGCTCACCTTGCGCACAACCGACCCGCAAGGTGTGAGCACCAGCCGCGCTGAGCTGGTGACTGTCAGCGCTGCACCTACCGCGCCGTCTGCACCCAATACCAGCCAGCCGCCAGCGCCCACCGCGCAATCTATTGATTTCACAGCATCACCCGCCACAGGTGCGGCACCGCTGACCGTGGCATTGCAAGCCATAGGCAATGCGCCGCCGTATCAATGGACGATTTCCAGCGGCCACGGCGTACACTGCCAGAATAGCCCCAGTGTTCCGCCGGGTGCGGACTGCGGTGTGGCACAGTTGATTTTGGACCAACCCGGCACATATGCCATCACCCTCACCGCTGGCGACACAACACGCGCCACCCGCACCGTAACTGTGAGCGCCGCCAGCGCGCCCGCCAGCGGCACGAACACCCCGCCCCCCGCCACGCCGCCCTCTGCGGCCAACCGTGCGCCAGTGGCAGCCATCCAAATCACTCCACAATCCGCGCCCGGTGACTTGCCAGCGCGTTACCTATTATCCGCCCAAGGCTCCATTGACCCGGACGGGCGCATTGTCGAATACCGTTGGCGCTTTCCCAATGGCAGCGAAAAAACCGGGGTAGAAACTACGGCATTGTTTGGCACAGCGGGCACATTTCGCGTAGATTTGCGCATCACCGACGATCAAGGGCTGGCGGCCACGGCCAGCCAATACATCAGCGTCACTGCCAGCCAGCCCGCACTTGGCGTGCCGCCGCAAGCAGTATTTTCGCTGGTGCCAGACGGCGGTTTTGTGCCACTGATCGTGCGTGCTGACGCCAGCGGATCGCACGATGCCCATGGCGCAATTGCCACATATCAATGGCAAACTTCGGACGGTCAACGCGCCGAAGGGGCCATTGCGCAATTTTTATTCCGCCAAGTGGTGCCGCTGCAAACCATCACGCTCACCGTGACCGACAGCGAAGGCTTGACCGCCAGCCAAACCCAAGCGGTAAAATTATTCAACCCGCCTGCGCCAGCCAATACACCACCCGTAGCGCGCTTTACCGCTACGCCCGCGCAAGGGGACGCGCCGCTGGCCGTCACCCTGGATATGACGGCCTCGCACGATCCTGACGGTGAACTGGGGTTATTCCAATGGCTGGTGGCAGGCGAACTGGTGCGCAACTACTCCACCACCTGGACACACACGCTGAACCAGCCAGGCACGTATGTCATCACCTTGCGCGTGTACGACCAACAGGGCGCGCAATCCACCATGAGCCAAACCGTCACCGTGCTCGACCCCAATCCCGCGCCACCGGTCACGCCAACGCCCCCCACCGACCTCCCCACTGCGCCGCCCGTCAATCAAGCACCGCACCCCGTGATCACTCTCACGCCCGACACTGGCGTAGCGCCGCTGGTGGTGCAAGCCGATGCCAGCGCATCCACCGACGACGGCGTGATTCAAGAATACCGCTGGCTGGTGTCCGATGGCCGCGAATTTTCCGGCGCGCAGGCTACGATAACGCTAGAGCAAACCGGCGCATACAACGTGACCCTGGTGGTGGTGGATGATCAAGGTAAAACTGCCTGGCTGGCGCGCATTGTGCGGGTTAGCGCCAGCGCAACCCCGCCCGCCACACTGGACAGCATGGAAATGTTCGCGCCGCAAGCCGGATTCCAGGCCAACATAGACCCTTTTCTGGCCAATGGCTTACAGTGGGCACCGCAACCCAAGGCGCAGTATGCTGAAGGCGATTTGCTGCAACTGGGCATAGCAGAAAATCCCGCGCTGATGCGGCGCACAGAAGCGGTGGATTTATGGTTTGCCGTGGCCATGCCCAACACCACCCTGTTTCTCGCGCCTGGCCCAACCTGGCAGGTCACGCCCACAGCATTTTTGCACAATGTGCTGCCCGCAGATACCGTGCACGCTTTAGCGGGCCTCACCGTGTCTGCCAGCGTGGCAGGCGTGTACACGCTGTATGCGGCCTACACGCGCGTCGGCAGCGATCCCGCACGCGAAGGCGCGGCGGCGCTACGCTCCAACTTGTTGCGCCACAGCATGAACCTCGGAAGCGTGGATTAACGCGGTTCGCCAATCGCCCGGTATTTCACAAGCGGATGAATTCCAAAGGATCAGACACGGTTGAGCCAGGCGCGTTGCGCGTGTTGCAACAGCCATTCGCGGATGCGCGGGGCCGCGTCTTCCAGGCTGGCGCTGCGGCTTGGGTAGATTTTTGCGCAATACAGCAGATGCCAGCCCAATTCGGTTTGGATCGGGGCGCTGAGGGTATTTTCACTCATCTCGAATAACACCGCGTCCAATTGCGGATAAAGCTGGCCGCGTGTGACTTCCCCCAATTTTCCGCCCTGCATGGCGCTGGGGCATTCCGAATAACGCTGGGCGAACGCAGCGAAACGCGCTTCCTGGCCTGCCAATTCGCGGGCGATTTTTTCGATTTTTTGACGTGCGGCATCTGGCGTATTTTCAGGATAAGACGGGTTAATGGTGATTAAAATATGGCTGACTGCGCGTTGTTCCGGCGCGTTAAATTTTTCCGGGTGCGCCCTATAAAATTCGCTTATTTCGCTTTCGCGCACCGTCACCCCAGCAGCCACCCGCCGCAGCACTGCGTCGAACCGCAATTCACGGTGCAGCGCTTGGCGCAGGCAGTCTTCATCCAGCCGGTTGGCGCGCAAATCCGCTACAAAATCATCGTGCGTGGCGTAACGCGCCGCCACTTGGGCCACGGCCTCGGCCAATTGCGTTTCGGCAATCATCACGCCCACCGCTTCTGGGGCGGCCAAAACTCGCGCTTCCAGGGCAAAACTTTGCGCGACCTTGCGTTGCGCTTCGGCGTATTCCGTTGCGTCGAGTTGCGCCAGGTTTTTGCCGTAATCGTTCAGCGCGTGGCGCAGCAGGTGATAGTTGAATTCAGCTTGATCCATGCGTTTTATGGGTTCACGTTTGCGGTTCTAAAAATTCCAGCGCACTTTCCGGCACCAACAACACCCGTGTGCCAAACCGCACGTGATACCCTGGGCCACCGGGATGTTCGCGTAACACCTGCTCGATTTCCCCGGCATCCCCCGGCGCGGCCACGACTTCGCCTTGAATGCCCAGCGGTTTGGTTGGCGTCACTTTGTCGAGAAACTCAAAACGGGTCGGAATCCACGGATCAGAAGCCAGTTGCAACTCCTGCTCGCGGCAGCCCACCACTCGCCCAGCTTCAATAAACTCCACTGAGTAGATAATTTGGTCTTGCAGAAACGTGCCCACGTCGCGCACATAGCCCACGCTGCCCTGGTGGATTAACAGGCGTCCGGTGGGTTGACCGGGAAACGTGCCGTCGTTGCGCAGATTGCGAATGACACGCACCGCTTCGCCATAATCGAATTTGGGCAACATGCTCAGGCCCGCCGCCCTTCGGCAAGCTCAGGACACCGCGTCAGGCTTTCCAGCGGAATATTGACCACTGAAGGCTGGCCCATTTGAAACACTTTGAACACTTTTTCGGTCAATGCGTCAGAACTGACAAAATCTTGGTAGGCTTGCTCCAGCCAGTGGGCGTACAGCGCGCGCTTATCTGCTACGCCAGTGTTCCTGGCTTGGTCTTCCGGCATGGCGTGTTGCGCCAGATAATCGTGAAAGCGTTGCAAAATGTGCAGACGGTTGACCTGCACCACTGCCGGGTCATAAGCAATGCCGAAATAATTAAGAAAATCCTCAGCGCTGCTGAGTTCTTCCAGGTCGAGATCAAAGTCGCTGTCGTTCATGCTTGTTTCTCCTGATTTTTAGTCTCCAAACTTGCCCGCGCCACTTCCAGCAGCGCCCGTGCGCCCAGCCGATCCTGGCTGTCCAATTCGGCGACTTTTTCCAACCGGGCGATAGCACTGCGCGTCTCACCCAAACGCAATTCCAGCAATCCCGCGCCCTTCAAGGCCAACAGGTAAAAACGTAAGCTGGGAATGTCTCCGCGCAGGTGTTCGGGGGTTAATTCGCGCCAGTCTTGTGGCAAATTCAGCCGTTGCGCGAACACGCGCAACACCCGTTCAGCGATAATCAGCGCGTCGGCCAGGCGATGCTGGTAGTAAAAAAATCGGTACAACGCGACCAACACCAGCGGATGATCCGGGGCTTGTTGGTCAGCGCGTTGCAGCCAGGTTTCGGCTAATGCGCTTGCATCCGCCTCGCCGTAATGCGCGGCAGCCTGGGCCAAGCTCGCGCGTGCGGTGTCGTGCAGCGGTTCCTCAAAATACAAATCGCCACCATCAAAATCAAGCAAATCCATGTTGTTATACTCGCATTGCGCTAGATTCGGCCCGTTCCAGGTGCCCAAGCACGTTATAAAAATGCCGCAAATCCTCGCTGGCGGGCGCGCGCTTGTAACTCGTGCTGAAGCGCCGCACTGCCAGCAACAGGCTTTCCGCTTGCTCGCGTGACAGATGCAGTCCTAACCTGGCGTAAGCGTCGGCCACTGCGTGGCGGCCCGAATGTTTGCCCAGCACGATTTGGTGGCTACGCCCCAACTCCGCCGGGTCCACGCCCTGGTAATTGCGCACATCTTTCATCAAGCCATCTACATGAATGCCGGCCTCGTGCGTGAACACGCCCGCGCCAACCAGGCTTTTGTGCCAACCCACCGGACGCCCGGACGCCTGTTCCACCAGCCGGGAAATCGTTGGATACAGGCGCATGTCCATGTGCGCAAGCACGTTGTGCGCGAGCACGTTGCCGTCTTGCGGCTTAAAAAATCGCCGCAAGCCCATCACCACTTCTTCCAACGGCGCATTGCCAGCGCGCTCGCCCAGGCCGTGAACCGTGGTGTTCACATGCGTTGCCCCGCCGCGCACTGCGGCCAGCGTGTTGGCCGTGGCCAGGCCCAAATCGTCGTGCGCGTGCATCTCGATTTCGAGATTCGTCACGGTGCGCAAATCCATAATCGTTTCATAAACCTGGAACGGTTCCATGATGCCCAGCGTATCGGCAAAACGAAAGCGCTTGGCTCCAGCCTGTTCTGCCTGTTCCAGCACGCGCTTGAGAAAATCCAGGTCAGCGCGCGAGGCATCCTCGCCGCCCACGCACACCTCCAGCCCCAAGTCCAGCGCCTGCGCCACATGGCGGCCAATTTGCGCCAACACCCAATCGCGGTCGCGGCAACGTGCTTGCGCACCCAGTTTGTTGTGAATCTGCTGATCCGACACGGGAATGGACAAATCCACGCTAGACACGCCCAAATCCCGGCACTGAGCGATGTCGGGCGCGTGCATCCGGCACCACACCATCAGGCGGGCGTTTTTCACGGTGCCAGCCACCACACGGATAGATTCCTGTTCCTCCGCGCCCATGGCCGGAATGCCGACTTCCAGTTCCGGCACACCCAGCGCATCGAGCGCTTGGGCAATCGTCTGCTTTTCTTCAAGGGTAAAAGAAACCCCGGCAGACTGTTCGCCGTCGCGTAGGGTCGTGTCGTTGATGACGATGGGATTTATTAAATTCATAGCAAAGTCCTCGCTATAAATACACAAAATTTTGCGTATCTACTGAGATGGGTATCAGCAAGCAGCGCGCCATAAATTTTATTGTGTTAAATTATGCAGATAGCGTATCATGACCCGGTGGTTACGTGACAAGGGCCAATGCTTTGTAAGAAATGCAACAAATTACCTTAGGTTGTCAGCGTGGCGAGTACACCCGCACGCAATTACTTGCTCTGAGCCTGTCGAATGGGTCGGAAACAATTTCATGAATTAATAACAACATACCGATTTTTTCAAGAGGAGACACTGTACCATGGCCGCCAAGACCCGTTATCGAATGGTTCAGTATCCTGGCAAAGAAAGTGGTCAAACGGAGTAACTTCGTTTCCAAAGAAGCCCTACGCGAACGATTATTGGCCTTCATCAACGATTTCAATGCTACAATGACAAAACCCTCCCAGTGGACTTAATG
>DYPE01000043.1 GCA_020720085.1 Dichelobacter nodosus | reverse complement strand
CTATGAAATTTCAGCTATTTTCAAAATCCGAAAACCTTGCCGTTTGAAGTATATGCTGCCAACCACAGCCAATCGGCAACGTCCTCGGCATCCGCTTCGGGGCGGACACGGCGGAGGGTGGTGATGAGTTGGTTGATGACACTGGACATCACGCTTCGCCGACATCCCGCAAAACCGCGTCCATCAGGTTTTGGCGAATGTAAATGCCGTTTTGCCGCAGGGTAATCAGGTGTGGCTTGATTGCCGCGAGCCAACCGGCTTTTTTCGCCCGGCGTAAAATCCCCAAAGTGCCGATGCGGGCAATGCCGAAGCGTTCCGCGACCCGCCGTGCTTGGGCATCGTCCAATAACACCGTGCTGTGTGGGATTGTTTGCGCTAGAGCCAATGCTTCGGCTTCACCGCGATCCACCAAAATGGACAGCGGCACTAACACATCCGCCGTCGGTGTCTGAATTTCTAGCCAAGCACACCGCCTGACGATTTCTGCACCCGGCAGCCCCGCACCTTGTACGGTGACTTCATCCCATACCGCTGGCGGTATCACAACCCGCTGGTATAAACGCGGCAGCAGTTCTAATTCGCCGATGATGGCAAGTGCAATCAGTGGACTGCTGTCGGCAATAATGACGAGCTTAGTCATCACGCAACTCGTCGGCGATTTGGTCATCATCCAGATTGATCACCGGCACTTGCAGGCGGCCTAGCTCAAACATGAAACGCAGCTTTTGCATACCGCAAAATTCCGCTGCTTTACCCAGGGTCAGGCGATGCAGTTCAAATAATTTCACCGCAAGTAAGAAACGCAGTTCTTCTTCCAGCGCGTATGGCGTTTTGCCGGAGGTCACCAGCAAGTCGTCGGCGTAAGATAGGGCGAGTGTGCGCATCATGGGTTTCCTCTCATTCGGACAGCGCCGCGAAAATGGCTTCCTCCAGCGCCAGGTCTGACATATCGCTATCCATCAATAATTTTCAAAATACCCAACAATTCCCGCACAGTAGTTACCACCGCTGGCGCGATTCCTTGCACTGCCGCCGCAGCTTCCTGTAATCCCTTGGCGCTGAGGCTCAGTAACGTGCGATTGGGCTTGGCCGCGCTGGCTTTTTCCAATAGCTCGTTAGCGGTAACACGTATCGCTTCAGCGTCTTCTGCCGGTAATTTCGACAATTCTCCTAAAAGTTGCTGCATTAACTCGGTTGCTTTAGTTTTTTGCTCTGGGGCGAGGTTGGGCAGCGCGCCGATGATTTGTTGCACTTGGTGCAATTCGGATTGGATATTGAAAATGCCTTGGCTATTGGCAATAGAATTGTCACTCACGTAAATTTCTCCATAAAAATTATTGGTCTGCGTTTGAGATGCCGGTGGTTGGGGATTGCGATAATTATCCAATAACTCCCGTAATGGCACATCCCGAGCTAACTTGCCGACAAAATAAAAAATTTTTTCCGCCTTCTCCGCCGCCAGCAGGTCTTCATACTCAACGGAGATATTTTGATATAACACGTATTTTTTCGGTGTAAGTCCAATATTATGATGTATCCCCTCCAACTCATTCATCAGCACCCATAAAAAATTGCGTTGCGGAAAATCTCCAATTATCCACAAACGCAGGCAGCGTTCGTAACGGTCACCGATCACCACAGCCCGGTTACGTTCATCCTGACTGTGCAGCACCACGCCAGTTCGCCAGTATTTCTCTTGATACACACATTCATGCTGGCGCACGATAAAACGCGGGATCAATCCCGTATGCCAGGCAGGATAGCGGTATTCCACGCACAGACAATTTTCCTGGTAAACAAAACCAATTTCTGGCTGTTGTTCGGCAAGCAACTGCGGAATTAAATAGGTGTCCGGTGCATTGGGCAGAGGAAAACACAACTCAAAGCGTTGCATCATTTTAACAATAAACTGCTTATGCCGATCATGCGGATAATGTTCTCGGCTGAGTAGCGTGTCCAAGTTACGCGCATGAAACGTGCAACGTTCCTGTTGCTTAAGACCCAGCAAGACCTGATATACGCCGCGCGTCACCCATTCTGGGTTGAGCACTGCGGTTTCACGCACACCAAGATCATCAAAATGCAAGACTACGCCTAAGTCGTGCAACAACTGCGCTAAAGTATGTTGCAATTCCGGCTCAGATAGCTCCGCCTGTTGGCATAATTTTTCATATTCCGCATACTCGATAAAATCCTTAAGCGTGCTGTTTTTCATGCGCTCAAGCTGATTTTTCACCTTTTTCCAAGTCGTTGGCAATACATCGCGCATATGCCGCAACCCGGTTATGCCACGCTCGATTTCACCCCACAATTCAGCGATACCTTGTTTATTCTGGCAGGAAGTGCGGATAAATGCCTGAATACCGTACTTCTCCTGTAAATGGCGGCGGTTTACATCGAGTGTATGCGTATCCACCTTGTTGATGACCACGATCACCGGTGCGTCCGGCCCAGCCAACGCGCGAATGAGGCTCAACCAATATTCAGCCTTTTCCTCCTCCTGGCATTGCCGCGCCGACAACACCACCAGATATACGCTGCGTGGTGTAAAGAAAAACTGATGCGTGGCGTGCATGACTTCCTGGCCGCCAAAATCCCATAAGCGCAGGGTAATTTTGCGCCGCCCTTCGCCAGGCAGGGCGAACATGCGCGTTTTGGCCGCCACCTCAACCCCGGGCGTGGCTTCGTGGCCGCTATAAAATCCTTTGTCGAGCAGCCGCCACAGTACCGCAGTTTTGCCCGCTTCCGGATCACCCACCAGCAATACCTTGGCTTCACGCAAAAGACTGGCGCTTTTTTGCGCCGCGAAATAGAAGTCAAGTATGGCTTTGGGCTTGTCGTGGCGCGCCAATATTTCCGGCAAAATGGGCGGTTGTAACGGATTGTCATCAAGCCGCAGAACTTGTAGCTTGGACAAATTATAGAGTTCACGTGGGAGTGTGATGAGCGCGTTGTTACGCAAGTCAAGCTGGGTTAACTTCTGTAATGTTGTGAGTGTGGAGGGCAATTCTGTGAAACGATTGTCGGCTAGAGACAGGGCTGTTATATGGGCAGGCAATACAGCATCTGGGAATTCAGCACACGATAATCCGTTCAAATTCAACCATGCCAGTTGGTTATCCTTGGCTTGCTGAATCCGGCGGCGAGCTTCCTGCTGATAAATATGGTGTATACTATCAGATGTCGAATCATTTGATTTACCCTGCATTGCATGACCCCCAAATTCCATAATACGCTTTGCTTAACCGGTTACAACATTGACATTATATCGTTAATTCTCTAATAACTTAAGTTTGTTGGATGCTGCCATGAACCCTACCACCGCCGACCATCGAGCTAACCAGCTCCCGTCATTTGATGCAGAAAAATTTGTGTCACAAAATCAGACGGAGGAAAAATATGGCCGTTTAAGGCCGGGCGGAGAGGGACTGAATATTTTGGAGTTATACGGATTGACCGGGCTGGGTAAAACGGAGTTTATCAAGTGGATACGCCATGACAGCCAACAAAAAGGAACTTTTTTCGCCTACCTAAGCTTGACTTTTCCGCTTCAACCCAATGAAATTGTAGTTGATTTTATCCGTCAACTTGCAATTACGCACAGCGCGAATGCGCTGGTGCAGCGTTACCTGGCGCAAGCGCGACAAATTCCTGACGCACAAGGCGCATGGCAGGATTTTTTAGCCAAGGTTTTGGCGCAATTGGCGGAACAGCAGTCATTCACTTTATGTATTGACCACACAGAAAGCAGCTTGGGCAATCGTGCGTTCTGGATCGAATTTCAAGAAAAAGTATTGCCCAGGCTCTTGGGTGTGGCGAATTTCCGTTTGGTGGTCGCCGGTCAGCCCCCCACCTACTGGGAACCCAGTGTCCGCCGCCAAATCGTGCCCCGCGTGGCTGAGCAAAAACTGGAATATTTTGATTGGGCGGGTACGCACGCGCAAATCCAACAATACGCGGATTATCACCAACTTCGCATCCCCTCTGAGACGATTACCGACCACGTGCATCAACTAACCCATGGTCATCCGTGGAGCGTGGCGCGGTTGTTGGCGTTTTGGACGAAGGAAGGTACACAGGATTTTGACGCCAACGGTGAGTGGTATGCGGACGGGGTGAAGCAGTTAGCCAACGAATTGATTGAACAACGTCTAGTGCCGCGATTGGCGTTGCCCCAGGAATACCCAGTGCCGCAAATTTTGTCGATTATGGCGGCAATGCACCGTATTTTTCGCGCCAGCCTGTATTTGGCCTTAAAAATTTTACAGCCCAAGCCATTTGCCGAAAAACCGTCATTCTTTGTTGAAGCATTGCTGGCTCCATTGCAAGGGGCTTGTTTATTGGAATGGAACGAAGACTTTGAGGGATATCGCATGGCCGAGTTCCTGCGCACTGTCCTGCGCGAAAATATGCGCCTCCATCATGCCCAACGCTGGCATCAAATTCACCGCACGCTGGCGGAACAAGTCTATGCCCCGCTTATCGCACAAACCCCGGGAATATGGCGTGGTTATTTTGAACTGGAACGGCTATGTCACCTTATGCAAACCACACCAGGTATAGAGCAAGCGCAACGGTTACACGATACGTTACAGCAAGACTTAAAGTGGTTTACGCCCGCAGAGATTGGCCATTTGCAACGCATCGTAGCGGACATGACACCATCCCATATGCAATCCACTTCATTGCCGAATATTCAAGAAGTTATCCTAAGCAGCATCACCCGCTATCCACAGGGAGACGACACCCATGCCAAGCCCGCCCAATCCCAAGCCCAATCCTTCCCCGTCTAATGCTCCCCGGGTTCTGGCCCGGGTATTTGTTGGCCGCCAGGCTGAATTAAATGTATTTGACGATTTTCTGCAGGAAAATTCCCCACACCGTATTCTGGCGCTGACCAGCAATGGCGACGGCGGGGTGGGTAAAACTCGCCTGGTCACTCGGATGCATGACAAAATTGCGGTAAAGTCTGATGACATTATCACTTTTCATCCCATTGATTTTTACCACCTGGAAAGTCGCACCAGCCGTGGGGTTATGCGCACCATCGCTATCGCTTTCCAATTTAACGACTTTCTTAAAAAGGAATTACAAAGCCAACAAGCGGATAATTATATTTCCCTAAAAGCGCTGCAACGCGAATTTAGGACTGCGTTGACAGACTATGTGCAACACCAGGCCGCTGTGGGCAAACAGGTGGTGTTCTTTTTCATTGATTCCTATGAATATGTGCAAAAAGTTGTTCCCCATCCGACCTTGGGGCCAGCATCAATAAGCCATACCGAATTGTCGCACTGGTTGGAAGAGGAAATCATTCAACCGTTGGCGCACGATCATGCCAATACCCGTTTTATTCTTGCTGGCCGCTATCCACCGTGCAGCCTGCAAAATTCGCCCGAGTATTTGGCCATGCCCTTGGGTTCTTTCCAGTTGGAGGAAGCCAAGGACTATTTGCTGCATGGCTTCCTGCCAGATGATGATGAACGCCAACACGCCTTAGAATTTCGTGGCCGTGACGAAATACTGGCGGACTATCTGCCACAAGGCATGATCCCTAAATTTTTCCACCTGGCTGAAGGACGGCCAATTTATCTTGCATTGCTCATGGATTGGGTCAACCAGGGGCAGCGCACGCTTGCCGAGGATTTGATTGCTGCAATTGAACAAGAAATCGGCCCAATTCCAGAGCATGGTCTGGCGCGTGACCACCGGGAGTTGTTTGAGAAAAAAATCATTCAGAGTATTCGTGAAGGCCGCGATACCGCTGAAACAGCCATGACCTACGTGGCAATCGCCTTCCGCCGCTTGACGCCGCGCATTCTGGAAGTGCTGACCGGCATTGCCGAAGCAGAAGGCATAAAACTGATTGAACGCTTGCGTGAATGGTCTTTTGTCAAACCCAAAGACGGCGCGATTTTATTGCATGACGAAATGCGGCGTTTGCTGGAAAAGTATTATTGGCAAGGGGCGAATGTAGCGCTCCAGAGGGAAGCGTTACAAAACTTAGCCAACTATTATGAAACAGAACTGCTGTGGTGGCAGGATGCGCAAAAGAAAAAGCAGCAAATGCGTAACCATCGGCAAGAATACACCACATATTTTTCCGAATGGTTGGAATACCAATTGCGGCTGGATTATCCCCGCGCCTATGCCGAATTTTACAATGAATTCGCCATTGCTTTGCAAGACGGTCATTACGATTACGCCGATGCGCTGTTGCGCATTGTGGAAGAATATGTACAACAAATCGGGGGACAGGATAATTTCGACTCTCTGGCGTTGCGGGTACACCGTATTGGGTATCTCGCTGAAACGCACACTGAACAAGATGCGGTCATCACCTTGCGCGCCACCATTACCGCAGACATACAACGTTGGCAAGACCATCCAGACTGGCCGGACAGCGCGATGCAAGGTCAATTTGCCATGTATTTGGCGCAAGCCTATTTCCATGAAAAAAACTATGGCCAAGCCATTGAATGCTTTGACCAAGCCCTGGGCGCGTTTCAGTTAAACGCCGAAGATTATTGGGCCGCGCGTTGTTTGAACTGGATGGGCTATTGCCATTATCAACAAGCAAATTTTGTCCAGGCAGAAGAGTATTTGCAACGCGCGCGCAAAAGTTTCAGCAAGCTGCGCGACAATCCTGCCTATAACAACTCCGACGCGCGCCGCCGCCTGGTTGGCCTGGGCATGCAATTGGTGCTGGGCAACCAAGCCATGTTGTATTGGTATATGGGCCGTTATCATGAGGCGCTGGGCCATGCCCGCAGTCTGTTGTTAATTGCGCGTGGCTTGGAGCGCAACCGTCGTGAATTGGCGCGTTCACTGATTACGTTTGCCAAAATCATGGACGCGCTGGGGCATAAAGTTGAAAGCCAAGTGCGCGCGCAAGAGGCATTGACGATTGCCGAAGAAATCCAGGATTCCCAACTGCGCGCGCGCGCCCATCTGGTGTTGTTTTGGCATACCTTGAATATTGGTGCGTTTACCTATCCAGTGGAATATTACCGGCCTCAAGGCCCTACCGAGTTATTGCAAATCCAGCAAGAAAGTGGCCTGGCGGATAAGCTGACCACATTAGCCGAACGGACAGAAGAGGCGCTGACGTTGCTTGGTGAGCGCCCAATTCCTGAGCGCACTGAGGCATGGCTTGCCTTGAGTTATGTGGCGATGTTGCGTAAGGATTTTTCCCAGGGGCAGACCCATTTGGCGCAAGCGTTGCTCAATGCCCGCGCCACGGGTTTTCGTTATCATCACGCGATGATTTTCAAAACAATAGCCCATTTTGCCTACCTTGCTGGTGAAAAAGACCCTGCACAAAGTGCGGCGGCTTGGTTGCAAACGCAAACCAATGCGCCAACGCTGCCGGAAATACAACAAGACCTGGCTCGTTATCCGGATTTGGCGGCGCGTATGGCAATGGTGCAGGGGAATGCTTGGTATGATCAGGCCGAAACCGCTGTGCGCCAACCGCATTGGCAAGTTTCCGCTGTGGCTGATTTGCTATACCAAGCGTTCCAGCAATATAGCCAGGCAGGCGTAAAATTTCATGAACTCAATCAATTGGCTTATCAATCGTATCATTGGGGCAAGCGCCTGCTGTTTCGCCGCGTGGTGCAGTTTATTCGCCACGGCAATGACTTGGCCATCGCGCCAGATATCTTGGCGCAATGTCTGCAACCACTGCCCCAAGCCTGGAGCAATTATCCGAATAGGGATAAGGAGGCGCTCAGCCGTTTATATGAATATGGCAAACTTAGCATTGCGCCAATGGAAAAGTTGGCGCGCATTCAATGCGTTGCAGAAGAATTGCGCGCTGAGTTAAAAGAATACGAAAATTTAGAGCAGAATCAACTCAGTTGGCGCATCTTGTTCAGTGGCACCCTGGCAGAAGCTTATCGCCATTTGCATAAACTTGAGCCAAACCGTGCGGCATATCAATACGAGGCAGTGCGTTGGCTGTTGTATCAATCCCGCTTAAACCGTAATTTTGGCGACTCGTATCAGGCCGATCATGCCGTGCGTGTGGCGCGCGACGAAATTACGCCGTTATGGCAAACAGTAGATCAACTGCAAGCCGCAGATGCCGCGCAAGTGCGCAGCCTATATGGCGAATTGCTGACCGCTGAGGGCACTTTGCAATACCGCCACAGCCATTACAATAAAGTATTAGAGCTTTATCTGCGCGGCCAATTGCAAAATGCCCGCGAGCGCTTTGATGCGCATTGGTCAACACGGCGCGAGCAGGCAATGGGTTTGTTGCAACAAGCAGAACAAGTGGTGAAGCAGGCGTTGGCGTTACAGGATAATCCGCACGACCGGCAAACCTTGGCCAGCCTTTATTATCGTATGGGTGAACTGTTGATGCTGGGCGAACAATTTACTGGCGCGCAAGGCGCGTTGACCTATTTGCAACACTCCATTGACTTATCACCGCCCGGCAGTTACCGTCAGGTGGATGCAATGGGAAGTTATATCACAGCGGCCTATTTTTGTGGACAGGTTGCCCCAGAAGAAGAGGCGCGGCGTCAGGACTATGAAAAACAACTGGTTGATAACAAAAACTGGCAAACCCAATATCCTGGCGTATTTGGCAAATTGTATATTACTCTGGGCGATCGCCTGTTCAGCCAATTTTTTTCGCAAAAGGATGAACCCGCGCCCTCTGCACCACCGAAAATGCCGGAAATGCGCCGCATGTTCGGCTATTATTTGAACGCGGCCCATTGTCTTGCTGAACGTCACAATCCAGCCGATTTCGCCGATGCGTTGCGCGCGTTGTATGAACGGGTGCGTAGAATTAAGGAACTTCCCATGTTAGAGTTGGCCCGTAGCAGTGTGGAAAACTTATGGCACAATTATCCCAATTTGCGTCAACGCGAGGAAGAACTCAATAACTTAATGGATTACATTCAAACTCGCCGGAATTTGTCGCTATGAACCACAACACCCCTGTAACGCAGCAATCGGTTCCGGTTCGCACACCAGCGGATTGGGCCTGGCCTGCGCCATCGCCACAGTTCCAAATTTGCTTAACCACCAACGCCACGCTTCCCGTGCCGAGTGGCAAACAATGCCATGCGCTGGAAAGCTCGTGAGTGGAATGCATGATTTTTCCACCCTCCGCGCCCATTTGTTACGCGCTTGAGCTGACCTATGCCTGCACCAACTTCTGCCCAGGGTGCGCCAACTTATGGGAAGCTCGGCGCGAGGAATACATGGGGCCATGGCGCACCATCGTGGATCGCATTGCGCCGCCGGAAGATCGCGGACGTTATGCGGAGTTAATCCGCTTAACTGGCGGCGAGCCTACCTTGCATCCTGAGTTTAGCGCTATTTTGCGCTATGTGGACAGCCTGGGCATTGCCCATGCCACATTCAGCACTGGGCGTTGGACGCAGCCGGAAAAATTGCTGGCAGACTTTGCCCAATGCGCCCATCTGCATGGTATTTTGATTAGCCTGCATGGCGCCGACGCGGACAGCCACAACGCATTTGTGGCAACCACGCCCAAAGCCTTTACGCAAACTTGCGCCAATATCGAGTTGGCGGCGCAAGCTGGGCTGACGGTATTCACCAATACCGTGCTACATCAAGAAAATTGCAATCAAATTGAAGCCATTGTTGAGCTATCGCAACGTCTGGGCGCACAACAAGCGGTGTTTAACCGCTATCTTGGCCCGCCACGCGCGTTGGAACCCAGCGCCGCAACCCTGCGTGCGGCAATTGTCCAAATTGAGGCATTGCAAACGCAGGGTCGTCCCTGCCATGTGGGTAATTGTGTGCCGCGCTGTTTTGTGGAAAACCGTTCCGAAGGCAGCAACAGCGGCATTGAGGCTTGTGCGATTTCACCGCGTGGCGATGTGCGGCCAGATAATCTTACGGGTTGTATCTTTGGCAATGTGCTGCGCCAGAATATCACCGACATTTGGCAATCTGAAACCGCGCAACGATTTCGCGCGAGCCTGCCGGATGCCTGTCAATCTTGCGTTGAGCTGCTACGTTGCCGGGGCGGCGCACGCTCGGTGGTTTGGGAACATGGCGGGGAAAGCGACCGCCTGATGCGTGCGCCGATCACTGCCGCTGCCCCACATATTCTGGAGTGGCATCCCGCGTGGAAACCGCGCCTGACCTGTCGGCGACGGCAAGAATCCTTTGGTTATTTATTAACCCGCTACAATTGGTCTATCCCGGTCGCATTCTCCGCAGCGCCATTGTTGGATAGGCTGGATGGCCATAGTTCACTGGCGGAACTGGCGCAACATTTTGGCGACGCCGGGCTGGAATTGTTGGGACGTCTGTATCAAGCGCATTGCTTGGAGTTTGACGCATAACCGCCATGCAGAATTAAAGAAAGCGTAATGACCAACCTAGTCGATACCCCCACTGTGCTGGCGCAAGCGGATGCGCATATCCAACACCACCGCGTAGCAGAAGCGCGCAAATGCTATGAGCAGGCGTTGCGGCAAACGCCGGGAAATTCTGACGTGTTGCTGGCCTACGCAGACTTGCTCAGCCGCCAACCCCAGCATGATCGCAGCGAAATGGTTATTTTCCAACGCGCGGTACAAGCCAATCCAAACAATCCGCAGGCACTGGCTTACTACGCTTCAGCGCTGGCGGGCGCGGGCAATTACAGTGAGTCCTTTCCGTTGTACGAGCAAGCGCTGACACTGGGCCAACCTTCATTTAGCCTATTGCTGGCCTATGGCAAGGCACTGGTGAACGCTAAACAATTTGAAGAAGCCAGCGCGATTTTTCAGCGTGCCTTGCGTCTGCAACCTGAGGATGCTCGTGCCCATTTCTGGTATGCCAGCCTATTGGAAAATTTAGGTCAATATAAGGAAGCCATTAATGAATTTCAAAAAATACCCATGGATGGCTTGCCGCCTGGCTTTGACAGTTTGTTAAATTTGACGTTGGGACGCCTGTATTATCGTATCCGCGATAGAGGCATAGGCAATCAATTTTTTGAGCGCGCCATTGATCAAGCGGCCAACCGCGATGTGGAGCGGTTAAAAATCGTGCGCAATTTGGTGGAAATGGAACCAGACAGCGAAGAAGCCATTGCCTTGCTTAAACAAGTATTCGCCAATGCCGATTCTGCTTTCACTAAATCTCACGCGCGTGATTTACTGGCTTCTTTGTTGCCTATGGCGGAATATTTTGCCATGTTTACTGAGAGTCCGCAGGATGTGCGCGACATGACCTTGATCAATCGAAGTATTTATCACAAAATACAAAATGAAATTAGTATATTGAAAGGAATTGCGCAAGAAATCCTATGGGACGCTCCGCACGGAGACGCGGATGAATTTTCACGCAAGATTATCGCAGATATTGAAACAATTGCAGATAAAATCCGTGCCCGTCGCAACCAGGAGCAAAAAGAACTGGAACAAATTCCAGCCGGCGATTTTAACCACCTGCTCGATGCCATCGCAACCACAGCACATGACATTGCTGATACGGTAAATAACGAAATTGCAGTAATCAAAGGAGAAGCTCTTTTTTATTTGGATACATCACCGGGTTTGCATGGTACATTGCAACGCCTGCTCGAACAAATCGAATTCACCGAAGCGGCATTAAATGATTTAAAGTCAGTTAATGAAGGTATTCAATTGAAACACAATACCTTTCGTATTGCTGAGTTATTTGCAAAATGGCAAAATAATATTCACCTGAAAAATGCCATAATTAACCTTGACATTGCTAACCCAGACTCGTTGTTCTACGGTGATCCGCGTAAACTGTCTGGTTTTCTTGGTGAGTTGGTTGAGAATTCATTAAAATATAATGAGCAAAAAGATAATTTAGAAATATACATCACCTCGCGCGATGTCGAAGTTTGTGAATTGTTTAGCCTGATTCGCGGCAATGGTGCACATCCGCATGGACATTATTTGCAGATTATCGTTAGCGACAATGGGCGTGGAATCCCGGATGATAAAAAGCAGTGGATATTCTTACCGGCCACGTCCACTGGCGGCAGCAGCGGCCTAGGATTGTTTTTAATCCGCAAAACCTTGCGCGCCATGAAAGGATTTATCCTAGAAAAAGGCCGCTACGGCCAGGGGGCGCGTTTTGAAATTTGTATTCCATATGCCAATGGCTATGGGAGGCATGGAACATGAAAATATTGTGGTTGGAGAGTGGCAGTGGAATTTATACGTTATCGCGCTTAACCGCCAAGTTATTCGCCTCGATCATTCCCGCGCAAGCATTGACCCAATTAGAAGCGGGGCCTCGTACCTTAGTGCCGCTGGAACAAAAAATCCGTGAGTTAGTTGCGGCTGCCACTGGGGATGAACTCACATTTTGCGCCTCCTTTAGCGATTGGTATACCCACCGTCGCAACGAACGCTATGATTTGGCAATCATAAGCGTCAGTCTCTATGGTGGCAAAACTGCCATCAGTCTGCTACCACAATTTGGCAATAGCAACGACGCAGGACACTTTGAGCGTAGCGCGGGTTTATGGGTATATAACAGTCTGTTGCGTGCTGGTATGCCTGAAGATGCTATTGCGCTGTTTATTGATGGCGCACTGCTTGATTTTGACCAATTGTGCTGGCGATTATGTTTACCCGCGCCTAAGGTAGAATGCGTATTCAACAAGGGAGAAGATGGCTTTGCCCGTTTTCGGCACTGGCTAGACATACGATTGCAGCCACTGCCAACGGAAACTTCACCGGTGAATGTGGTGGCTATCCCCTGCCATCCTAAGCAACATTGCGGCAGTTATCAGTTGACCAACGACAAAGTAGAACTCTTACTGGTTGAGGATAACCCGCGCTATCAAGAAACCTTGACGAATTGGCTGACTCGTTTTGGCTATCGCCAGTTGACTCGCGCTTACAGCGAAACAGAGGCAGCGGACATACTGGCGGAACGGACTTTTGATATTATTATTACCGACATGCGCATGGAAAGCGATGCCAGCGGCTTTGCGGTGATCAGTCGCGCCGATGCCCCGCAACATCCGGCCTTGGTCATCGTGCTTACTGCCAATGAAACCGTGGCGGATTGTCGCGCCGCGTTTCGTTATGAAAATGTGTGGGATTATTTATCCAAAAATAGCAAGGGCAACGTATTTGAGGAACTGCATCACTCCTTGCAGGCTGCAATGCGCTATTTGAATTTGTGGGGAAACCGCGCCGATGAGGAATGGGCAGTGCATCACAGCGAAATGTTGCGCACCCACTACTTGGATCGTTATATCGCAATTATCAACAATCATGTTCTGGACAGCGCAGAAAGCCAAGAGGTTTTGTTTGACTTGATTCGCGCACGGCGTTTGCCGTTATTTTTACCGCTGATAAAAAAAATTACGCCGTCAAAATCTAATCTACGCATAGAACATTTGCTAGAACAAAAAGAAAGCACAACCCTGTTGTTTCTACCGAGTTTTTGCAAGGATACACGTACTGGTAAACAAAACACCGAAGCCTGTTATGAAACCTTGCGCGCCATTGTGGCATTGCTGAACTCTGAAGGAGGATACATCGTATTGGGCATCAGCAATGCGCGGGAAGTTTATGGGATAGAACAAGAGCTAAATGCGCTTTCTCGTTTCAAATTATGGCCAAATGGCCGTAAGCAGGAACAAAACTTTAGGGAAGCTTTGTTCAGTATGCTGTTGAAACACATCCGACAACCCTTGTTCTTGGATGAGTGGGTAGAAGTAAATTTTAGCATCGTTGATGGGCATACCTTGGCAGTCATCGCGGTGGCTAAATCCGCTTGGCCACTATTTATCGCTTTTCCAGGGGACAAAGCGGTGGCGCTTTACCGCCGTGTCGGTGCTGTTACGGTATGCTTATCTTTTGATGAAGCAGAGCGTTATATACGCTGGCATTGGAAATAACGTAGCACCTATTCGCCATTTTCTCCTGGCCAGTCTAGCGAAAGTGGCTATGCGCCTGGACTTTCGCATTTGCCCGGATGCAGCGGGCAGGGTGGTTATGGCAGAAAATGCGTCTGCCAATCTTGCTGCCAGCCCTGATCTAGCGGTGCAATCCAGGCCAGCGGTGCGGCGACTTGCGACGCGGTTGTGGTCGCTGGCAGCGATTCCTGCAACAACGGCGTGTCCATCGCGCGGGTATCCGGCGCTGTCTCTGTTTCCTTTCCGCTAGAAGGCGGTTGCAGGAACACGCGCACATCTGTCCATGCGATTTCGCCTGGTTCATCTTGAATGGCATAGCGGAAGCCTGCTGGCGCGTGACTATCACCAGTGAGTTGCAACACGGTGTCTGTGCCGGAAAGGGTGATTTTCATGCCCTGCGCATCAGCGTAGCGCGCCAGCCGCAGGGTGTCTCCGTCTGCATCTATATCATTGATTAATAAATGTTCTACTAGCAAGCCGGTATCCACGTGCCATGGATTTTCTGGCATCATTAGCGTGTCTGGCTGTGCCAGCGGTGCATGGTTGGCGGGCGCGGCGATAGGGGGGGGCTGTGTGCTGTGGGTGAACGCCAAGTGTACTTGGGCTTGGCTGGTATTGCCATAAATATCTTGAATTTCATAAGAAAATTCAAGTTGATCCGGCGGTTCGCGCTCCAAGGCGAGAATCAGTCGCCCTTCCGAGGTAAGGGTCAACTTGGCCTCTGCGGTGTGAAATACCCGTGTCACTTGCAATCCTGCGCCGATATCATTGGCGAGTAAGGGTTCCACTGGAAAAATCAGCGGTTGGCGGCTATCTAGGGTAAAAAAATCCGCATTGGCTTTGACGGATTGGGCGCTATCGCCGTTTGGCGCGGGCATGGCGCACGATTTAGTGAGCAACACGCGCGCTTGGGCGGTGTCCGTGTGGCCTTGGCCATCGCGCAGGGTGTAGGAAAATTGCAATTCGGTTGCCGCAGTAGCGGGCTGGGTTAAGATAACTTCGCTGCCTACCAGGGCGGCAATGCCGCCTGCGCTATAGCTAGAAACGCTGGCGATTTGAATGTCCTTGCCTTGGTCATTGGCCAATAGCGCGGCCACCGGCAGGTGGATTGGAAAATCCGCTGCGGCCACCAACACATCGGCGTGGGCGCGCGCTGGCCCTTCGCTACGGCCCACATCCTGTGCGGGCGGCATGTCATTATCGCTGGGCGCGTGAATGGTGATAGGCATGTGAAAGCAACTGACCGCGCCTTCACTGTCTTGCACGGCAAAGTCCAGCGCCGCCACCCCGGTAAAATCTGCCTCTGGCACGAAAAACAGCCGTTCGTCTTGCCATTGCAGCACGCCGTGTTGCACATGCGCTTGCGCCAAATGAATCTCATGCCCCTCTTTGTCTGCCAAGGTGGCCGCAATGGCGGCCAGTGACAATTCTACTGGCGTGTTGGCGCGCGTGTCCAGCGTGGGCAACGGCGCGCGCGCGTAGGGTGGATCATTGATGGGCAGCACGGTAATTTGCACCGTGTGCGTTGTACTGCCCGTCTGGTAAGTCAACTGGTCAGTGCCAGCAAAGTCCGCGTGTGGCCAAAACGTCCAACTGCCATCCGCGCCTTGTTGTAACTCGCCATGACGCGGCGCGGCGAGCACCGCCAATTCTGTGTTAACCGCAGTTTTTAATTCGGGCACAGTGAGGTTGACTTCGACCTGTGGTGGGCCGGGGGCAGCGCCCGCGTTCCGGGTTTGGTATGCCAGCGTATCTGTACCGCTAAATCCCGGGAAGGGCGTATACGCCAATTGGGTTGCGCTGCTAATCCAAACCATGCCATGCTCGGGTTGGCGGGTAATGAACAGCGCGCCTGTGCCGCTGTCCACGTCAATCAATTGGCCGTGATCTTCCATTAGAGTAATGATCGGCACCGCTTCAGCAGGCGCGTCAATCGATTCAGCAGCAGGTGGTGCGGGTGGCTCCGCTGGTAAAGGTTTGGCTACTAGCATTGGCACAGTTTCCAACGCACGCGGTTCGGGCTGCGTGCTGGCTAGATTCACGGGTTCCAAGGCAGGCACAGCCAGGCTGGGTACCGGCGGTTCAACAGCCACCGAGGCCAGCGTGGGTGCCATAGCAATGATCGGCGTGGTCTGGATAGTATGCCGGGAATCAGCCTGCACTGCCTCAAGTTCTGGGGATGCCGGTTCTTGAGATGCAGGCGGCGATTGTAACGACGCGGCATTGGCTGCCATGGATTCTGGCGTTGTAGGCGGTACTGGTTCCTGTGGGTTATCCTGGTCATTGACATCGGGCTGATGAATTTGTTCTGAAAATTCAATCGGTCGCCAATGTTGTTCAAAGTGTCTGACCATATCAGCAGAAGCCGCATCCACGCGCGCGGTGATTTGATTGGGTGCAATCACCACGCGCGTACCTGGCTCCCACACCGACACGCCGTTGGCGTCCAATGGGGAATACACATCGATCAATCCCTTGGCGTGCAGCACGGTGGTGGTGCCATCCTGGGCAACCTCAATATTCAGCGCACTGCCGCGAATGCCAATGGTGGCGGTTGGCGTATGAATGAGGGTATGGCGGCCTTGGTTGTCGTCGCTGATTTTGCCGCTAATAAAACGGAACACGCCTAAAAAAATGCTGGATTCAAACTCGCCGCCACCGGATTCTTGATGATAAGAATAGCTGTCCAGACTCATGCGTGAGGACGGGCCTAATTGAAAAATTGTACCGTCTTGCAGACGAATTTTGGCGAATCCACGCGCTGAGGTCGATAGGGTGTCGTGTAAATAAATGGTATCGCCTGGCTTGAGCATACGGATGTCGCCACTGGCAGATTGCGCTTGCATCTCACCATTGGCCACCACCACTACCACGCCCACTGCGCGTTGTTCCACCACGGCATGGTTGCCATTGTCCGCCACCAGTATGGGCGCACCGAAAAATGGCGTAGATTCCGCCATCAGCCAACGGCTGTCCAACGGAATGGCATCCCAGCCAAAATTTGGGGCAGGTGTTGGTGCGTTCTCTGCTGCTGGGGAGGAATTCAATTGCTTGATGGTCATGGTGGATGCCTTTTGGTTTCAATAATAGGATTTCGCATTGACTATGGCGATTAGTTACCACAGTTATGAGATAGAGTCAATATGTAAATCCGACCATTGGACTGGGCTGAATTACGGTTGCGCGGGTCAATTTTCCAGGCGCAAGCCCAGTGCGGTTATCCATTGCCGGGGCGCAAGCGTTGCCAACGCGGACAAATGCAGCGGTTGCGCGGGTTCGAGGAGAATCGCTAAGCTGTCCCAGTGGGTGAAAAATTGTAGCAGGGCTTGTTGCGAGGCGTCTGGCAGAGTGATGCCCGCCAGGCGCAGGTCAGCGAGGAGTTTTTGATGTAAAGATTGGCCCCATTGCTGTGGGGTTTGCTGGGCGCGCTTAGCCAAGTATTCGGCCAGCAGGCGTAGGCCAGCGGCGTTGTCGGGGTTGCGCAGTTCTATTTTGGCCGCAACAATGCGGTGGTTTTGCCAATGTGGGCTGGGCCATTCGGTGATGCCGTCCAAGGTGGCGGAGATGCGTAAATCGCCTAAATCGGCCATGCGCCAATGCAGTGTGGCAACGGCTTGTTGGTTGTGTGGCGTGTAGGTGGCTTCGGCTTGCATGGGGCCGAGCAACCGGGCCGCACCCAGGCTGTCCGCTTCTTTGGCAGTGAGATAGTAGGGACCGTATCCCAATGCTTGCGCCCAAATGGGTACGCCGCTGTCTGTGCCAGCGCTCCAGGCGAAACCAGCGTCTACAGCCTGGGCAGACAGTTGGTGCGGCAGGTTTTTTTGCAGTAAAAATCGGTGCAAGTGCGGCACTGTGAGCACGCGGGCTTGCCAAGGCGGCAATAGGCCTACATGCGCTTGCACGTGTTCGATGCGTAACGTATCGGGCCAAGCCAGTGCAGCGCGGGTGAAATCCGTGCGCACTGAGGATGGTTGTTGCGTTTGTTGGCGCAAGCGTGCGCTAATCCAAGAGTCCAGCCAGGCCTTGCCACCGCCGATCAGTGCGGCAAGCACGAGGATAGCGATGCCTATCCGTTTACTCATTCAGCCATCCAGCGCGCACCACAGTTAGCCATCCGCGTTGATGCGGGCAATCAGTTCTTTAAGCACTTCATCCGCGCGTTCATTTTCTACTTGGCAGGTACCCGCTTTGGCATGGCCACCGCCACCGTATTTTAACATTAACTCACCAATGTTGGTGTTGGTGCTGCGGTTGAGAATGGAACCGCCAACTGCGAATACGGTATTTTGTTTTTTCAAACCCCACAGCACATGGATGGAGACATTGCATTCAGGGTAGAGCGCGTACACGATAAAGCGGTTGGTGGCGTAAATTTCGTCTTCGTTGCGTAAGTCTAAAATCACTACGTTTTTGCGCAGGTAGGAATTCTTTTCAATTTGGTGCAAGGAAGCGCGTTGGTGTTCAAAGTATAAATCCACCCGTTCTTTAACGTCGGGAATGGCTAAAATTTCATCAATCGAATGATCTTTGCAGTAGTCAATTAACTTCATCATTAAATCTTGATTAGACACGCGAAACTCTTTGAACCGCCCCAGGCCAGTACGCGCATCCATCAGGTAGTTAAGCAACACCCAGTCTTTAGGAAACAAAATTTCTTCGCGGTTGAATTGCGCAGAGTCGGCTTTGTCTACTGCAATAATCATTTCTTGCGAAATGCTGGGAAATGCTTTTTCGCCGCCAAAGTATTCGTAAACCACGCGAGCGGCAGAGGGTGCGTTGGGGTCTAAAATATAGTTGGCAGGCCGGTCTTGGCCATTGCGCAACACCTCACTCACATGGTGATCAAACACCAAATGCGCGCCTGCCACATAGGGGAGGTTGGTTGTAATGTCATCTTCGGCGATTTCGATTTTGCCATCTTGCATATCCTTTGGATGAACAAACCGAATGTCGCCAATTAAGCCTTTTTCCTTGAGCAGTACCGCGCAAATGAGACCGTCAAAATCGCTGCGCGTGACCAACCGATATTTTTTGTCAGACATTCTTTCCTCCAATGTCCGTTTTCGCATGAAAAGATAAGGGATTGTAGCACGCCACGCTCGTGGCCCGGAACACGGGCGTGTTCGCCGCCCGTGTCCGGGTCAGGGTAAGAACGAGACTACAACATTATAACCAAATCCCATCCACCACAACCAGTTTGCCATGATAAATCTTGGTAGCAGTGAGGTTTGGGCGTTTGTGCCCCATCGCCTAAGCGCGCTCACGCAGCCAAATCGCCGCTTGCTTGGCAAAGTACGTCAATATGGCATCTGCACCTGCGCGTTTGATGCACAGTAGGCTTTCCATGATGGCGGCGCGCTCGTGTAGCCA
The DNA here is from genome assembly GCA_020720085.1 of Dichelobacter nodosus. Taxonomy (GTDB): domain Bacteria; phylum Pseudomonadota; class Gammaproteobacteria; order Beggiatoales; family Beggiatoaceae; genus DYPE01. Next base: position 1,030 of record DYPE01000043.1, on the reverse strand, counting down.
GCCATTTTGGCACGCGGCCAAAATCATGGCGTACTCGCCGCTGACTTGGTATACCAAGGTGGGCGCGCGCAATTCGTCCTTGATGCGGCGCACAATGTCTAAATACGGTAAGCCGGGCTTAATCATCACCATGTCCGCGCCTTCCTGAATATCCATGGCCGCTTCCCACAAGGCTTCGTCACTGTTGGCCGGATCCATTTGGTAGCTATCTTTATCGCCACTGCCCGGAACGCGGGCGTTGCCCGGAACACGGGCGTTACCCGGAACACGGGCGTTACCCAAATTGGCGCTAGACCCCACTGCGTCGCGGAATGGGCCGTAAAACGACGAGGCATATTTTGCTGAATAAGCCAAAATGCGCGTGTTGACATGGCCGTGTTGCTCCAGTGCCTGGCGTATGGCCGCAATGCGTCCATCCATCATGTCCGAGGGGGCCACTATGTCTGCGCCCGCTTGGGCATGGGACAGGGCTTGTTTGACTAGGGCGGCTACGGTGTGGTCATTGAGTACGTAACCTTGGCTGTCAATCAGGCCGTCCTGGCCATGCGTGGTGTACGGATCCAACGCCACATCGGTGATGACGCCCAACTCTGGAAATTCTTGCTTGAGCGTGCGCACAGCGCGTTGCACCTGCCCTTCTGGGTTCCAGGCTTCTTCGGCTTGCAAGGTTTTTTTATCTTGCTCCACCACGGGGAATATCGCGATGGCGGGAATGCCCAGTTGTACCAGTTCTTCCACTTCCGTGAGCAATAAATCCAGGCTCATGCGGCTGATTCTGGGCATCGAGGCAATGGGAATGCGTTGATGGTGACCATCTACGATAAATACCGGATAAATCAGCGAATCTACAGTGAGTGTGGTTTCGCGCATGAGTTGCCGGGAAAAAGCGTCCTTGCGCATACGCCGCATCCGTGCGGCGGGAAAATTTCGTGAAAATAAGCTTGCCATATCCAGTCTCTTTTGTAAGGGTGAATTATGAATTGTGAATTAATCATTAGAGTTGTTCCCAAATAAAACCCACATCAGTAAA
>DYPE01000042.1 GCA_020720085.1 Dichelobacter nodosus | reverse complement strand
AAACTGCAATTTAATTCCTGGATTTGGTCAACCAGAAACATAATAAACATCAATAGAGTTGTTCCCAAATAAGCCAAAAGGCTGATTTCATCGTTCATAACCTATTGTTTTTACTGATGTGGGTTTTATTTGGGAACAACTCTAATATTCCAAGCACACTGGCGAGATGTTGTTTACCATGCCCGTAGCCGGGTAGCCGGGTAGGGTGGGCCACATCTTTTTGTTGCCCACCATTTTGTGCCACATCATGGTGTTAGGCATCGTCCTTTGCGACCGCTTCCGGTTAGACACTGGACGCTATGCCGCTGCGGTAACCTTGACCACACTGGGCAGTTTAGCCACTTTGCCATTATGATTTGCTTGGTTATAACCATTGAGAATCGTTGGGCCAGCGCATGGCTATGGGTAGCCTACCCCAATCGTGTTAAAATGCGTGGGTTGCTGGCACTGGCGCGTACGCCCGGCTTTCTCACACTGCGCAGGAGTTGATATGTCGTCCTCTCATTTTGAAACCATTCGTAACCATTTAACGGCCCGCGTCATTGGCCAGCACGATTTGATTAACAGTATGCTCATTGGCTTGTTGAGCGATGGACATTTGTTGGTGGAAGGAATGCCGGGATTGGCCAAAACCACAGCGGTCAAGGCACTGGCCGAGGCGGTGGAGGGCGATTTTCACCGTATTCAATTCACGCCTGATTTACTGCCCTCAGATCTGATTGGCACCGACGTATACCGCCAGGAGCAGGGCGCGTTTGAATTCCGTCAAGGCCCAATTTTTCATAATATTTTGTTGGCAGACGAAGTAAACCGCGCACCCGCTAAGGTACAATCGGCCTTGCTGGAAGCTATGGGCGAACGCCAGGTCACTGTGGGCCAAAAAACCTATCCCTTACCGCGCTTGTTCATGGTGTTGGCCACGCAAAATCCGATTGAGCAAGAAGGCACGTACCAACTGCCCGAAGCGCAACTGGATCGTTTTCTCATGCACGTATGGGTGGATTATCCCAATGCGGAAGAAGAACTGGCGATTATGAACCTAGACAGCGACTACCAACATAAACCGCCGCGCCCGCCTGCCCAGCCCATGCCACAAGAGGATTTATTCGCCGCACGGCGTGCAGCAGCAGACGTGTACTTAGATGACCGCTTGAAACGCTACATTGTTGATCTCATCATGGCCACCCGCCGCCCCGCGTTATATGACCGCGACTTGGAACGTTGGCTACGCTTTGGTGCTTCCCCGCGTGCAAGCATTGCCCTGGCACGTTGCGCGCGCGCACTGGCCTGGCTAAGCGGCGAAACCTTTGTCACCCCGGATCACATCCAGGCCATCGCGCCCAAAATCCTCCATCACCGCATCTTGCTGACATTTGAAGCGGAAGCCGACGGCATTACCGCACGCGACTTCATCAAGCGGTTGATTACCGTGGTAGCAGTGCCATAAGTAAGGCAGACTATTTTCTAAAAGAATCATGCCGTTTTAGGCTCTGCCGTTCATGGAATTTTAGGCCAACATATACACCCCAGCCCAAGAATGCTACGGTGCATAAAAAAACGCCATACGCCAACGGCCAGGGAATGCCGCGCGTCATCATAGAAAATTCTGACATGCCGCCAATGCCAGCCAGAATGTTGATGGGCATGAATACCACGCCGAAAATGGTCAATTGCGTGACACGACGGTTTTGGTTGATGTTGATAAAACCAATGGTAGCATCCATGAGAAAATTAATTTTATCAAAGAGGAACGCAGTATGGCTGTTCAGCGATTCAATGTTGCGCAAGATTTGCTTAGCATCATTTTGTTGGCTGGCAGACAGCACACGAATTTGCAGCAAAAACCCCAGTGCACGCTGGCTGTCTAAAATATTGTTACGGATTCTGCCATTCAAATCCTCAGCTTCAGCGATATTGGCAAGAATATTGGCCGCCTCGTTGTCGGGAATAGTTTGTTGCAATACTTGTCGCGCCACTTGATTTAGGCTTTTGTATATTTCTTCCAGTGAGTCGGCGGAATATTCCACGTCTGCGCCAAACAAATCCAGCAACAAATCTAAACTGTCAGAAACGTAGCCAACGCGGGTGCGCGCACGGCGGCGTTGCAGGCGAAACACCGGCAACTCTTCGTTGCGCAGTGAGAATAAAATGCCATCGTGCAGAATAAACACCAACGGCACGCTGTGCGATTCCTCCATCCGATCCAGCAAAAAATTGGCGTGTAAATAAATTTCGTCGTTTTCCTCAATATAAAAACGCGAGGTAATTTCCATGTCTGCCGGATCACCGGGGTCAGGCAGGGAAACGCCAAAATGGTCGCCCACATAGGCGCGTTGCGCCGCGCTGGCATTGAGCAAGTCAACCCAGATCGGCTTGTCAATGCCTTCCAAATCACGCCGAGCTGCAACTTTGACTTGGTGCAATTTGCCCTGCACTAAGGTGAAAATGCTGATTTGGCTTTCCAAAAATCCCGGTTCGCGGTTGCCCGCCAATTGCTCACGGAATGTATCGGAAACTTCCCATAAAACATCATTTTCCCGTTCTTCCGGGACTCTTTGCCATAACAAGAACGCATCCTCCAAAGGCAACGCTTCCAGAATATTGCCCAATTCCCGTGCAGAAAGTTTAGCCACTAACTTTTCTAGCGCCACCAGGTGTTGCTTGTGTACCAAAGCTTCGATCATTTCCTTGCGCGGCTGCGGCTGGCTATGCACCATGTTTTCAACCATTCTTTGCTTGTTAAGCAATTCCTTGACTGCTTCAATGGACATGGCAGAACTCCTAACCACTTCAAGGGGTTGAATAGATTGCCGCACGCGATTTTTTACAGATAAAAAAACAGGAGGGCAGAATATTGGATGTCAGGCACACCAAAAACCAAACAGACAAGCTTGGCGCGCACGGACGAACTTAGCCAAAATGGCAAACGTAATGCATGGGTTCTTCAACGGCAATGATGAAGCTGCTATTGGCGACCACGCTGAATTGCTCACCCGCATTGTACTCGCACCAAACGCTTTCTCCCGCCTGTTTCACCCGACATTTGCCCTTGACGATTTCCATGCGCTCAGGCGCGCTGGTGTTAAATACCAGTTCGCTGGGCAAAATCACGCCCACGCTTTTGCGGCTGCCATCGGCTAAATATACCGTATGGCTGACACATTTGCCGTCAAAATAAATATTGGCCTCTTTGGCCACGCTCACTTGTTCTAATTGCAGCATTGCATAACTCCTTAAATATCAGTTAATACCAGCCCCGCCAACCGCACAACGCCAGCGGGCATTCGCGCGCAATGTTACCACATGCAGGATTCGACTGGCGATGACAAGCTCGAATTTTGGACAAAATGCCTCCCCCCTTTCGGGTAGAGAAAGCCTTTGAGGGGTTCTCGGCATCCTCTGGGTTGAAACTTTACGTTTTTTTGGGAGCGTTACCCTGTTCTCTTATGCCACAGGCACGCGGCGTAGCAATTCGTCAATCACCTGATCCGCGTCTAGGCCGTCGGCTTCGGCTTCATACGTGAGCAACACGCGGTGGCGCAGGATGTCGTGCGCCATGGCTTGCACATCCGCTGGCGACACGTATTCCCGCCCATCCAGCCAGGCATAAGCGCGTGCGCAGCGATCCAGCGCAATGGTGGCGCGCGGGCTGGCGCCGAATTGAATCCAGCGCGCGAAATCCGCGCCGTAGGTTTGCGGCGCGCGGGTTGCGCCTATCAATTGGATGATGTATTCCTCTACCGGTTCCGCCAAGTGTACAGACTGCGCTTCTTGCCGTGCGGCAAACAATAGTTCTTGTGATAGGCGCGGACCGTCAACCGCTTGCGTTGTGCCGTCTTGGCGCATTTCAGCGCGTGCCAACGCCAGGATTTGCCGTTCTGTGGCCAAATCTGGGTAATCAATGCGCACGAACAGCAAAAATCGGTCGAGTTGCGCTTCTGGCAAGGGATAGGTGCCTTCTTGCTCAATCGGGTTTTGGGTGGCCATGACCAAAAATAATTCGGGCAGAGGGTAAGTGACGCGGCCCACGGTGATTTGGCGTTCTGCCATGGCTTCCAGGAGTGCGGATTGCACTTTGGCGGGCGCGCGGTTAATTTCGTCAGCGAGTATCAAATTATGAAACAACGGGCCTTGCTGAAACACAAAACTGCTGTCGTGCGGGCGGTAAATCTCGGTGCCAGTCAGATCAGCGGGCAGTAGGTCTGGCGTGAATTGTACGCGGTGAAAATCGCCTTCCAAGTATTGCGCCAAGGTTTTGATGGCCGTGGTTTTGGCCAACCCGGGCGCGCCTTCTACCAATAAGTGACCATCCGCCAGCAAGGCGATGAGCAGGCGTTTGATCAAGCCTTGTTGGCCGATAATGCGCTGTTCCAGACGTTGTTGCAGTTCGCTAAAGCGCGCTTGCGCAGCATGGGCGGGAACGCCACCGTGGGCGGGAGCGCCACCTCTTAACCTGGCCGGTAGTATCAGAGGACTGTAGGCGGGGACGCCGCAGTTGGAAATTTGATTCATGGCATTGAATTCCTGGCTGTGTGCTTCCAAATGAAAATTACCCCGGCAAACCGCCAGCTTTTCGGTTTACAATAGGGCCGCCGCTGGCAGGCTTGTCCAACCCTTAATGTTTGCCAGTGCGAGAGTGTATACGAAAATCGTGGCCGGGTGTGTCTTCCCACAGCAGCGTTCCTGAACGACAAATTTTGTATAGGCTCGAAAAAATTACGCTTGGCGTGCTGTGACCCCACACCTCATCCGATTTGCTGGCCTTGGCGTCCTCACAAGGGATTGCGTGCGCCGCAATACGCCGTCTGGCGTGCCAAACTACGGTTTGGCACGCCGAATTGGGCGGGAAATTTCTTCCCCGCAATCATTGTGACAAACCCTACTTTTTTCAATCGATTCAGGAGGCCACGGCATGGTCAGCACGACCTCGCTGGGTAATTTTTCGCAATGGCAAGGTGAATTGGATTTTACCCAATGGCTGGCCAGAATTTCCGCCCAGCGCACCGAGCAGGAAAAACAATTGATTTATCAAGCGTGCGAATGGGTCAAAAATACCGCAGAACACGCCAAATGCGTGCAGCAAATTTGCGCTACTGTGGATATTTTGCTCGACATTGGCATGGACAACGAAACCCTTGTGGCAGCCATGCTGCACCCCTTGGCCGACCACCATGGTTTGGCGTTGGACAGCATAGATGCCAAGTTTGGCAAACGGATTGCCAGTTTGGTCAATAGTGCGCTAAAAATGGGCAGCATGGATGAGGTGGACAGCCCGGCGTTGAAAGATGCCGCTGGCCAGGCAGCGCAAAGCGAGCGACTGCGTAAAATGCTGCTGGCTATGGTGGAAGATGTGCGCGCTGTGCTGCTTAAATTAGCGGAACGCTTGTATATTTTGCGTCAATTGCGCCACAGCGGGGCGGACGAATACCGCCGACTGCTGGCGCGCCAAACCTTGAATATCCATGCGCCATTGGCCAACCGCCTGGGCATTTGGCAGGTGAAATGGGAAATGGAAGACCTTAGCTTGCGTTTCCTGGAGCCGGAAAATTATGCCAACATCGCTAAATTATTGGAAATGCGCCGGGTGGAGCGTGAGAATTTCATTCAAAACGTCAAGCAGGAAGTACATGGCCTGTTGCTGACTGAAGGCATTGTGGCGGAAGTCACAGGGCGGCCTAAACATATTTATAGCATCTGGCGCAAAATGCAGCGCAAGCAAGTGGATTTTCATCAGGTGTTTGACGTTCATGCGGTGCGTGTGGTGGTGGCCAGCCAGCGCGATTGCTATACCGCGCTGGGCATTATCCACAACCGTTGGACACCGATTCCCGGTGAGTTTGATGACTATATTGCCAATCCTAAAAGCAATGGTTACAAGTCGTTGCACACCGCAGTCATTGGCCCGATGGATCATATTTTCGAGGCGCAAATCCGCACCCGTGATATGCACAATCACGCGGAATTGGGCGTTGCGTCACATTGGCGGTACAAGGAAGGTGTGGCGCACGATGAAAGCTTTGAGCGCAAACTGGCCTGGCTTCGGCAACTGTTGGAGTGGAAAGACGAAGGCCAAGAAGACAGCGAATTGTTGCGGCAACTGGATTCTGAGGTATTTGACAAGCGGGTGTATGTGCTGACCCCGCAAGGCCAAGTGATTGATTTGCCTCAAGGTGCCACGCCACTGGATTTCGCCTACACCATTCACACCGATATTGGCCATCACTGCAAGGGTGCGCTGGTGGATGGCCATATCGTGCCGCTGAATTACACGCTGAAAACCGGCGAGCAAATTGAAATTTTGCAATCTAAACAAGAACGGGTCAACCAGGATTGGCTTAGTCCAGGCCGGGGCTATTTGGCCACTTCGCGTGCACGCAACAAAGTGCGCGCGTGGCTAAAACAACAAAATGTGAGCCGCCATTTGGCGGGCGGGCGGGCGGCAGTGGACCGCGAGTTAAAGCGGCTCAACGCGCATGGCGTGAGCCATGATGCCCTGGCCAAACATTTGGGGCTGGATGGCGTAGACACGCTGTTTACAGCCGTGGGCCGGGGCGACATGAATAGCGGCCAGTTGGCCAACGCAGTGCACCGTTTGTTATTGGCAGCCGATGCCAAGGAAACGAAGCAGCGGCCAGCACCGTCGTCCAATGCGCCTGAGAGTAGGGAAAGCAAAAAGGCTGCGGGGGTGTTGCCGCAATGGCTTGGGCTAGATACTTTCAGCGGGATGCGCACTGAGTATGCCAAATGCTGTTGTCCGCAGGCCAATGATGCGTTGATGGCGTATGTGAGCAAGGAGCGCGGCATTGTAATCCACCGCCGCGATTGCGAGCATGTGCAGCGCTGGCTGGAGGAAGGCAATGAAAAGCTGATTCCGCTAGAGCCGCCGCCACCACCCAGCGTGCGGCACGCGATGGCGATTGTGTTGCAAGCCTATGATCGTATGGGGCTGGTTATGGATGTGTCGCGGGTGCTGACCGAAGGAAATATTAATATTACTGGCTTGGACACGCATACCGGCGTGGATAAAATCGCGCGTATGACCATTGCGGTGGAGGTGAGCGATATACGCCAGTTGCAAAATGCCTTGGTGCAGTTGGAGTTGCTGCCCAATGTGATTGAAGCTCGCCGTCAGGCGTTGGCAAGCTAAACGGCAATGGAGTGGTGAGTGGTTGGTGGTGAGTGATCAGCGCAATGCTCATCACTCGCCATTCATCACTGTTAGTTTACTTTGATTAGCTCTACTTCAAAAACCAACGTAGCATTGGGGCCAATCACGCCGCCTGCGCCGCGTTCGCCATACCCCAGTTCAGCGGGCACGAACAATTTCCATTTGTCGCCTTCCTTCATCAATTGCAAGGCTTCTGTCCAGCCCTTAATCACGCCGTCCAACTTGAACGTGGCTGGTTCGTTGCGGCTGTATGAGCTGTCGAACACCGTGCCATCCAGCAACGTGCCTTGGTAGTGCGTGGTCACCTGGTCGGTTGCCTTGGGTGAGGTTGTCCCCGCGCCCTTGGTCAGCACTTGGTATTGCAAACCACTGGGTAGCGTCACTACACCTTCTTTTTTCTTATTTTCTTCCAAGAACTTGCGACCCGCTTCCAGATTGTCTTGCCCTTGTTTTTTCTTGGCTTCTATGCGTTTGGTCAACTGGGCTTTTTGAAATTCTTTCAGTGTGTTTTCAACTTCCGCTTCTGTCATGGTTTCCGCCTTGCCTGCCAAACCTTCCTTCAAACCTTTCAATACAATCTCTGGATTCAATTGCAGATTATCCGCCTTGAACCCGCTGCCGATGTTTTGACCGATACTGTAGCTCAATTTATCATTTTCGCTCAGCCCGCCCGCTGCTGGGGCAGCCGGTGGGGCCGGTTCTGCCGCTAACGCGCAATCCATTGAAAGAACAGCAACCCCTGCCATAGCCCACATGCGATACTTCATCATTATCAATTCCCTTCCGTGTGTAAAATTGTGTATGCAACTAAAACCGTGGCCATGATAACGAATTCCTTAGCAGACAAGCAATCGATTTTGCATCACTTGACACAGAGTAAGGCGGCAACGGATACTCCCTCTTTTGCCATTGCCTCGTTGCCAGGACTTGCCATATGGAATTCATAAGCAAACAACCGGATATTAAAAGTTCAAGCGTTCGCGCCATTCATGGGCTAAACGCCGCACTCAGCGCCACTGTGGCATGGGCGGTATTGGGCATGGCGCTGATTTCCCTTGCCATTGTAATTTTGCGCAAATTCGGCTTGGGCTGGGTAGCAATGCAAGAAACCGTGGTTTATCTACATGCCACGGTGTTTATGCTTGGTGCAGCCCATGCGTTGCGGCAGGAGCGCCATGCGCGAGTGGATGTGTTTTATGCCCATTTTACTGCCAGGGGCAAGGCGTGGGTGGACTTGTTTGGCGCGTTATTTTTGCTGATGCCCATGTGCGGCCTGTTGGCGTGGGTAAGTTGGGATTATGTAATGGTTTCCTGGCAACTGGGTGAGCGTTCTCAGGAAACTGGCGGCATTCCCGCTGTATTCCTGTTAAAATCACTAATTCCGTTGATGGCCATTTTGCTCATGTTGCAAGGCGTGGCGCAAGCTGTGGCCTGTATTGGCGCACTACGCCGCCAATAAGCGGCTCCTAAAAAATATTTTGCTGATAAAAACCACCGCCCAGCGCCACAGCTTCGCAGTATTCACTACTTAACCTTTTCAAGGAGAAAACCTTATGGCAGAGTTATCCGACCAGCCATCCGCGCCCCAACCTCCCATCAAGCCTAAAACCGCCAACTCCAAAGCCATGCCGCTCCAATCCGGGCAAACCATGGAATGTGGCGCTGCCATTAGCACTAGCCAAATGGCCCAATTTGTTCAGAGTTTTCAACAAAGTACCCGACGCTGGGAATTTGTTGTATATCCTGCAATGTTCGCCTTTGTCGTGCTGGCAGGGTATGGTTTTTTTCTTATTTATAGCCTGACCGGCAATATTACGATTATTGCCCGCAGTTTAGACCCGGACATGGCGCAGCACATGCAAGGCATGACGCAGAATATTGGCGAACTGGCGCACCAGATTCAGTCCATGACCACGACCATGCACGAAATTTCCTCTAAATTAAATACGTTGCAACCCATGCTGACAGAAATTCAAGGGTTACACGGCAATATTGCGGCCATGGAAAACGCCATAACCACCATAAACACGTCAGTGCAAGGCTTGGATACCTCGGTGGGTGGTATGGAACAATCGGTGGCTGGCCTGAACAACTCTGTGCGTGTAATTACTGCGGCAACGGATCAAATGCGCTTGGACATGAACAGCATGAACCACAATTTTGGCCGCCCCATGTCGTTTATGAACAATTTCATGCCTTGGTGACGCAAGCCCTACGGCGTAGCCGCCTGAGAAAGGTCAATGGCGCGGCTTTATTTCAGCCCATTACGCGGCTGTGTCTAATTCCGCACGGTATTCCACCACTTGGTTGCGGCCCTGGCTTTTCGCCACGTACAACATCGCATCCGCACGGCGAATGAGTTCATCTTTGCTCACTAACGCATCCTTGGACAGTTCAGCCAAGCCTATGCTCAGGGTGATTTTGATATTCTGGCTTTCAATGGCCACCTCCATTTCCTCGCAACGCTGGCGTATGCGTTCTGCCAGCACCGTTGCGCCGGTCATCGGCGTGCTGGGCAACAACAAAATAAATTCTTCGCCGCCAAAACGGCAGGGCAGATCAATGTCTTTGCGGATAGATTCCAAAATCACCCTAGCCACAGCTTGCAATACCAAGTCGCCCTGTTGGTGACCGTAGGTGTCGTTCACTCGCTTAAAATGATCAATGTCCAGCATCATCACCGTAAGCGAACCGCCATGGCGGCGCACGCGGACGATTTCTTCTTGCAGGCGGATTTCAAAGTAACGCCGTAAATATAAACCCGTCAGGCTGTCGGTGGTAGCCAATTGAAACAAGCGGGCATTTTCCATCGCGGCTGAAATCAGTGTGCGCAACATAATCAGCGTTCGCATACGAAAATCGGTAGAAGAAAAGCCTTTTTTCTGCGCCAATACTGCCAATCCCATTAGTTTGCGCTGCTCATTGAGCAAAGGCAGGCATAGGCATTCAAAATCGGTATCCGTTTGCGTAAAGGAGGGAAATGGCACGCCATCGCGCATGAGGCCAGGATAGGTGTTAGGCATCCCCGTGCGGATGACTTCTTCCAGCGGCGTGCCTTGAATATCAAACAAACGGCCTGGTGGAACGAATTCCGTGTTAATAAATCCGCCATCTAGCCGGCAGACCGGGCGCGCGGGGTCTGGAATGCTAAATAACGCCACTTGTTCACTTTCCCCCAAGTCCGCCAGCGCGTCTAACACATGCTTCATCAGTCTTGGCATATACCCTTTCCCTGTATCAAATATTTGATCGTTATAGAGCTGTAACATCACGTCTTCATTAAGAAATTCAAAATTCAAGCAATGAACTCCCGGTTCTGTGTGGCAAATCCGCGCCCGTTTGTGGGCATTGGATTGGATGGATTATACGCGAAGAATTTTTACAGATCGGAAATGGTGACGCAGGTTGTGAAACGCCAATACCACGAATGGTGCACAGCCCAGCGCCATGGCGCGGGGCACGGTAAACGCGAAGAGGTAAGATTACGCGGTAACGCCCACTTCGTCCGGCGTATGCGCTTGAATGCTCAGCGCGTGGATTTCATTCGGAATCATCCCGGCCAGCACGGAAAACACACGGCGGTGGCGTTGCACAGCGGACAAGCCCGTGAACGCAGTGCTGATAATGCGCACGGAAAAATGGCCACCGCCATCCGCATCAAGATGGCCAGCATGATGATGGCTGTCATCGGTGATTTCTATTTGTTGCGCGGACAATTCCGCTTGGAGCAGTGTGCGCATACGCGCGATGCGTTCATCGTTCATGAGGGGAATACTCGCTTGAAAGGTTTAACTACAATGGATTGGTACACGCCCGCTTGACAGTAAGGGTCTTGCTCCGCCCAAGCCTGCGCCTCGCTTTGCGAGGCAAACTCAGCCACAATCAGGCTGCCCGTGAAGCCAGCCTCGCCCGGGTCTTCCGTGTCCTCGGCTGGATGCGGCCCAGCCAACACCACGCGGCCTTGTTCGAGCAGGGCGTGCAAACGCGCCAGATGCGCGGGCCTTGCCTGCTGCCGTGCGGACAAACTATTGGGAACGTCGGTGGCCATGATGGCGTATAACATGTCAACCTCTTGTTTAAGGTAGGGCGGATTTAGCGTAGCGTATCCGCCTTTCAACGCAATGGCGGATACGGCGCAAAAACATACGCCTTAATCCGCCCTACATAGTTTTTCGACAGACTAGGATAAACAGCCCAAAACAGCGGGGAGTTATGATAAATAAGCGGATAAAAATTGGTTTTGGTTACGCCCGCGACATGTAATCGCCGGTTTCCGTGTTAATTTTTATCATTTCACCGGGCGATAAATATTCCGGCACCTGCACCACCAGCCCAGTGCTCATCGTGGCTGGCTTGGTGCGTGCCGAAGCGGATGCGCCCTTGATGCCAGGGGCGCAGTCAGTGATGGCCAAGATCACGGTGGCGGGCAGTTCTATGCCCAACAGCGTGTCGTTGGCGATTAGCGCGTACACGCCTTCCAGCCCTTCGTGCAGATAATTCAACTCCTCTTCCAGCATGGCTTCGGGCAATAGGTGTTGCTCAAAGGTTTCCTTGTCCATGAAGGTGCAGCCATCGGCGTCGCGGAAAATCATCTGCACCGGACGGCGCATGAATTCTACGGCATCTACGTTGTCATCGCCTTTGAAGTTGCGCTCGAATTTCTGCCGCGTCACCACATTCGCGCCTTTGACTTTGTATAGCGTATTGCCGCTGCGCGAAGAGGGGGATTGCACTTGCACTTGTTTGACTACGATGGTTTGCCCTTCCACGGCCACCACCATGCCTTTTTTGATTTCATTGGCTTTCATGGCAAAAACTCCTGGAGCTAAGGCCGTCCATCAATATCGCCGCCTTCTTTGGTGTGGCTGGGCAGCAAATCGGTTTTGCTTACGCCCAATTTCAAGGTCAGCGCGCTGGCAACAAAAATTGAGGAATACGTACCCACCACAATTCCCACCGCCAACGCGGCAGCAAAGCCGTGAATCGCGTCACCGCCTAGAAAATACAGCGCCAACACAGTAAGTAACGTAGCCCATGAAGTCATGGTGGTGCGCGCCAAGGTTTCATTGATGGACAAATTCATAACTTCTAGCGGAGTTTTTTTACGGAATTTTAAGAAATTATCCCGAATTCGGTCGAACACCACGATGGTGTCATTGAGTGAATAACCAATCACAGCCAAAATCGCTGCCAGCACAGAAAGGTCAAATTCCATGCCGGTCAATGAAAAATAACCGAGCACAAGAATAGGATCGTGCAGCAACGCCAACACCGCGCCTAACGCAAAGCGGTATTCAAAGCGGAACGCCACATAAATCAATACGCCGATAAACGTGTATAAAATCGCCAGACCGCCGCTTTCCACCAGTTCCTTACCCACTTGTGCGCCCACAAATTCAATGCGACGCAAAGACACAGCGGGTTCGGTTTCCTGCAAGCGCGCAAGAATGGCGTTGCTGAGCATTTCTTGGCTGATTTCCGGCATAGGCCCCAGGCGGATGAGTACTTCGGTGGAACTGCCCACGTATTGCACTGTAGGCGATTTCAACACAATCGGCTTGGCGTCGGGCTTGTCCTCAGGTGGTGGAATTTCACGCGCCAACGCGGCGCGGATGGCCTCCACATTGGCAGGACTGGGATAGCCTACTTCGATCACCACGCCACCCGTGAAATCCACGCCAAAATGCAAGCCTTTTACCGCCAGCAGGCCAAATGACAATAAAATCAAAAATACCGACAGGGAAGTGGATACCCACAGCGTTTTGCCGCTAAGGAAGGAAATGCTTAATAAGCCTTTGTTCCATTTTTCATACCAGCTCATGCTGGCAGCAGGCGTTTGCGGAGTGTGTTGTTCAGGATTAGACATTAGACAGAGACCTTTTGGAGTTTACGATTGCCATATAAAAAGTTAATTATCGCGCGGCTGACCATGACTGCGGTGAACATGGAAGTAAGAATCCCCAGCGATAGGGTAATGGCAAAGCCTTTTACCGCGCCCGTGCCAAAACTGAACAGCACAATGCCGGCAATCAGCGTGGTAATGTTGGAGTCGAGAATGGTGGCAAAGGCCTTTTCAAACCCGGCATAAATGCTGGCCTGCGGCGAGGAGCCATTAAATAATTCTTCACGAATTCTTTCGTAAATCAACACATTGGCGTCAACGGCCATGCCAATGGTGAGCAGAATGCCGGCAATGCCGGGTAAGGTCAAGGTGGCTTGAATCATGGATAGCAAGGACACCAACATCACTACGTTAAGCAGCAATACCACATTGGCCACCATGCCAAACTGTCCATAGCGCAATACCATGAAAAACATCACGATGACAAATCCAGCCACAATGGAGGTAAAGCCTTTGCGGATATTTTCCTTGCCCAAACTGGGGCCGATGGTGCGTTCCTCGACAATTTCGACTGGCGCTTTGAGCGCGCCCGCACGCAGCAGCAGCGCCAGGTTATTGGCTTCTGCTGAGGTTAAGCCGGTGATTTGGAAATTTTTACCAAACTCTTCTTGAATGGTGGCAACGTTAATCACTTCTTCGGTTTTCTGGCGCACTTTAACTGGCTTGCCGTCCACGGTTTTGGTTTCCACCTTATGCTCGATAAACACCACTGCCATGGATTTATGCACATTTTGGCTGGTGGTGTCGAACATACGCTTGGCACCATTGCCATCCAAACGCAAGGAAACGGCTGGGCGTCCGCTGTTTTGGTCAATGGTAGACGCGGCATGGGCGATTTGGTCGCCAGTGACAATTAAACTGCGTTTAAGCAGCACAGCCCGTTGGTCATCACGGGTTTTGTACAGCCGTGCATTGGGCGGCGTTTGGCCGCTTTGCGCGGCAGCTTCCCATTCCGGCGCGTCCCCTTCCACTAAACGAAATTCCAATGTGGCGGTTGCGCCGAGAATTTCCTTGGCACGTGCGGTGTCCTGAATGCCTGGCAATTGCACCACAATACGCTCTTCGCCTTGTTGCTGAATCACGGGTTCAGCCACGCCCAGTGCGTTGATGCGGTTGCCCAGCGTGGTAATATTTTGTTCCAGCGCGGTTTTCTTGGCTTCCTTCAGGCGTTGCTCGGTATAGTGGAATTCCAGTTCAAACGTATCAGCGGTGTCGCGGGGGGAAATTTGCAATTCAGGGTAATTGTTGCCTAGCTTGCGCATGGCTTGATCGCGCAGGTCTTGCTGGGCAAAAGAAATGGCCACGCCACCTTGCGCCATGCGGCTCACGCTGCGGTAACGCAATCCCTCCTTGCGTAATTCGCTACGGAATTCTTCCACATAGCGCTCTTCTTCTTGGCGGATGGCGGTTTCCATGTCCACTTCCAGCAGAAAATGCACGCCGCCGCGCAAGTCCAAGCCCAAGTACATGGGTTTTAATCCTAGCGCGGCCAGCCAGGAGGGCGTGGCAGGCGCTAAATTTTGCGCGACCACATAGCCTGGCAACGCTTTGATCAATACAGAGGCGGCTTGCAACTGCGTGTCGGTGTCTTTGAAGCGGAACATCAATTTGCCATTTTCCATGTCCACACGCATGGGCACTAGTTTGGCATCAAGCAAGGCGGAGTCCGCTTGTTTTTTGATTTCGTCGGTGAGTACAGCATTACTGGCATAAGCGGGCGATACCTGCACTGCGGGGTCTTCGCCAAATAAATTGGGCAGCGCAAACAGGCCGCACACCAGTAAAATTAGGATAATAAGGATATTTTTCCATAGCGGATAGCGATTCATGACAACCTTCCAGGTGTGTTACAGGGTTCTCATCGTGCCTTTGGGCATGATTTGGGCAATCATAGTGCGTTGCACCTTAACTTCAACCCCTGGCGCGATTTCCACTGCCACGAAGGATGGCCCGCATTCGGTAATTTTGCCCAGCACACCGCCGCTGGTCACCACTTCGTCGCCTTTGGCCAATGCATCTATCATCTGCTTATGCTCTTTGGCGCGTTTGCTTTGCGGACGGATGAGTACAAAATAAAACACGGCAAACAATACAATCAGTGGCAAATAATCAAGCAGCCCTGGCGTGTGCATCGCAGCGGGCACCGCTTCTTGCGCCCAGGCTTGGGAAACCAGATCAATCATGAAAAATACTCCTGTTTTTTAGGTTAGAAAAAGGTAAACGTGGTGGTTACGCCATGGGATCATTCGGGTTATGGGGCTTGCGACGCGGGCGCAGTGGTACCACCACCAACTCCGTGCCCGAGGCCAGATCAGGCCAGGCACGCCATTGCGGGTCTGCCAGCGCACGCCAGTAGCCAAATCCTGCTGGCAGCCAGGCCAGCAACGCGACTACAAAGCGAATGGCCGCCTGTTTCCAGGTAATCCGGCTGCCATCGGGCTGTTGCACGCGCACGCGCCAAGCTTTCATGCCCAGGGTTTGGCCGCCCTTGACCCACGGCCAGGCAAAATACAAGTAGCAAATTGCGATCAAATAAAGCCGGAACAAGGGATGACTGCCATACGGCGTGATCGGTGCCACGGCCATGGCGGCAAAAAAAATAACGGAAAACAGTAGCATGGCATCATAGCCCATGACCACCATACGGCGTATCATGCCACAGGGGCGCGGCGAAGTGTCAATGGCCGAGGTCATGTGGCGCTGACGAGGCTGTTTTCCGTCTGCGCCTCATTGGCTTTCACCAACAAAAAACGCAGATATTGTAACCGTTTGAGAGAAATTTGAATTTTGGTGCGTAGTCCCTCATCGGGCTGTTCTAGCACGTAAAGCAAATCCTCGTAAAAAAACGTGTTAAAGCTGTCTAGGTAGCGGATTTCTTGGTTTTTATCTAAAACCAAGTTGTCTGCGCCATATAAATCAATCACCTTGCCCTCCTCCTGCCACCAGCGCGTGGCAGCTTCAACAAAGTGCTGCAATTGCTTGCGCGCTTTGGATAAACGTGCCAACAGCGGCACTGCGTCCGCTTCATGGATAGGATTGGCAATGTTGAACCACGGAGTTACCGCTTCCGCCAGCACGACAACGCTGTTTTGGCCTGCGCTACCATCCTCGCGGATACAGGTTTGGGTAAAAACCGCATTAGGTACAATGCTGCCCAATGTAGTGCGCAACTTGCGGTAATCACGCTGGTAAATTTCCACTTCGCGTTTGGAACAGGCAATGCGGTGGCGCTTAATGACAAAATCTAGCAGCCAACGCTGGCGATCCGCCAAAATCATGCCCATACATTGCCAGACTTCGCAATGCGTGCCTTTGGTGGAAATCAAGGTAGCAGTCATATTCTTGGGCAAGCAGCCCACGTCAAACGGCAGGCGGTCTAATTCCTTGCTCATAATACCCGCCGATGGAATGTCTTGAAAACAAATTTGCATGATAAATTAAACAAGTTAAACGAGTGTAATAAAATGTTATGGCAATACCGCCTGAATATCCCAAATGTCGCGTGCGTATTCGTGTACTGTGCGGTCGCTGGAGAACTTACCCATGCGTGCGACATTAAGAATGGCCTTGCGGTTCCATAACGGCTGGTTATTGTATTCTGCTGTGGCGCGTAACTGGGTGGATACATATGATTCCATATCCGCCAAGTGGAAAAAATAATCGCCGCCTGCCAGCAAAATATCGACAATGGGATGGAAAATACCTTCCTCGTGCGGCGAAAACCGATTATTTTTTAAGCTATCAATGATTTTACGCACGCAAGAACTGTTGTGGTAGTAATCCCACGGGTGATACGTGTTTAGATGGCGCATTTTTTCAATTTCTTCGGCGCGTAAGCCGAAGATGAAAATATTTTCCTCCCCCACTTCTTGGAGCATTTCAATATTCGCGCCATCCAGCGTGCCGATGGTTAATGCGCCGTTTAAGGCAAATTTCATGTTGCCTGTGCCCGAGGCTTCTGTGCCAGCAGTAGAAATTTGCTCGCTCAAATTGGCTGCTGGAATAATTTTTTCTGCCAGCGACACGCGGTAATCCGGCATAAACACAACCTTAAGATAATCTTGTGTCCGCTTGTCATGGTTGACAACATTGGCGACATTATTGATTAACTTAATAATTAACTTAGCCATGACATAGCCGGGGGCAGCTTTGCCCGCAAAAATATAGGTTTTCGGCGCGGGCGGCATATCATTTTCATCAACAATGCCAAGATACTCATAGATCACGTGCATAATGTTGAGCAACTGGCGTTTGTATTCATGAATGCGCTTCACTTGAATATCAAACAATGAATTTGGCGACACTTGAATTTGTAGGGTTTGATAAATTACCCGCGCTAAATTTTCTTTATTTTGGCGCTTTATGCTGACAAAACGTTGTTGAAACGCAGCATCGTCGCAGTGTGCTTCCAGCACGCGCAAGCGGGTTAAATCTGTAATCCATTGCGGCCCCGCCACCTCAGTAAGCAATGCAGCCAGGCCGGGATTGGCCTGCGCTACCCAGCGGCGCGGGGTGACGCCGTTGGTTTTATTATTGAATTTACCCGGCCACAGGGCATTGAAATCTGGCACCAAGCGGGTTTTGACCAATTCCGAGTGTAATTCGGCCACGCCGTTGACCGATTTGCTGCCCACAATCGCCAAATGCGCCATGCGGACTTGCTGGTGCCAGCCTTCTTCCACCAGCGACAGGCGGCGCAACGCATCGCCGTCCCCTGGCCAGCGGCTGGACACGTAGGCAAGGAAATGGTGGTTGATGTCGAAAATAATTTGCAAATGGCGCGGTAGCACTTTGCCCAACAAGGATACTGGCCATTTTTCTAGCGCTTCAGGCAGTAAAGTGTGGTTGGTATAGGCGCAGGTTTTTTCGGTAATGGCCCATGCTTGCTCCCAGGGTAAGCCATAACTGTCCATCAGCAAGCGCATCAATTCCACCACAGTCAAGGCCGGATGGGTGTCGTTGAGTTGAATCACCACTTTTTCCGGCAAGTGGGGCAAAGCATCCTTGCCGTGGCAGCGAATAAATTGGCCGATGATGTCATTCAGCGCGCAAGCCACGAGAAAGTATTCCTGAATCAAGCGCAATTCCTTGCCATGCCAGCAGGAATCAGAGGGATACAATACTTTACTAATGGTTTCCGATTGAATTTTCTGCTCTACCGCTTTGATGTAATCGCCACCATTGAAAATTTTTATATCGAATTCTTCAGAGGAGCGGGCAGAGTATAAACGCAGGCGGTTGACCGTATTGCCACCAAAGCCGACCACAGGCACGTCGAACGGCACACCCATGATGACTTGTTGGGGTTCCCACTGGCATTTGCCGCCCACTTGATGCACCGTGCCATATAACTGCACATTGCAGGCATCCTCTTTGCGCTCTAGCAGCCATGGCGCATCCTCGTGCGGCCAGTGATCGGGGATTTCCTTTTGATGGCCATGTTCTATGCGTTGTTTGAACAGGCCATATTCGTAATTAATGCCATAACCATGCCCCGGCATACTCAGCGTGGCCAGCGAATCCAGAAAACACGCAGCCAGACGGCCTAAGCCGCCATTGCCCAGTGCAGCATCCGGCTCAGCATCTTCAATTACGGCCAAGTTCATGCCAAAGCCTTCCAGTAACGCGCGCTCCGCCAGCTTGGTTAAGCCTAGGTTATACAAGTTGCTGCCCAGCAAACGCCCAATTAAAAATTCCATGGACAAATAACACAATTGCTTGCTTTTGGCCTGGGTGTGGCGGTCTTCGCTAGCAAACATGCCATCCACCAGGTAGCCGCGCACGGTTAACGCCAGTGCCACGAACACGTCTTGTTGCGTGGCTAACGCAGGCCGCAACCCCATGGCGTACATTAAATTGGATTGAATCTGCGCAATAAAAATTTCAACCTGTTGTTCCAGTGGGCGCGACTGTAAATCGGAAAGTCTTGACATGCTTTTTTCCTAACAATAAATTTAAGATAAATAAAAATAGGGAAGGAGGCGAAGCTCAGCTTGGCCTCCTTGAAGATACTTGTCCACCAAGGGTTGCGTGCCTGCGGGAGAAGCCGCAGGTCGGTTATCCACCAATGTGGGCGAGACCGCCTAAATACGGCTGCAACGCGCTGGGAATGGCGATGCGTCCTTGTTCATCCTGATAATTTTCCATCACTGCCACCAAGGCCCGGCCTACCGCCACGCCAGAGCCATTGAGTGTGTGTAGCAACATCGGTTTTTTACTGGCAGAATCGCGGTAACGTGCGAGCATACGGCGCGCTTGGAATGCTTCAAACGTGCTACACGAGGAAATTTCACGATATTTTTGGCTGCCTGGCAGCCAAACTTCCAAATCATACGTCTTAGCGGCGGAAAATCCCAGATCACCGGTACACAGGGTCACCACCCGATAGGGCAGTTCTAATTTGCGCAACACCATTTCCGCGTGCCCAGTCAACTCTTCTAACGCAGACTCAGATTGATCCGGCATCACCATTTGCACAAGCTCAACTTTTTCAAATTGATGCTGGCGAATCATCCCGCGCGTATCCTTGCCGTAGGAACCGGCTTCGCTACGGAAACACGGCGTGTGCGCCACGTATTTGAGCGGCAAACTGGTTGCGTCCACAATGCGGTCGCGTACTAAATTAGTGACTGGCACTTCGGCAGTGGGAATCAGGTAATAGCCCATGGGCGTTACCTTAAATAAATCTTCCTCGAATTTGGGCAATTGGCCAGTGCCGTACAAGCTGTCGGCATTGACCATATAGGGTACGTACAGCTCGGTGTAGCCATGCTCGCGGGTGTGCAGGTCGAGCATGAATTGAATCAAGGCACGGTGCAAACGAGCCAACTCACCGCGCAATACCACGAAGCGCGAACCCGTGATCTTGGCGGCTTCATCCGCATCCAACAGACCACAGGCATTGCCCAATTCCATGTGCTCCTGGGGCGTTGCCACACGGCCAGCCGGCAAATCCGCCGGATTGCCCCACCGCCGTTCCTCGCGGTTGTCTGCTTCGCTTTTGCCCACTGGCACGCTGGGGTGTGGCACATTTGGCACCCCCGCCACCAGCGCGGCAAGTTCAGCTTGAATCGCCTCCAACTCCGCTTCGCGGGTTTGTAATTCATCGCCCAGTGCGGTGACTTGCGCCATCAAATCACTGGTATCGCCGCCCGTGGATTTGAGCTTGCCTATGGTCTTGCACTGCGTATTGCGCTCGGACTGAAGCTGCTGGGTAAGCGTCTGGCAAATTTTGCGCCGCTCTTCCAATTCGGCCAATTGCGCTGTTGGCAGCACGTATCCGCGCGTAGCAAGGCGGCTGGCAGTTTCAGATAAATTTTGCCGGAATAATTGTGGGTCTAGCATAGCATTGGCTTCTTAGCGCTTGGGGACAAAAGGATATTAGTTTACCATGAACCCCTAATTACTAACAATTGCAGCAGGGCACCGCTAACCCAATCCTCCCAACCTACACAACAAATTGATTTTAAATAATATTTATTTTTGCCGATTTACGTTTATTAGGCTGTGACGTGGCAACACAGTGGTATAACCCGGATATCTGCAACTACTCAGGTGGGTTGATGACTTATTTATCAAATGGTTATAATAACACTTGCTCAGTTTTGGTATGCTGCATCATAATAAGGTAACTGTTTATATTCTGCGCTTTGCAAGCTGATTTTATGGTAAAGCGAAGCGATACAATATTTTTATAGGTGTTCTATATGACATTATATAGAGGCCACCCAGTTTTGCAGTTTTTAAGTGTATCATAGTGCGCAAAAACAAAAATAAAACTCAACCCACGGCGGCTGTCCGGCCCACGGAAGAGGTTTTTGTGCGCCAGGGTTTTTTAGGTTGGTCAGGCTGCGCTGACTGGGCAGTTTGGGGACGGTTTGAAA
>DYPE01000041.1 GCA_020720085.1 Dichelobacter nodosus | reverse complement strand
CCTCCCGGGTTAGGCTCCTTGTTGGCCTCTTTGGCGATACGCTTTTCCTCGGCCAATTCCTGTTCCCAGCCTGCCAGCAGCGCGTCGGCCTGCGAAAGTAAATAATAATCCCCTTCCCCGCCCTTGCGGATTTGGCGCAATTGTTCTACTGCCAGGCTGGTGTTGCCAATGGCATAGTAATAGCGTCCCATTTCTAGCTTGGCTACGGTTTCTTCACCCGTGTCATGGTGCGCTTGCGCCAGTAAACGGTGTATTTCAGGATAACGCGGCGCGGTTAATTGCGTGAGCAAGGTTTTGGCCTCAAGCGGGCGGTCTTCTTGCAACAAGGCTTGCGCATATTGCAGCGATACCAACGGGTTGCCCGGATGCAAACGCTCCGTTTGTGCGAATTGCGCCAGCGCCGATTCAGTTTGGTGTAATGCCAAATGCAGTTGCGCGCGCGCCACATCAAACACGGCTTGGTTGTTTTTGCTATGCGCATCCAGCCAATCTAACTGCTCAAACCATTTTGGTGAGGGATTGGCTGCCAATCCGGCCAGCACAATGCCATAGCGCAACGCGGCTTCATTGAGAAATTTACCTTGCTCCAAAGCGTGTTGCAACGTGGCAAGCAATTGGGCTGGCTCGTCATGCGTGAGCACCAATACTCGCGCGCGCATTACATGATAAGGCAAATCTGCATCGGCCTCAGTGGCGGGCGCATGCAGGCGGGCAGCACGATCTTGCGCATCAGCAATGCGATCCACGGTAACCGGATGGGTGCGCAGGAACTCCGGCACGCTTTGCCCATACAAACGCGCGCTTTCTTGCATTTTGCCAAAAAAATCTGGCATCCCGCGCGGGTCAAACCCCGCACGCGCCAAAATTTCCATGCCCACCCAATCGGCCTCGCGCTCATGGGCGCGGGTAAAATTCAATTGCATTTGAATAGAACCGGCTGTGATAGAAGCAATCGCCGCTTGCGCCAGTTGCGGATTGTGCGCGCCCACAGCAATCGCCGCGATCATGGCGGCCAGCATAGGAATGGAAAATTGCTTAGCGGTTTCCGCGCCCCGGGTGATGTGGCGTTGCAGCACGTGTGCGAGTTCATGCGCGGCCACCGAGGCCAACTCATTCTCATCGCGGGTGTATAAAATTAGGCCAGTGTTTACACCGATATAGCCGCCTGGTGCGGCAAACGCATTGATTTCTTTATCATTAACCGCAAAAAAGCGCAGGGGCTGCTGCGGATTGTCACTGTATGCCAATAAACGGTAGCCCAAACTTTCGAGATACGCATCCACCATGGGATCGTCTAAAATCTTCCCTTGCTCGCGCAATTTGCGCATGAAGGCTTCGCCCAACTCGCGTTCCTTGGCGGGCGGCAACGCGGCGTCTGCGGAAATGCCCATGTCCGGCAAATCTACTGCTCCAGCCAGAAATGGCCCTGCGCTGAGGCACAGTATCATGGCTAACCAGAATAATTTAGGCATGTTGAACTCCTTTTGCCGCTGCGGGAAGGTTTAAGGCCGAGCCGCCCAGAGGGGACTCGGCAACAACCCATGGGCTGTGCGCCTAAACCCTCTTCGCAGTTTTTTTCCCTGTGGATTGTGTTGCTGGTGAAGACTGTGTTGCTGGTATGGATTGTATTGCTGGTGAAGACTGTGTTGCTGGTTTTGTTTCTGTGTCGGCTTGGGTGATTTCTTTGCCTTCTGCTGTTTCTGGTTCTGCCAGGCTATATTCCAGATGCGCGCGTGGCGCGGGCAGCACGGGTTTTAGGATCACCGCGCCCAACGGTGGCACGGTGACGCGCAATGAATAGGGCCGCCCGTTCCACTCCTGTGGTTCAGCCGTCAGCGCGCCCAGGCCATTGCCCAGGTTGCTGCCGCCATAGTAGGCAGAGTCGGAGTTAAATATTTCCACGTAAGTTGGATGTTCCGTGCCTTCGGCGGGCAGCGTTTCCGGCACGCCAAGGCGGTAGCCTTCGCGCGGCACTGGGGTAAAGTTGAGTATCACCACGTAGAAGCTGGCGTCAGTACGGCGCAAGAAACTGAGTACAGATCGCTCGGCATCGTTGCAATCTAGCCATTCAAATCCTTTCCAATCAAATTCATAGCGATGTAGCTCAGGCGACGCGGCGTACAGGGCGTTGAGGTCTTTGATCATGCGTTGCAGGCCATGATGGAGGGGATAATCCAGCACATACCAGTCCAAAACCGCGCCGCTATTCCATTCCACGCCCTGGCCAAATTCGGTGCCCATGAACAATAATTTTTTGCCAGGATGGGTGAATTGGTAGGTATACAGCACGCGCAGGTTGGCAAAGCGTTGCCATTCGTCGCCCGGCACTTTGTTGAGCATGTTTTGTTTGCCATGCACCACTTCGTCGTGCGAAAACGGCAGCAGGAAGTTTTCAGAAAATGCGTACAACATGCTGAAGGTTAAGTTATTATGGTGATATTTACGATGCACTGGGTCGTTTTTGATGTAGCTTAACGTATCGTTCATCCAGCCCATGTTCCATTTTAGGCTAAAGCCCAACCCGCCAAGGTATACTGGTTTGGTAACGCCGCCCCAGGCCGTAGATTCTTCGGCCATAATCAGCACGCCGGGATGCTCGCCGTGCATAACTTTGTTTAATTCTTGCAAAAATTCAATGGCCTCCAGATTTTCGCGTCCGCCGTGTTCGTTGGGAATCCATTCTGTGCGCGAATAGTCGAGATAAAGCATGGAGGCCACTGCGTCCACGCGCAGGCCGTCAAGGTGGAGTTCTTCCAACCAGAACATGGCTGAAGACAGTAGGAAGTTTTTGACTTCATGGCGGCGGTAGTTGTAAATCAACGTAGCCCAATCCATGTGCTCGCCCTTGCGCGGGTCAGAGTGTTCGTACAGGCAGGTGCCATCAAACCGCGCCAGGCCATGGGCGTCCTTGGGAAAGTGGGCGGGCACCCAGTCGAGTAGTACGCCTATGTCGTGTTGATGGCAGTAGTCCACAAAGTAACGGAAATCATCTGGCGTGCCGTAGCGGCTGGTGGGCGCGTAATAACCGGTGGTTTGATACCCCCACGATTTGTCGTAAGGGTGCTCGGTGATGGGCATCAGTTCAACGTGGGTAAAACCTAAGTCTTTGACATAGGCCACCAGTTGGTGGGCTAATTCACGGTAATTGAGGAATTCACCTTCTTCGCCGCGCCGCCAGGAGCCAAGATGCACTTCAAAAATCGACAATGGCTGGTGCAACCAGTCGGATTTTTTGCGTTTTTCTAGCCAGGCTTGGTCGGCCCACACATGTTCGGGGGCGTCCACCACGATGGATGCGGTTTTGGGGCGCAATTCAAAATGTTGGCCATAAGGGTCGGCTTTTAGGCCAATTTGGCCGCTGTCGCGGTTGCGAATCTCAAATTTATATAACTCGCCAGGCCGGATGTCGGGAATGAACAATTCCCACACGCCACGGCTGTTGTGTACGCGCATGGGATGTTGACGACCATCCCAGCGGTTAAAACTGCCCACCACGCTCACACGCTGGGCATTGGGTGCCCACACGGAAAACAACACGCCGGCAATGCCATCCACCACTTTGGCGTGCGCGCCAAGCATACGGTAGGCATGCCAGTGTTTGCCTTCACCAAAGAGATGCAGGTCAAAATCCGACAATTGCGGGGCAAAGCTGTAGGGGTCGTGGCCAATATGTTCATACTGGGATGAGTCTTTCCAAATCATGCGGTAATGTGCGGGCAAATCCGCATCATCGCCCCACCATTCAAAAATGTCGGTGCCCTCAACCCGTTGCATAGGCCGGTTGCCTTCGGCAAGCGCCACTTGTTGCGCGTTCGGCAAAAAAACCCGGATTACGGTTTGGCCATGTTCTTTATGGCGACCCAGCACGTCAAAGGGATCGTGGTGGCGGGCTTCCTGAATACTTTTTAATCTGTCGGTAATCTGTGCCATGGTATAAGGTCCGGTTGTGATGATAAATAGTTAAGGGCAGCAGAGAAATGTAGGCTGGCCTTAAGACTTGGCTTGGATGTAATCGTAAATATTCAAATAATGCTGACCAGGATGGTTCCACGAATAATCCTGACACATGCCATGTTGGCGCAATTGCCGGAAATACTCGGGATATTGCCGCCACAGGCCAATGGCGCGGCTTAATGCCGATTCCAGGCCCGTTTCGGTGTAGTCGTGGAATACATAGCCATTGCGTTCTTCGTAGGGGCGCTCGGCGTGGTTGGCGTCGAACACCGTGTCTGCCAAGCCGCCAGTGGCACGCACCACTGGCACTGTGCCATATTTCAGCGCAATGAGCTGGGTCAAGCCGCAGGGTTCGTACAGGCTGGGAATGACGATGATGTCCGCGCCAGCATACATCAGGTGCGCAAGTTCTTCATCGTAGCCGATTTCCAGATGGCAGTCCGGGTTGTCGTTGTGATAATGCTTTAGCCCCCAAAATTGGCGATTGATGGCCTCTTCCGACGCCATGCCCAACAGGGTAAATTGGCAACCGTGGCGTAGCGCGTATTCTAGCGCGTGAACGATCAAGTGCACGCCTTTCTGGCGATCGAGGCGGCTGACCACCGCGACCATAGGCTTGAGTTCATCGCGTAGCAATAGCCGTTGGCGCAACGCGGTTTTGCATTTGCGTTTATTTTCAAGGTGATGCGGTGAATAATGCGCGGGCAAATGCGGATCGATTTCAGGATTCCACACGCTGTAATCAATGCCATTGAGCACGCCACCCAACTTATCGGAGTAGCGTTGCAATACGCCTTGCAAGCCTTGGCCTTGTTCGGTATAGCGGATTTCATCGGCATAGCGCGGCGATACGGTGGTGACAAAATTGGCGTACACAATGCCGCCTTTCATCAAATTAATCGCGTTGTTATGGCGTGGATCCGCCAGTTTATCCGCTGTGGCCAGCCGGGTGCGATCCAAGCCGCATTGCTCTAGCACTTGCGGCCCGGTAATGCCTTGGTGCCCCAGGTTGTGCAGGGTATAGCACACGCGGCTGCGTTCCATGCCTTGGGATTGATAAATTTCATACAGCAGCACGGGCACCAGGCCGGTTTGCCAATCATGGCAATGAATAATGTCCGGGCGTTTGCCAGACTTGATCATAAATTCCAGCGCGGCGCGGGAGAAAAAGCCAAAACGGGCCACATCATCGGGCGCGCCATACATCAAGCCGCGTTCAAAAAAACGGTGGTGCGAATGCGGCTCGATAAAGTAGCAATTCAGCCCATCCACAAAGCCGAAATGCACGTCGCAGTGAATCCACTCATGGTAGTAAGGCACCCATAAGTCCGTGTAACTTTTGGACATATCCCAAATACGGTCATACCGCATACAGTCGTATTTGGGCAGGATGATGTCCACACTGTTGCCGCGCATGGCCAATTCCCTGGACAGCCCCTGCACGACATCGCCCAATCCTCCGGCTTTGGCCACCGGGGCGCACTCTGGGGTTATCATTGTGATATACATAAAAAAATCCTATGCACTGGGAATAACGAAGCTACGCCCGCGTTCCGGGCTTGCGCGGGCGGGGAAAAATCCGCTTGGCTCCGCACGCAGAGAACAGCGCCGTTGTACGGCGCTGTCTGTGAGCCGTTACGATTATTTTGGCGCAACAGCCGTGGGTTGATCATTATCGCCTGGCGGCGTATAGCGTTCTTCGCGCAATTTTTTCATGCAATTTTCTATATACGTTTCGATTTCTCCTTCTGACACGCGCTCTTGACCCACGCGCTCCATGCAGGTGGTGCGGTACATGTATTGTTGCGGGTCTTCTTCCGCCCGCACCGGCGCGACGATGAATACCGCCAGCGCGGCGGCAATGGCTAAATTGGATTTCATGATGACGACTCCGGGTGTTAAAGTTGCATTGTGAAAGTGGGAGGAGCAGCTCAATGTATCTAACCGCTGAACGCTAATCATAGCATTTTCCACTACAGATTCCTTGCCAGAATCGTTGGCGGGCTTAGCCATACCAATCTTGCAAAATATCCACCATGCGCACAGCGGCATTGCCATCGCCGAAGATATCCGGGCGTTGCGCTGGCGGGTTGAGATTGGCGATGGCGTCCAGCAGTTTGGCCTTGTCCGGCCCGGCAATCACACTCCAGCCGCATTCTACCATGGCGTGTACCCAATTGATTTCCACCGCCACAATTACTGGCTTGCCCAAAATATAGCCTTCACGCCGTGCGCCGCCAGAGTCGGTCACCAGTTTTTTGCAGCCTGCCAACAGTTCGACGAATTCGCGGTATTTCATAGGTTCAATCAATTCGATGCGCGAACCGTTGATCATATCCATCAGCCCATATTGTTCCAACTTGTTGCGGGTGTTGGGATGAATGGGAAAAATCACCCGCTCGCCACACTCCACCAGCGCGCCCATGATTTGTGCCATGCGCTCGCGCTCGCGCACGTTCTCGGCACGATGGATGGTAGCCACCAGATAATCGCCCGGTGCGGGCTGGATATTGAATTCGCGCAACGTGTATTGCAGGGTATCATTCACGATGTCCCCCACCATGAACACGCTGTTAGGATTGAAGTTTTCTTTCATCAGCGAATCATACGCTTCCTGAATGTGAGGAAACAGCAGCTCCGAGATGTGATCAGTGAGTTTGCGGTTAATTTCCTCGGGATTGTACAAATACGGCGTGCGCAACCCAGCTTCAATATGCGCCACTGGCACATGATGGCGCACCGAGGCCAGTGCCACTGCGAGTGTGGAATTGACATCGCCATGCACCATAGTCACGGTGGGTTTTTCCTGTTGGATAATTTCCTCCACAGCGGTCATGATTTCGCCAATTTGCCGTGCTGGCAGGCCGGAAGTCACTGACAAATGATAATCCGGGGTGGGCAGATGGAATTCTTCAAAAAAATTCTGCGACATCTTATAGTCATAATGCTGACCGGAATGAATCAGCACTTCTGCAATGCCGCGCTCGCGGAAAATGCGATTGAGCAACATTTCCTGAATGATGTTGGGCCGAGTTCCGGCCACGCTGAGAACTTTCACATTTGGCTCCAGGTGTTATAAATTACCGCAATATTTACCGCACAAGCAATGGTGCGGACTGGTGTTACGCATTGTACAGACATTTTATTGTTACAATCATTACGCAATAAAGACAAGGGCTTTTTTATAAGGAATTCCATGCCGGACGCTGTGATCCCGTCATCCGGGAGTGCCACGTTTGGCCACGC
The DNA here is from genome assembly GCA_020720085.1 of Dichelobacter nodosus. Taxonomy (GTDB): domain Bacteria; phylum Pseudomonadota; class Gammaproteobacteria; order Beggiatoales; family Beggiatoaceae; genus DYPE01. The sequence continues at coordinate 13,917 of DYPE01000041.1, read as the reverse complement.
AACGTTATGGACAATACACCCCCCCCAACTGCACGGGCTGGGCCGCACCAGTTACGCTGGGCAAATTGCCGGGCCGCCCCAGCAAGCGTTGGCGCGCCAGCCAGGCGAAGCAGGCGGCTTCCACCCAGTCCGGGGGCATGCCGTGCTGGCGGGTGGATTCTACCGGCAATGTGGGCAGCAGTTCGGCGAGCATTTGCATCAGGCGGGTGTTATGCGCGCCGCCGCCGCATACCAGTAGGCGGCGTGGATTGTGCCCCCAGTGTTGTAGGGCATCAGCAATCGCGTGTGCTGTGAGCGCCAATAAGGTCGCTTGGACATGTTGCGGGGCAATGCCGCTACCGGCCCGATCGGACGGCGGGGCAAAGCGTTGCAGGTTGAAATAGTCGCGGCCTGTGGATTTGGGTGGCGGTTGGTGAAAGTAGGGGTCTTGTAGCCAGCGCGCCAGCAGGGCGTGGTCAATTTGACCGCTGGCTGCCCATTGGCCGTTGTTATCCCAGGCTTGGCCATTGTGGCGTTGAATCCAGGCGTCCATTAAGCCATTGCCTGGCCCGCAGTCGAAACCAGTAATAATATCATCGGGTTGTGCAGGGAGCAGGGTAAGATTGGCAATGCCGCCGATATTGACTACAGCGCGGCGTTCGCCTGGGCTGGAAAACATCGCGCTGTGGCACGCAGGCACCAGGGGGGCACCCTGGCCGCCCGCTGCCATGTCCATGCGGCGAAAATCGGCCACCACGGTCATGCCCGTGTCCCAGGCGATGCGGTTGGGATCGCCGACTTGCCAGGTGTAGGGCACCGCCACGCCTGCGCTGGGCGGATGATGGAATAGGGTTTGGCCATGGCTGCCAATGGCACGCACTTGCGCTGGATTTACCCCGGCGGTTTGACATAGCGCCAGCGCGGCTTGCGCAAAGGTTTGGGCGATACGTTGATCCAGCGTGGCCAAGGCAGCAGGCGCGATTGGCCCGGGGGATTGACTGATACGCAAAATTTCATCGCGCACAGCCGGTGGGTAAGGGTGGGCCATGGTGGCCAGCAGGTGGCCACCATGGCGAGCTGAGCTGCTGAAATCGACCAGCGCGGCATCCACGCCATCCGCGCTGGTGCCAGACATCAGGCCGATATATAGCTCACCCAATGCAGGCTCAGGCGTCTTTGTCTTCAACCGGTTTGAAGGCTTCAGCCAATTGACGCTGAATGTGCGCGGGCACGGGTTCGTAATGGCTGAATTCCATGGTGAAGGAGCCATTGCCGCTGGTGGCCGCTTTTAATTCGGTTTGATACTGGCTTAATTCTGCCAAAGGGACTTTGGCTTTGACCATCATCCCGCCGCGCGGCAGCATATCCGTACCCAGAATTTGGCCGCGTTTGTTGGCTAAATCGCTGGTAATCGTGCCCATGGCTGCGTCTGGCGCATGGACTTCTACCTCCATTACCGGCTCCAACAGCAGCGGCTGCGCTTTGGCCACCGCTTCCATAAAGGCTTTTTTGCCGGCCATGACAAATGCCACTTCCTTGGAATCCACCGGGTGTGTTTTGCCATCATACACGCTGACACGCACGTCATGGATGGGGTAGCCAGCAAGCGCGCCGCTTTTTAGAACTTGGCGCACACCTTTTTCCACCGCCGGAATAAAAGTGCCTGGAATCGTGCCGCCCACCACTGCGTCCACGAATTCAAAACCCGCGCCGCGTGGCAACGGTTCCACGCGCAGGAATACTTCGCCAAATTGGCCAGCACCGCCAGTTTGTTTTTTGTGGCGGTAGTGGCCTTCAGCGGCTGCGCCAATGGTTTCGCGGTAGGGAATTTTGGGCGGCAAGGTGTCCACTTGCACGTTATAGTGCGTGCTCATGATTTCCAGCGCCACGCGCAGATGCAATTCGCCCATGCCCAATAGCACAGTTTGGTTTAATTCAGCGTCGTGCTGTACTTGCAGGCAAGGGTCTTCAGCGGCCAATTTTTGCAGCGTTTGGCTGACTTTTTGCTCTTCGCCTTGCTTAGCCACAATCGCTAACCCGTGCAATGGTGTGGGAAAAACCATCGGTTGCAAGTGGATTAAATCTTCGTCGTGAGAGTCGTGCAACACCGCATCATGGTGAATGCCGTCCACCTTGGCCAGCGCGCAAATGTCGCCAGGAATGCCTTGTTCCACTTCCAGTTGGCGGCTGCCTTGCAATTTAAGCAAATGGCTAACTTTGAAAGGTTTTTTGCTGTCGCCAATAAACAGTTGACTGTCTTTGCCGAGCGTACCTTGATGGATGCGGAACAAGCCCAATTTGCTTAAAAACGGGTCTGCTGCCACTTTGAACACGTGGGCCACTGCGTGCAAGCTTGCATCCGCCTGCACCGCGAAGGGCTGGGCTGTGCCTTCGCCTTTGAAAAATGGGCGGGGGTTGCCTTCCAGCGGGCTGGGCGCGAGGCGGGTGATGATTTCAAACAACTCGTGAATGCCCGCACCGCTAACGGCGGAAGTGAAGCAAATGGGCGTCAGATGGCCTTCGCGCAACGCTTTTTCAAAAGCATCATGCAGTTGTTCCGTTTGTAGGGATTCGCCTTGCTCCAAATACAAACTCATGAGCGCTTCATCCACTTCCACCACTTGGTCGATAATCTGCGTGTGTGCGGTACTCACTGGGCCGAAATCTGATTCGCCCGCTGGGTTGAAAAAGCAGTCTACCACGCGCGCGCCGTGATCCACTGGCAAGTTCAGCGGCAGGCATTCGTTGCCAAAAATTTGTTTGATTTCATCAACCAGGCCAGGCAAGTCCACGCCAGGCATATCGATTTTATTGATGACAATCAGGCGGCATAGTTTATGTTCCGCTGCGCGGTGTAGCATTTTGCGTGTCATGGCTTCAATGCCCGCTTGCGCGTTAATTACCACAGCCACCGTTTCCACCGCAGGAAAAGCGCTGAGCGCATGGCCGATGAAATCAGGATAGCCCGGGGTGTCGAGCAGATTGATGTGTTTGCCCAGTTTGTCAATGCTGGCCAGGCTGGTGTGCAGGGAATGTTTGAATTGTTTTTCCAGTGGATCGTAGTCGCACAAGGTGTTGCCTTCTTCTACGCTGCCTTTGCGTGTAATGGCACCCGCGTCGAACAATAGCGCTTCCACCAAGCTGGTTTTGCCCGCGCCACTTTGGCCAACCAAGGCGATATTGCGAAGGTCTTGCGTGGTATAGTTAGGCATGTGTGTTTTTCCTTATAGTTTGATTTTTAGATTTTTTTGATAAAGCAATAGGATACGGCGCTCAGCACGTCAGCCTGCGGGAGATACAGAGAAATCAATGCGGGTTCCTGCCCTTGGCCATGTAAAAACGGACAAGGGCGGAATGTGCAAGATAGCTAAATTAAGCTGGCAGCCGACCGCCGCGCACAAACCGTTTATTCCAATAGCGGTCATTTAGGTTGGCGATGGTGACTTTTTTGTTACGGGAAGGCGCATGGATGAAGCGGTTGTTGCCGAGGTAAATGCCTACGTGGCTGATATTCTTGCTGCGACGGTTAATTTTGAAGAATACTAAGTCACCCGGTTGCAACTGTGTGCGGTTGATGGGACTGGTGACTGAGGCTTGCGCAGCGGCAGTGCGTGGCACTTCAATGCCAATTAACTTCGTGTTGTAGTACACGAAGCCACTACAATCAAATCCCTTAGGCGAAGTGCCTCCCGCCACATAGGGCACACCGAGTAAGGTGTTGGCTTGTTGCAAGAGCTTTTGTTTGCTGGGCTTAAGCCAGGTATATTTGCTTGATTCTTCCTCACTTTGTTCTGCGTCATCCTCGGTGGTGGCGTCCGCTGTTTCGGCCTGTTCGGGTTCATCGGTCACAGAGCGCTCGGCCAATGGCGCGGGTTGCGCTTCTTCGCCTTCGCTTGCCTCGTTCGTGGTTTCAGGCCCTTCGCCGCTTAACCATTGGATGCCTTCCACCAAGGTGGGCGCGTCAGGGTCAATGTGGGTCAGTGATTGTTCCGGGTTTAGCCAGGACGAAAGGGTGACAGCGGATTGTTCCTCTTCCTCTGTGCTGGCGGATTGGGTATTTTGTTCTTGCTCCGCCTCGGCGGATAACAATCGAAATCTAGGAGATAAATCCGGTTCTGCCCATGCCCAGGGGCTGGCCAGTAGCGTGGATAATACTTGGGCTAAGATAATGCGCCGAATCGTTGGCGATGGGGCGTTATAATCTTGCTGCATTGAGTCCGTCCTCATGGTTTTGACACTGAATGATTACGCAGCGCGCGAACAGAACCGCTCGCGTGACCGCCTGTAACCTGGTTACAACATTTCATGATAGCCGTGGCAACTATCCAACAGTCGTTATGATAATAGAGACTTTTCGCTGCGACAACCTTTTTGTGCATAATGATTGGTAAAAATACAACAGACCCGCGATTTCTCTTTAATTTAACAATCCGCTGCCAGCCGTTGCGCTTGTGCTAAATCCAAGGTGCCTTCATAAATGGCACGACCGGTGATGGCCCCCATGATGCCATCGCCCGCATGGACGCACAGCGCTTTAATGTCGTCCAGGGAGGTGATGCCGCCTGAGGCAATCACTGGAATTTGAATGGCGCGCGCCAATTCAGCGGTGGACTCGACATTGACGCCTTGCATCATGCCGTCGCGGCTAATGTCGGTATACACAATCGCGCTCACGCCATCTTGTTCAAAATGCTGCGCCATGTCGATTACGGTATGGTGCGACAATTTAGACCAGCCTTCGGTGGCCACTTTGCCGTCTTTGGCATCCAAGCCAACAATGATGTGGCCTGGAAATTCCAAACACACATCCGCAATAAAATGCGGTGCGGTCACAGCCTTGGTGCCGAGAATGACGAACTCCACGCCCAAATTTAGATAAGCTTCAATTGTTTTTGAGTCACGTATGCCGCCGCCCACTTGTATGGGCAAATCGGGAAACGCATGGACAATTGCCCGGATAACTTCAAGATTCACTGGCTTGCCAGCAAACGCGCCATTTAAGTCCACAATGTGCAGTCGCCGTGCGCCCGCATCCACCCAGCGCGCCGCAATGGCGGTTGGATCAGTAGAAAATACAGTATCGTCTTCCATCCGACCTTGTTTAAGCCGGACGCATTGTCCATCTTTCAAATCGATGGCAGGGATGATCAACATAAGCATTTACCTCGGAATACCGCTTGGGATGTCATACAATATCTGCATATATTTTACAGTGCTCTATGGCGGGGATAAACCACCGCCCCTATCTGGGAAGCAAAACCATGAAGTTGTTTGCTATTGTTTTCGTGTGCTTATCTATTCCGCTTTTCTTGTTGTCCGCCTGCGCGCAACGCTCGGCCTATGGCGCATGTGCCCGCCGTTTGCCCACAGCGGAATGTTTCGCGTCTGCGACACGACCCGCTGTCAAGGATGCGGACATTCCAGCGACCGCATATCAATCCGTTGATGCCTTGCTCGCCGCTTTGCCACCCGATTGGGGCATGGCCCCGCTGGTCGTGGCGGGCATGGCAGATTTGGGGCACATGCACACCACTACGCCGCTAGGACGGCTGCTGGCGGAAAGTTTCGCGGCGCGCTTTACCCAACGCGGGCGCGAGGTGCTGGAAATTCAATTTTCCGCCACGCTAGACCCCGCGCACGAATTGGCGCGCCTCCGCCAGGAACGCGCGGTGGGCATTGTGTGTGCGGGTACCTATTCCGTGGCCGACAATCAGGTGTATATCACGGTTAAATTGTTGGATTTGGACGGTATGGCGCTGGCTGCGCACAGCTTTAGCTTGCCGCTGGGGCCGAATACCTTGGCGTTGCTGCAAGAAACCTTGGAGCCTTAACCGCGCCATGGCTAAAGTAGATTTTTATATCCTAGAAACCGCTGATCCCGCGCACACTGCGCTGTTCACCTGCCGATTAACAGAAAAAATTTGGCTGCAAGGCCACACCGTGTATATACATTTACCCACGCAAACGCAAGCTGTGGCTATGGATGAATGGCTGTGGTCATTTCGTGACACTGGCTTTATTCCCCATGACCTATATCCCGATGTGGCAGACAGCCAAGCCCCCGTGCGTTTGGGTTGCACGCCCCCCCCGCCAGCAGGCATGGCGGTGCTGATCAATCTTACCCTGGAAATTCCTCAATTTTATCAACAATATTCGCGGATTGCCGAAGTCGTGGACGCACGCGCCGACCAGCGCGCCGCAGGCCGCGCCAAATACGCCAGTTACCGCGTGGCAGCCTGCGAATTGGTTGTCCATAATATTACCAATGTATAGCCATTGACCGTTCGCGCGTTGCGCAAGTTATAGCGCACAGCGGAGCATTCGGCACTTGTGCTGAGTTTATCGAAGCAATCGTCTTCGGTCATCCGGCATTACGCACGTTTTGATCTTTTTCACAAGAGACTAAAACCAGTAGCAGCCCCATGAGCGGCGTCAGCACCAGGGAGGAAAAAAAATATCCCCAAAATCCCATGGTTCGATGTCGGCCAATCGCGGCGACCAATAGACAAAGCGTTATCCAGGACAACACTAAAATCGCAATCAACATACGCATACTCCTAAATTCTAGATTCTCTAACCGCCGAATGATTCACTTCATGCTGCAAATATTCCGCTGTGCCGACGCTCTCATTAACGATACGCCAGCCGCAGGCTGCCGGCCAATAATGCTGCCGAAAGCGCCAACAGCGCGATAGCCCAAAACCAGTGTGGCAAGCCCACATAATGGGCGATTTGGCCGGTGTCGGACAACATGTGCTGGCCATTGACTTCTGCCGCGCGCATAAAAAGATAATCCATTTGTTGATACGTGCTTATACAGGCCTGCACGCCGAAAAATTGAATCGCAAAGGCTTGCAACCACGGCGCGGTCAGCGTGGCGATCAGCAAAATGCTGCCGCCCAGCGCCACCATGGCCGTCACGCCAAACGAGGTTTTGGCCCACAGCACCACCGCCAGCAACAGCATAGCGCCCAAAATCAACAAGCACAATTTGGCAGTAATCGGGTAACGCCCTGACCAGATAAACACCGCGCCCGCCACGGCTGGCCCCAACGGCCCACTGGCCGCCACCAGGGCGGGTGCCATGCTGCCATGATCAGCGGGGAGCGCGTAGGTTGCCATGCCTGAGCCATTGGCGAACAGCGCAAGGCCACGAAACTCGCCGCCCAGTGCCAACGCGGCCAGGCCGTGTCCCATTTCGTGAAACCAGGTGGATAAAATGGTGAAGGGATAAAGCGCATAATTGCCGCCAGGCATTTGCCACAGCGCCACCGTGAGTACGGCAGAGGCAATCAAGAGCCAAATCGCCCAACGGCGCGGCGATGGCGCGGCAATGGCTAGGTTTTCGGCATCCATGCAAAATTTCCTTATGCGTCGATGGGGGGGAGCGCCCAGCGTTGGCGGATTTGGCCGTCCACGTATGTCCAGGCTTGAGAGCTTACTGCGCGCGCGTCCTGGTCAGGTGCTGGCGCTTGAACCGGCTGAAAATACACTTCCACCACGATTTCACGCTGGCCGACAATGCGCAACAAATTGGTAAGCAGGGTATCATTGCCGATAAAAGGAATCACCGCACTAGGCTTGCCAGCGTGCGGATACGCCAGGGCAATGGCTTGCACTAGACAGGCCGCGTTACGCCCGCGTTCCGGGACCACTGCGGGCTGGAACAAGCGCCGCTTGAACGGACACACCCGGCTACCGTCTGTAGAAGTGCCTTCAGGAAACACCACAATGGATTTACCAGCGAACAGATGTTGTTGCAGCAAGGCCAGTGCCGCGTGCGCGGAATCCAAATCGCCACGGCGAACGAACAGCGTGCCTGCCACAGCGCACATCCAGCCCAGCACAGGCCATTGCCGCACTTCCTGCTTGGCAACAAAATTGGCAGGCAACAGGCAGCCCAGCGTAATAATATCCAGCCAGGTGATGTGGTTGGCAACAAATAACACGGTTTCTTGCGTAGGCTGGCCATGCGCATGGATACGCAGGCTCATGCTGGCCGCAATGCGGCGGAACCACCAACGCACGATGGGCATCCGCACGCGCCAGTGGTTGCGTTGTGGATTCAGCCACAGCGCGGGTTGAATCACCAAGGCGCACAACGCCAGACCGCACGCCACGTACCAAATTAGCCAGGCAAAGCGCCAAGCGGCGCGCAATCGCAACATATGGGTTACACCACTTGGCCCATTTTGAAGATGGGCAAGTACATCCCCACCACCAAACCGCCGATAACGACCGCCAAAAACGCCATAATCATTGGCTCAATCAAACTCGACAGTGCGTCCACCAAGTTATCTACTTCTTCTTCGTAAAAATCCGCCACTTTGCTTAGCATTTGGTCAATAGCGCCCGATTCCTCGCCAATGGTAACCATTTGAATCACCATGTTGGGAAATACCCCGGTGTCTTGCATGGCCACATTTAATTGTGTGCCAGTGGCCACATCGTTGCGGACTTTCATAGTAGCCTCGTAAAAAACGATATTCCCCGTAGCGCCCGCCACCGATTCCATCGCTTCAATCAGCGGAGTACCGGCGGCGAACATGGTGGACAGGGTGCGGGCGAAGCGGGCAATGGACGATTTCACCAGCAAATCGCCAATGAGCGGAAGTTTCAGCGACAGACGTTCCAGCGCATGGCGGAACGCGACGGAGCGTTGTTTAGCTTCGCCAAATACATAGCCGGCTGCGAAAATGCTGCCGAAAATAATGTACCAGTAGGCCACGAACCCGTTGGACAGCGTAACGATAAATGCAGTGAGTGCGGGCAAGTCCGCGCCAAAGTCCTTAAACATATCTGCAAACACGGGCACCACAAAAATCATCAACACCGCCGTCACAATAAACGCAAAAATCAATACTGCGATGGGGTAGGTTAGGGCTTTCTTAATTTTTTTCTTCATGGATTCGCTTTTTTCTTTATACGTGGCAATTTTGCCCAGCAGCGATTCCAAAATCCCGGCTTGCTCACCCGCTTCCACCAAATTGCAAAATAAGTCGTCAAAGTAGCGCGGATGGTGGCGCAACGCTTCGGCCAGTGTACCGCCCGCCTCAACGTCGTTTTTGATGGTCATGATCAAGTTTTCCATATTGCCGTTTTCATGACCTCGGCCCACAATATCAAAGGATTGTACTAGCGGCACGCCCGAAGACATCATGGTCGCCAATTGGCGGGCAAAAAGGGCAATATCGCCAGCTTGAATCGGTTTGCCCTTGCGGGATTTGACTTTTTGCGCCTTAATATTAAGCGGTTGAATGCCCTGTTTGCGCAACAACGCCTTGGCCATGGCCTCGGACGTGGCTTGGATTTGGCCTTTGAACACTTGCGGCCCTTTGCGGCCTTCGTAAATGAACATTTGCTGCTTATTTTCCGACTTTACTGGTGCTGCCGTCTTACCGGCGTCCTTTTTGGCTACTGCTGCCATACATTACTCCTGGGTCACACGGTTAATTTCCGACAGGCTGGTCACGCCATCACGGAATTTTTTCAACGCGGATGCGCGCAAGTCAGGAATGCCTTCCCGGCGGGCTTGATCCGCGAGCGCTATTGAGGTTCTGCCCTCCATAATTAAACGGCGCATTTCCTCGGAAATGGGCATAACCTGATAAATCCCCACCCGGCCTTTGAATCCGCCCGAGCATTTTTCACAGCCCTTGGGATTCTCCCGGTACAACTTTAATTCCGGGGTAAAATGTTCTTCCAAAAATCCCTCAGCAAGCAAGGTTTCCTTATGAATTTCTAAGTCATTGCGCGGTGGTCGGTCAGTGACAATGGTCAATTCCCGCTTGCACAATTTGCATAAACGCCGCGCCAGCCGCTGCGCGGTGATGAGGTTCACCGATGAGGCAATCGCAAACGGTGCCAAACCCATGTCCATCATACGGGTCAGGGTTTGCGGCGCATCGTTGGTGTGCAAAGTAGCCATCACCATATGGCCGGTGCTGGCTGCTTTGATGGCAATACCGCCGGTAACGATATCACGAATTTCCCCCACCAAAATAATGTCCGGGTCTTGCCGTAAAAACGCCTTTAGCGCTTTATCAAAAGTCATGCCAGTGCGCTCATCAATTTGTACTTGATTGATGCCGGGCAAGTTAATTTCCACCGGGTCTTCAGCGGTGGAGATGTTCACGCCTTCGCGGTTCAAAATATTAATCCCCGTATACAACGATACGGTTTTACCGCTACCGGTTGGCCCAGTGACCAGCAACATGCCATAGGGCTTTTCCAGCGCTGTAAGGAATAGACGTTTTTGTTCTTCCTCGTACCCCAGCATTTCAATGTCCAGCGCAGAGGCGTCAGAATTCAAAATACGCATAACGATTTTTTCGCCAAACAGCGTGGGGCAGGTGCTAACGCGAAAATCAATGGATTTTGTTTTGGACAGCTTTAATTTAATACGTCCGTCCTGCGGCACGCGGCGTTCTGACACATCCAGGCGCGCCATGACCTTGATGCGGGCCGCCATTTTGAGTTTAAGCCCCAGCGGAGGCCGCGCCATGGTACGCAACATGCCGTCAACGCGAAAGCGCACACGGTAATACTTTTCATACGGTTCAAAATGCAAGTCAGAAGCGCCCATTTTAATCGCGTCAGTCAACATTTTGTTGATGAAACGCACGACCGGCGCGTCTTCGCTAGCATCCTTGGCCTCGTCTTCTTTATTCTCCTCGGTGTCGGCGGTTTCCAGGCCATCCAAGCCGTCGCCTTCCAAGTTCGCCAGACTGGTATCCGCTTCTTCCAAGGTACGCTCTATGGCTTTAACCAGGCGTTCCTCATCCACCAAAATCGGTTCGGTAATGGTGTTAGTATGAAAACGGATTTCTTCTAGCGCGGCGATGTTGGTGGGGTCAGACACCGCCACGAACAAACGTTTGCCGCGTTTGAACAACGGCAGCGCATTGTGCTTGCGGATTAGTTTTTCATCAACCAGCGAATAAACTTCCTTGTCCAAATCCACTGCATCAATGTCCAGCAAAGGCACGCCAAATTCATTTGACGCTGCGTGCGCGATTTGCTTGCTGGACAACAATTTTTCTTGAACAATGTAACTGACAAAAGGTTTACCGTGTTGTCTGGCTTTTAAGAAAGCCTCTTCTGCCACTGCCTCGGTTAGCAATCCGTCCTTAACCAGTTTGCTAGGCAAGCCGGTGAGCTTTATCGTAGCGTTTGCTGCCGCCGTGGGGGCGAGCGCGGGATTTGGTACTGCCATAGATTCAATCCTGATTGTGCCTGGTTAGCGCGCGAGTTTAATTTTTATATAAAAAAATAGTGTATTGCATCAGCAGTGGCGCATACAACGCGCGTGCTGAATGCATTATTTTGCCTTATTCTTGCCAGCGTCATCCGCCTGGGGCTGGGCTGTAGGCAGACATAGTAAGCGTATGCCATATTGCATGGCAACCCAACCACCTTGCAACGCCACTGTGCCTAAAACCACGCCCTGCAACACCAAAGAATAGGCCACAGCCTGGCTTTGCGGAATATTATGCAAGGCCAACGCCACAATACATGCGGCTTGAAACACACCTACGTATCCTGGTGCAGAGGGCAAGGAAATGCCAAGCGCTACAAATACATACACGGTGATACCTGCCATGAACTCCAAATCCCAGCCCGTGCCGTGCAACAATACCCAAGCAATCGCGCAATCCATCAACGCTGCTGCGGTTGCCATTGCCAGGATACGGGCAATGGCGGTGCCGTGCGCCAGTTGCGCCAATAAATCCAATCCCTGTGAGAGCGCAGATTGCAGCCCGCGTAGAATAAAATGCTTTCCACGCCAATTGGTTACCCAGCGCTGTAATGCTGGTTGCCAGTGAGCCGCAGCGACTAAGCCCATCACTCCAACCACCAGCATACTCGCCAGTGCGTAAGGCAAAAACGGGCCTAAGCCCGGAACGCGGGCGTACGTGCCTTGGCCATGCACAGTTAGGACGACCGCCATGAGCACGCCAGCAATCAATACATCCGTAAAACGATCCAAGATTACGCTGGCCGCAGCTTGGGGCAACGGCACTTGTGCGAATTGGGCCAGCGCCACAGCGCGTAAAATTTCACCCGCGCGCGCTGGATAAATCAAATTGCCCAAATAACCCAAGGCAAATGCGCGCCAAAAAAGGTGAAAATCGCGCGCGGGCCGCCCAGCCAGCCACGTCCAACGCAACGTGCGCAAGCCCATGCTGACACATACGCCAACCGCGCCCAGCATCAAAAAGCCAGGCTGCACACTGTGTAGTGTATTCCAAAACTCGCTCCAGTCCAGCCGCGCACCAATCCACAGCAACAGCGCCGTACTCAACAACACACCAAACAGCATGGCATAATGGGGAATAATAATACACAACTCCTTATTTTTTGTTACAGTTGCCAAAATAGGCAGTAGGTATAGGCATTCGTATATGGGTTAATTGGCGCTGGATTTGCTTGCATTTGCCGTAACACCACGGGATTAGCGTCAACGTTTCCCGCCAGCCGTTATACACATCAGGAGAATCCACTTGATTGGAAAACTATTTTACCATCCAGACGATCCTTATTTACAAGAAATTATGGAAGACATCCAGCAAGCCTGCGCAAAAATATGGTTACCAGCGCGCATGATGGCTGCCGCAGGATTTCTAGGACTGGGATTGTTTTCCTCTGCCAGTATAACGGTCAAGGAGGTGTGGATTGCATTGGCGGTTATTTTTTTAAGTTTAGCCTGGCTATCGTGGAAGTTTGCACATGCGCGCGGTTTGCATTGGCTAGAAAAACTATATTCATTGCCCATAATTGACGCATTTGCGTTGATTTTAGCCATATTTTACCCGCTCATCCAGGAAGGAAACGCAGCTTCCATTGCTCTAGGGCTGACGCTAGTGGCGGTCACTGCGTTGTCTTTTTGCGCACGGCGCGTGGCCATGGCCACTCTGGTGCTTGCTGTGGCATGGATGCTGGGTGGCGCGTGGGCCGTATGGCTGGGAGTACCCGCTTGGCGGCTGGTGGGCGAGTTGATTTGGCTACTGGCGTTTGGTACGCTGCTTACCTACACAATTTCTTTTTTGCAACAGGCATGGGGCCAAAAATTTCTGGCAGAACGTGAACTTCACGAATGGATGTTAGAAGAACGCTTGCTGGAACAGGAAAATCGCGCGAACACCAAAATTGAATATACCGACAAACTCACAGGCTTGGGCACCCGCGCTGCATTTGACCGCGACAGTGCATTGTTTACCAAAGTGTTCGCCGAAGGTCGCATTCCAGACCTCACCATCGCGGTGATTAGCATTGAGAATTTTCAAGCCCTATTCCACAACTATGGCGCACCCAGTTATGGCAAAATGATTCAGCATTTTGCCAAACTTGCAAAAAAACGCTTCCGCAGTTCTGATATGGTTTACCGCTTAAACAACTACCAATTTGCACTGCTGGCCCCCGGCGCTTCGCGGCGTAATGCAGAACGGCTGGAACAATTGTTACATGAAATTGTTAGGCAAGTACAAAGCATAGGCTACGCAGAAGTCCAAGCCACCATGGGCATCTCCACCTTGGATGAAGCGCACCGCTAACCCAGCAATGCCCGTTCGCCTTTCAAACCGTTTCAAGATCGAAGGCTATTGCGCACATCAGCGGGCTTCCGGATCGTCTTGAATATAGGTCAGCCGGTATTCGGCGGATTCACCGGTTTCGATCCGCTTGATTTCAATCATCCAGTCTATATGGTTTTTATTTAATTGTTTTTTGTGTGAACCCATCACGGAGACATACCGTCAGGACACACCAAGGTTCTATACCAATGTTTCGCCACTTCATAGCACACTTAACGCAAGGAGGTCAAAATAAATATTTTTATAAATCAATTGATTGCCGCCAAGTTGAGATGATTGGGTACGGCGTACCAACCCCTGCGCAAGTTAGATAGTGTAGCCAGATGGGGCCGTCAGCGCAACCAAA
>DYPE01000003.1:15519-64100 GCA_020720085.1 Dichelobacter nodosus | reverse complement strand
TATAATGAGCCGCTAGCCTACGCTGCCCTCCAAACTGATGCCCAGCAGTTTATGCGCCTCTACGGCAAACTCCATGGGCAGTTCTTTGAACACTTCCTTGCAAAAACCGTTGACAATCATCGACACCGCGTCTTCAGCGGCGATGCCGCGTTGCTGGCAATAGAATAATTGATCTTCGCTGATGCGCGAAGTGGTGGCTTCGTGCTCTAGTTTGGCAGTGGGATTTTGCACTTCTATGTAAGGAAAGGTGTGCGCGCCGCAGGTGGGGCTGAGCAATAGCGAGTCGCATTGCGTGTAATTGCGTGCGTTGTCCGCGCTGGGCAAAATGCGCACCAGGCCACGGTAGGCGTTGGAACCGTGCCCAGCGGAAATACCTTTAGAAATAATCGTGCTGCGGGTATTTTTGCCCATGTGAATCATTTTGGTGCCTGTATCCGCCTGCTGGCGGTGATTGGTGAGCGCGACTGAATAAAATTCGCCCACTGAATTGTCGCCGCGCAAAATGCACGATGGATATTTCCAAGTGATGGCCGAGCCGGTTTCGATTTGCGTCCACGAAATTTTTGAATTTTTACCCCGGCAATCGCCGCGTTTGGTAACGAAGTTGTAAATGCCGCCGCGACCCTCTTCATCGCCAGGATACCAGTTTTGCACGGTGGAATATTTAATTTGCGCGTTGTCGAGCGCAATCAGTTCCACCACAGCGGCATGGAGTTGATTCTCATCGCGCTGGGGCGCGGAGCAGCCTTCTAAGTAACTGACATAGCTGCCTTCTTCGGCGATAATTAACGTGCGTTCGAATTGGCCGGTGTTGATCGCGTTAATGCGGAAATAGGTAGACAATTCCACTGGGCAGCGCACGCCTTTGGGAATATGACAAAACGAGCCATCGGAAAATACAGCGGAATTGAGCGCGGCAAAATAATTGTCTTTGTAGGGCACTACGCTGCCCAAATAGCGCTGAATCAATTCGGGATGAGTGTGCAACGCTTCGGAAAATGAGCAGAAGGTAATGCCTTCCTTGGCCAATTTTTCGCGGAAGGTGGTTACCACCGACACGCTGTCAAACACTGCGTCCACAGCCACGCCAGCAAGCATTTCCTGTTCTTGCAGGGGAATGCCGAGTTTTTTGTATGTTTCCAGTAAGTTGGGGTCTACTTCGTCCAGGCTTTTTGGGCGTTCTTTTATTTTGGGCGCAGAGTAATAGTACAAACCCTGATAATCAATCGCCGGATAGTGCACATACGCCCATTCTGGCTCGCGCAGCGTCAGCCAATAGCGAAAAGCTTCCAGCCGCCAGGCGAGCATAAATTCTGGTTCGTTTTTTTTGCTGGAAATCAGTCGCACGATGTCTTCGTTCAAGCCTTTGGGTATGGTATCGGCGTCGATTTCGGTGATAAATCCATGTTTGTATTCTTGATTGATTACATCATCAATGGCCTGCGTGGTCATTGCGGTCTCCCTATGAGTTGGCGTGGCGTAGCGCGTTGGGTGGCGGTTATTCAGGCCGTTGTTCTAAAAAATATACCGGCTGCTCAGGCGGCGGTTGGTTGAGCGCGGCCAGGCTGACTTCAGCCAAGGCCAAGAAAATCGCGTGGTTAATTCCTTGCCAGCCGTCCTTCATGCCGCATACCGCTGCTTGGGCGCAGGTGGGCTGCGCGCTGCTGCATTCGGTTAAGGCGATGGGGCCTTCCATGGCCTGTACCACCTGCGCCACGGAAATGTCCTGTGGCGCACGCGCCAGGCGATAGCCGCCCTTCACGCCTTGCTGCGATTGTAATAAGCCGGATTTGGTCAAGGATTTTAGCAACTTACGCACAGTGGGCGGCGGCAGCCGTACCGCCTGCGCGGCTTCCGCCGCAGTACACGCTTGGCTGGGATTTTTTGCCAGCCAAGCCATGAGTACTGTGGCATAATCGGTGAGTTTACTGACCCTGAGCATAAATTTCCTGGCATCTGACCGTGAATATGGTACCAGTATAGCCTCATTTCAAACCAATTGCAGTGCCTTGGCATCTATGGGTATCCTAACCGAAAGGATGCGTGCCGAGCGGCGCGCGCCAAGCTGCGGCTTGGCACTCCAGGGCATTTGTTTTGCGGTTAGCGAATTTTAAGCATAAGGAACCCACCTATGGAATTGTCATCCCTCACTGCCATCTCGCCCGTGGACGGGCGCTATGCTGCCAAAACCGAGGTTTTGCGCGAAATTTTTAGCGAGTTTGCGCTGATCCGCTGGCGCGTGCGCATTGAAATTCGTTGGTTTCAGGCCTTGGCCGAGGTGCCGGGCATCGCTGAACTGCCCGCGTTGCCCGCAGACGTGCGCACTTGGTTGGGTAGGCTGGCGGACGATTTTGGCTTAGAGCAAGCGCTGCGCGTCAAAGCGTTGGAGCGCGTGACCAATCATGATGTGAAGGCAGTGGAATATTTTCTTAAAGAAGCGATCCAGGGCCAAGTCGAGTTAGAACCCTATCACGAATTTTTTCATTTTGCCTGCACCTCTGAGGACATGAACAACTTGGCGCATGGCTTGATGCTGAAAACCGCACGGGACACTGTGTTGCTGCCGCTTATGGATAAACTCATCCACGCCCTGGCCACGCTGGCAACCGCGCTGGCAGAGCAGCCCATGCTGGCGCGCACGCATGGCCAACCTGCCACCCCAACCACGGTGGGCAAGGAAATCGCCAACACGGTCTACCGCCTGCAACGCCAGCGCGCACAAGTGGCAACCGTGCCTATTTTGGGCAAAATCAACGGTGCGGTGGGCAATTACAACGCCCACGTTTGCGCGTATCCTGAAGTGGATTGGCCGCATTTTGCGCAACATTTTGTAGAATCGCTGGGGTTGGTGTGGAATCCGTACACCACCCAAATCGAGCCGCACGATTACATGGCAGAATTATTCGACGCACTGGCGCGTTTTAACACGGTGTTGCTGGATTTTTGCCGCGATACCTGGGGGTATATTTCGTTGGGATATTTTAAGCAAAAAACCGTGGCTGGCGAGATAGGCTCATCCACCATGCCCCATAAAGTCAATCCCATTGATTTTGAAAATGCTGAGGGCAATGTCGGCATTGCCAACGCACTGTTCACCCACTTGGCTGCCAAACTGCCGGTATCGCGCTGGCAGCGCGATTTAAGCGACTCCACGGTGTTGCGCACGCTGGGCGTGGGCGTTGCCCATAGCTTGATTGCTTATGATTCGGCCTTGCGCGGCGTGGGCAAGCTGGAAGTCAATCCCGTTGCATTGGCCGCAGATTTAGACGCCAACTGGGAAGTGCTGGCTGAAGCGCTACAAACCGTAATGCGCCGCTACCGCGTGCCTGAACCGTATGAAAAGCTTAAGGCACTGACGCGCGGCAAGGCGGTGGGCCGCGAACAACTGGCAGAGTTTATTAATGCCCTGCCCATTCCAGCACCAGCCCGCCAACAATTGCTCACCCTCACGCCAGCCACGTACACGGGCTTGGCCGCAGATTGGGCGCGCAACCTTCAACTTGATTAGGAATTCACGATGCAATCTCCAATTCCGGTCATTACCATTGATGGCCCCAGCGGCGTGGGCAAAGGCACCTTGTGCATGGGCCTGGCCGCTGAACTGGGCTGGCACGTGCTGGACAGTGGCGCGATATACCGCGCTTTGGCGCTGGCCGCCTTGCGCCAAGGGCTGGATTTAACCGAGGAAACGCAGTTGGCAGATTTGGCGGGTCGCTTGAACTTGCGTTTTGCCCCGGATGGGGATGGCATGGGCGTGTACTTGGACGATGAAGAAATTTCACGTGCGCTGCGCATGGAAAGCACCGGCAACGCGGCTTCCAAAGCCGCTGCCATGCCTGCTGTGCGCCAGGCACTGCTGCAACGCCAGCGCGACTTTCGTCAGCCGCCAGGCCTGATTGCTGATGGCCGTGACATGGGCACCGTAGTGTTTCCCGATGCTGGGTGTAAACTATTTTTGACCGCCAGTCCTGAGGCGCGCTGGCAGCGCCGGGTTAAGCAGTTGAAAGAAAAAGGGATAAGTGATACTCTTAACGCCCTTGCCCAACAACGCGAACGCGACCAGCGTGATCAAGCGCGTGCTGCTGCGCCGCTACAACCTGCGGCGGACGCGCACGTGCTCGACACCTCGGCGCTGGACGTGGAAGCCGTGTTGGCGCAAGCGCGCGCCTGGGCGCGGTTGGCGGGGTATCTGCCCTAGACCGCGCTGCGGTGTTTATTTTATTGATTTTCCTTCCGTTTGGAAGGCATCCGTGTCAGTGCACAAGGAAGTTCACTGGCTATTTTCCACTGACCCGCAATTTACTGCGGTTTTAGCACAACCAGTCCGGGCCAAATAGGAATATGACCCTAGACTGAGAAAGGTATGATGAATGAGCGAGAGCTTTGCCGAACTTTTTGCAGAAAGCCTGTCACAACAAACCATGCAGCCTGGCAGCATTGTCACGGGCATGATTATGGAAATCCGCAATGACGTGGTCATTGTCAACGCCGGACTGAAATCCGAAGGCGTAATCCCCATCGAACAATTTCGTAACGAGCGGGGCGAATTGGAAGTATCCGTAGGGGACACGGTTGAAGTTGCCCTAGACACCGTGGAAGACGGCTGGGGCGAAACCCGGCTGTCGCGCGAGAAAGCCAAGCGCGCTGCGGTGTGGAAGGATTTAGAAAAAGCCTTTGAGGAAAATATCACTGTGGTGGGCACGATTACCGACAAGGTAAAAGGTGGCTTCACGGTCAACCTCAACGAAGTGCGCGCATTCCTGCCTGGATCGTTGGTGGACGTACGTCCGGTGCGCGACACCACGCACATTGAAGGCAAGGAGTTAGAGTTCAAAGTCATTAAGCTAGACCGCAAACGCAACAACGTGGTGGTTTCCCGCCGTGCGGTGGTCGAGCGCGAAAATGATGCAGAACGCCAAAATCTACTGGAAACCATGCAGGAAGGCATGGTGCTCAAGGGCACGGTCAAAAATCTTACTGATTACGGCGCATTTGTCGATTTGGGCGGTGTGGATGGCCTGCTACACATCACTGACATGGCCTGGCGCCGTGTCAAGCACCCCAACGAAGTAGTGACCATTGGCGATGAAATCTCAGTCAGAGTACTGAAATTCGACCGCGAGCGCACTCGCGTTTCGCTGGGACTCAAGCAATTGGGCGAAGACCCCTGGCACAACATTTCGCAACGCTACCCAGAAAAAACTAAAATCCTGGGCCATGTCACCAACTTGGCCGATTACGGCTGCTTTGTGGAGCTGGAAGAAGGCGTGGAAGGCTTGGTTCACGTGTCGGAAATGGACTGGACCAATAAAAACGTGCATCCATCCAAAATCGTGCAAGTGGGCGACGAAGTGGAAGTCATGGTACTGGATATTGACGAAGATCGCCGCCGCATCTCACTGGGCATCAAACAATGCCATCCCAATCCCTGGGAAGAATTCGCTGCCACCCATTCTAAGAATGACCGCGTTACTGGCAAAATCAAATCCATCACCGATTTTGGCATTTTCGTGGGTCTGGATGGCAACATCGACGGCTTGGTGCATTTGTCCGATATTTCGTGGAACGAATCCGGCGAGGAAGCGGTACGCGAGTACAAAAAGGGCGACGACGTGGAAGCCATCGTGTTGGCAGTGGATGCGCCACGCGAGCGCATCTCGCTGGGCATCAAGCAATTAGCCGAAGACCCATTCTCCAACTATATGACGCTGCACGAAAAAGGCAGTATCGTTAAGGGAGTGGTGCGTGAAGTTGACGCCAAGGGTGCACTGGTGCAGTTGGCAGACGGCGTGGAAGGTTATCTGCGCGTGTCCGAACTGGCGCGCGAGCGCATAGAAGATGCGCGCACGGTGCTGAAGGAAGGCGAGGAAATCGAAGCTAAATTTCTAGGCATGGAGCGCAAACGGCGTGTACTTTCATTGTCCATTAAAGCCAAATACCAGGAAGATGAACAGACGGCTATCAGCAATTACGCAGGTGGCCAGGCCAATCTGAACACCAATCTGGGCGATGATGCTATGAATGTGCTAAATGAACTGAAAGGGCAACTGGAGGGTAAAAAGGCCGAGTAAGTTCAGCCTTGTGCGTGAAACAACCAGCGCGCATCTGCGCGCTGGCAGCCCGTAACACTGTCACTGCTTTTTACGCGCATACTTAACTATCTAACGAATCTAAGGAAAACTACTCATGACCAAATCCGAATTGATTGAAGTCTTGGCGTGTAAACAAACCCAATTAACCCAGAAAGACATTGATTCTGCTGTAAAAAGTATTTTAGAACACATGTCCTCCGCACTTTCTAATGGCGAGCGCATAGAAATTCGCGGATTCGGCAGCTTTTCCCTGCACTACCGTCCACCCCGCGTTGGGCGCAACCCTAAAACCGGCGACTCGGTGTCCTTGCCTTCCAAGCATGTACCCCATTTTAAGCCAGGCAAAGAATTGCGCGAACGGGTCAACCCTGATCAATAGTTCGCATCCATTTTTTCTCACACCGGCTGGCCCAGGATTGCGCCCTGGGCTATGCGGCCTTGGCTACGCGATTTTTCAAGACAAACCTGCGCAACGCCACTTCAAGGACGCAAGCCTTTTGGCATACTTCTACAACAAGCGCAAACTTGCTGGAGATGTACTGATGAAACGCATTATTTTTTTACACGTAATTTTACCTATCACGTTATGCTGGCCGCTACAGAATGGACTCGCGCGCGAAACCACCTCTGCCCAATCCAGCGCAAATGACGCAGGGTTGGCTTCATATTACCACGATAAATTTCATGGCCGCCGCACTGCCAGCGGACATACTTACAATAAACATGATCTTACCGCAGCGCACCGCCATCTGCCATTGGGGTCGCAAGTGCGCGTGACTAACTTAAAAAACCGCCGATCTGTGGTAGTACGCATCACTGACCGAGGCCCCAGGGCGCGCAAGCGCGTGATTGATGTCTCGCGTGCGGCTGCAAAAAAATTGGGCATGATTGCCAGCGGGCTGGCCCAAGTGAAAATAGAGCCTGTTGAACAACCGTTGAATAACTAACCCCTACCCCCATAATTCTCTCCACCGCGCCATGACTGGCGCGGACGGATTTTCTTAAAAAAATTCAGGAGGGAGCATTTTTATTATGACGGTTGAAGAACAAACACCCCCGCAACCTGGGCTATCTCCAGACCCGGCAACCGAATCGCAAACTGTGCCAGAGGAAGCGGCGGCCACTGTAGAAGACGCGCAAGACAATGGCCAGGACACAGAATCCGCCCAGCCAGATGAGGGCAATGATGTAGCGGCATTACAACGGCGGCTGGACGCGGCCAACCTGCAAGTGGAAAAATACAAAGAAGAAATCCTGCGCCAACATGCTGAGCAGGAAAATTTACGTAAACGCATGGAGCGGGAAATTGAAAAAGCGCATAAATATGCGCTGGAAAAGTTTGCTGAGGCACTGCTGCCCATCAAGGACAGCATGGAAATGGGCTTAAATGCGGCGCAACAGGAAACAGCGGATATACAAACGCTGCGCGAAGGCGGCGTGCTTATTCACAACATGATGAGCGCGGCGTTGGAAAAATTTGGCATCCTGGAACTGAATCCGCTAGGGGAGAAATTCGATCCCAACCTGCACGAAGCTATCACCCTCGCGCCCGCGCCGCAAGCCGAACCCAACACCGTGCTGGTGGTTCATCAAAAAGGCTTCCTGCTGAACGAACGCTTATTGCGCCCTGCGCGCGTGGTGGTTGCCAAAGCATTGTAATGCGTAGCAGGCAACGCTTGAAAAGCGCTATCAATGCCTTAAAAATAAGACAACTTTAACGCGAACGCTGGTTTCGCCAGCGCGTTACGCGGTCAACTTATTCATGGAGTAACGGAGTAACAAAGTATGGCAAAAATTATTGGAATTGACTTGGGCACTACCAACTCTTGCGTGGCCGTGATGGAAGGCAAAGCGCCCAAGGTTATTGAAAATAGCGAAGGCGCGCGCACCACGCCCTCTATTGTGGCTTATGCCGACGACAGCGAAATCCTGGTCGGTCAATCTGCGAAGCGCCAGGCAGTAACGAATCCGCAAAACACTTTGTTTGCGGTTAAGCGCTTGATTGGTCGTAAATTTTCCGATGATGTGGTGCAACGCGACATCAAAATGGTGCCGTACAAAATCGTCCGTGCGGATAACGGCGATGCCTGGGTTGAAGCCAAGGGCAGAAAAATGGCTCCGCCCGAAGTATCCGCGCGCGTATTGATGAAAATGAAAAAAACCGCTGAGGACTATTTGGGCGAAGAAGTCACACAAGCGGTGATTACTGTGCCAGCCTATTTTAACGACTCGCAACGCCAAGCCACCAAGGACGCAGGCCGCATTGCTGGTTTAGAAGTCAAGCGCATCATCAACGAACCCACTGCTGCGGCGCTGGCCTACGGACTGGATAAAAAACGCGGCGATCAAAAAATCGCGGTATACGACTTGGGTGGTGGCACGTTTGACATTTCCATCATTGAAATCGCCGAAGTGGACGGCGAGCATCAATTTGAAGTGCTGTCCACCAATGGTGACACCTTCCTGGGCGGCGAAGACTTTGACATGCGTGTTATTGATTTTCTTGCCACAGAATTCAAAAAAGACACGGGTATTGATTTGCACAACGACCCGCTGGCTTTACAGCGTTTAAAAGAGGCAGCGGAAAAGGCCAAAATCGAGCTGTCTTCCAGCCAACAAACCGACATCAACCTGCCATACATCACCGCCGATGCCAGCGGGCCTAAGCATTTGAATATCAAATTGACTCGCGCCAAGTTTGAAGGGTTGGTAGAAGACCTGGTGGAACGCACCATCGACCCGTGCCGCACCGCGCTCAAAGACGCAGGCTTGTCTGCCGCACAAATTGATGAAGTCATTCTGGTCGGCGGTCAGACCCGTATGCCCAAAGTACAAGACCGCGTCAAGGATTTTTTTGGCAAAGAACCGCGCAAGGACGTGAATCCCGACGAAGCGGTGGCCATTGGCGCGGCCATTCAAGGCGGCGTGCTTACCGGTGAAGTGAAAGATGTGCTGCTGCTGGACGTAACGCCGCTGAGTTTGGGCATTGAAACCCTGGGCGGTGTAATGACCAAATTGATTGAAAAAAACACCACTATTCCCACCAAGCAAACCCAGACTTTTTCCACCGCCGAGGACAACCAAACCGCGGTCACCGTGCATGTATTGCAAGGCGAACGCGAAAAAGCCTCTGCCAACAAGTCATTGGGCAAATTCGACTTGATGGGTCTTCCTACCGCGCCGCGCGGTATGCCGCAAATTGAAGTTACGTTTGACATTGACGCCAACGGCATTTTGCATGTATCTGCCAAGGACAAAGCCACGGGCAAAGAGCAATCTATCCGCATCACTGCCAGCAGCGGCTTGTCTGAGGATGAAATCCAGCGCATGGTTAGGGATGCGGAATCGCACGCAGCGGAAGATAAAAAATTCCATGAATTGGTGTTTGCGCGCAATCATGCGGACAACTTAGTTCATTCCACAGAAAAAACCTTGCAAGAAGTGAACGACAAAATCAGCGCGGACGAAAAAACACGCATTCAGCAAGCCATAGACGCGCTCAAAGAAGCGGCCAAAGGCGACGACAAGGACGATATTGAGGCCAAGACCAAGGCGTTGCTAGAGGTTTCTGGTAAAATGGCCGAACATTTGTACGCCCAATCCGGCAACGCGGGCACGGACGGCGCGGAAAACATGGATGGATTCAGCGATGCCGCACGCAAGGCTTCCGAAAAAGCCGCTGCCAATGACAAGGACGGCGATGTGGTAGATGCAGAATTCGAGGAAATTAAGGACAAGCGGTAATTTTCCCCACCACGCCACGACTCACGTTTTCTTGCGCCGCTAACACATGCCCGCGCATGACGCTGGCTACAAGCTGCTATTCTCGCATCCCCAGATGGTGCGGGATCTGCTGGTGGGGTTTGTTCACGAGCCGTGGGTGGCGGAGCTGGATTTTGAAACGTTGGAAAAGGTTCATGGCAGCTATGTCAGCGCCGACCTGCGCCAACGTGAAGAAGATATGGTTTGGCGGGTGCGCTGGCGTGAGCGCTGGCTGTATGTGTATCTTCTGCTGGAATTTCAGTCCACAGTAGATACCTACATGGCGGTGCGGATGATGACCTACCTGGGGTTGCTCTACCAGGACTTGATCGCGCGGGACGAACTCGCCGAAGGCGGGCGGCTACCACCGGCCTTGCCACTGGTGCTGTACAGTGGCAAACCACGGTGGAACGCGGCTCGCGACCTCTGCGACTTATTGGCTCCGCTGCCAGATGGACTGCAAACTTATGCGCCAAGCTTGCGCTACTTACTGATTGATGAAGGGTGCTACAGCGAGGCGGAGCTATCCCCGCTGAAAAACCTCAGTGCGGCACTGTTCCGCCTGGAAAGTAGTAAATCGCGTGAAGATGTCCCGCGTACTTGATGCTTTGCTGGAGTGGTTGCATACGCCGCAGCAAGACAGTCTGCGCCGTGCTTTTGCAGCATGGCTTCGGCAGGTGGCTTTACCGCAAAAATTTCCGGATTACATTTTTAGTCAAGACTTTAATCAACTCAGTGAGGTACGTAGCATGTTGGCGGAAACAATCCAAGAATGGTATGCCCAAGCCACTGCCGAAGGCAGAGCACAGGGTGAGGTCTGGGGTAAGGCCATAGGGACACAGAAAGGCACTGCCAACAGTTTGATTTTTATCTTGGAAAAAAAATTCGCGCCACTTTCAGAAAATCAACGCACCTGGATTCACGCCCTGCCGGAAGAGGCATTATTTACCTGCATGGGGCATTGTTTTCAGGCCAATTCCGTTGAAGAAGTGTTGGCACTGGCGCAACACCCTGTAACGCAACACACGCCTATTTAAACCAACTTACCTTATTCCAATAGTTTTCCTGGAGAATTTTCCACATGGCCAAACGCGATTATTATGAAGTTTTAGGTGTCAATAAAAACGCTTCGGAAAGCGAAATCAAAAGCGCCTATCGCAGATTGGCCATGAAATTCCATCCTGACCGCAATCAAGACGATGCCAGTGCGGAAGAAAAATTCAAAGAAGTCAAGGAAGCCTACGAAATTCTTAGCGACGAACGCAAACGCGCGGCGTATGACCAATTTGGCCATGCCGGATTGGAAGGACATGGTGCCCCTGGCGGGTTTGAAGGTGGATTTGGGGATATTTTTGAGTCCGTATTTGGCGATATGTTTGGTGGCGGACGCAGTGGCGGGCGTAACCGCGTCTATCGCGGCGCGGACTTGCGCTATGATTTAACGCTCACGCTAGAGGAAGCCGTTAGCGGTACTGAAGTCAAAATTCGCATTCCCACCCATGTGGCGTGCAAGACCTGCAATGGCAGCGGTGCCAAACCTGGCACCTCGCCCATCACCTGTAACACCTGCCATGGCATGGGCCAAGTGCGCGTGCAACAAAATTTCTTTTCTATTCAACAGACCTGCCCAAAATGTCACGGCACGGGCAAAATTGTGCGCGACCCCTGCCCAGATTGCCGAGGCCAAGGACTGGTCAAAGAGCACAAAACCCTCAGCGTCAAAATTCCAGCAGGCGTAGACACAGGGGATCGCATCCGTTTATCCGGCGAAGGCGAGGCTGGGCTTAACGGCGGCCCTAACGGCGATTTATATGTACAAATCAACATCAAGCCACATGCCATTTTTGTTCGTGAAGATAATAACTTATACTGCGAAGTACCCATTGATATCGTGACTGCGGCCTTGGGCGGCGAATTAGAAGTACCCACGCTAGACGGCAAAGTGCTGTTGAAAATTCCACCAGAAACCCAAACTGGCAAAGTATTCCGCTTAGCCAACAAAGGCATTAAACCTGTGCGCGGCGGCCCGCAAGGCGATTTACACTGCCGTATCGTAGTAGAAACGCCCGTGCATTTAACTGCCAAACAAAAAGAATTGCTCATTGAATTTCAAAATTCTATGCGCGACAGTAACATGCCGCACACGCCCAAATCTACATCCTGGCTTGACAGTGTGAAAAAATTTCTTGAGGACATTGGCTTATCAAAATCCGCCTAACCTAATACCATAAACCACGCTGTATTGCCCAGATTTTTCCACAAAAACTCAGGAAAAAGATTGATGTCCATGAAAACGGTTTTCCGGCATTCTATTGGATGGGCAGCCGGCCTGTTATTTTACCTGGCTTGCCCCATAGCAATGGTGATCGCCGAACCACCGCCCACAGTTGCGCCCAAAGCCGCGTTGACAGTGACATTGACCATGCCCACGCAACAGCAATGGGATGCGGTGATTGAAGCCAGTGGCGCACTAAATGCCTGGCAGGATGCGGTGATTGCTTCTGAAATCAGTGGGTTGCGTATTGATAAATTGCTGGCGGATGTTGGCGATGTGGTTAAACAGGGCCAAGTGTTAGCGTTGTTAGAGCAAGAATCCGTGCAAGCGGATATGGCGCAAGCGGAGGCCAAAGTGGCGCAAACCGAGGCCGCATTGGCTGAAGCGCGCGCCAACGCGGGGCGTGCGCGCGGCCTTAAAGCGGACGGTGCGCTGGCTGCCCAGCAAATAGATCAATATCTTACCGGTGAGGCCACTGCCAAAGCCAATTTGCGCGCACAGCAAGCCGCATTGCATATTCAACAAATCCGCTTAAAACAAACCCAAATCATTGCCGTGGACGACGGCATCATCGCCACACGCAACGCCACACTGGGTGCCGTGGTGCAAGCGGGCACTGAATTATTCCGCCTGGTACGGCAAAACCGCATAGAGTGGCACGCCGAAGTTGCTGGCAACCACCTGGCAGCGATTCAACCTGGTCAGCGTGCGCGCCTGACTTTGCCGGATGGCGCAGAAGTAGAAGGTGAAGTGCGCATGGTCGCGCCCACACTCAACCCCAACACGCGCAACGCCACGGTGTATGTCCGTTTGCCAGCAGAGAGCCAAGCCAAAGTGGGCATGTTTGCCCAAGGCAAAATTCATATTGGTTCAGCATCGGCCTTAAGCCTGCCGCCAACCGCAGTCATTTTGCGCGATGGCAATGCTTATGTGTTTGAAGTGAATCAAGAAAATCGCATCGCCCAACACCAGGTAAAAACAGGTCGCCGCACGCAGGATAAGGTCGAAATTCTTGAAGGCATCATGCCCACGACCCGCGTGGTATCCAGCGGCGGCGCATTTTTGAATGATGGCGATGTAGTTCGTGTGGTGGAAGACGCCCAATCCGGTGCGGGTACGTAACGCGGAACTCGCACGCCGCTTTCTTTTCCTTGCGCCGATCCCCGTCCCCGACTGACGTAGCAATGTTCTGCTCTGGAATTTACGCTATCCCAACAGACACCTCTAAAAATCCCTCCCTCTCCACGAGAAAACACGGTTTTCCGAATTGAACATGAGGGGAAGGAGAGGTTCCCCAAAGCGGTTTTCCAGTTGGATTACTTGCTATTTTCCCGCCACGCAATCATCACAGCATCTGGTGCGATGCTGGCATAATTGAGCCTAATTGTGATGGCTTGCTGGTGTGGATAAATTGTCCTCGCCACTTGTTGCGCCAATACCATTTGCTGCTGGCGACCCGCCAGCGCGCTGCTGGTGTAAATGGTCAGATTTTTTACATTCGGTTGGGCTATCCTGGTAAACAGCGCGTCCATTTCCCATTGTGGTGGCGTACCATGCGCATCGGGATGCAAGGCGGTGTGCGGCATGGGCAACCATGGCGCAGGCTCGCTACAGCCCGCTTGTGATGTTGCACATGGCCTAACGGCGTCCGCCATTGCCTCATGGTGCGACACAACCTCGGGCTGAATGGTTTGCGGTAGCGGGCTTTCTTGAATATTCGCTTGTGCGGCAGCAATCCATGAAGGAGGGCGGGCGTCATGCCTGGAGTCGCCATTAAACGGGAGTCGTCCGGCCCACGAAAAAAACAACGTTAAGTTTGCGACGAACAAAAAAAATAAAATAAATGTTTTCAATACATATTTGAGCATAAAACCGAGCCGCGTTGTGGTGGGTGAAGGAATCAAAGTTCGTGGCATACTATATCGTCCCAATATGATAAAGGATTAACGGCATGATTGGCAGATTGACTGGCGTCTTGGTTGAAAAAAAACCACCTTACCTGTTACTGGACGTTCATGGTGTGGGCTACGAACTAGAAGCGCCCATGTCTACGTTTTACGCGCTGCCGGAAAACGGCGCGCAAGTGACATTGCATACGCATTGGGTTGCGCGCGAAGACGCGCAATTGCTGTATGCGTTTTATTCCCAGCCAGAACGCCAGTTTTTCCGCGAATTGATTAAAGTCAACGGGGTTGGCCCCAAAATGGCCCTGGGCATTTTAGCTGGCATGGATTGGGCCACTTTCGCCACCTGCGTGCGCAACCAGGATTTTGCCCGTCTCACCCACCTGCCCGGCGTGGGGCGCAAAACGGCTGAACGCCTGGTGCTGGAAATGCGCGGTAAATTAGATAGCCTGACTGGAGCAGACCTACCGGCGGTCAGCGCGACGGACATGCCCATCGCCAGTGTGCTGGAGGATGCCATCGGCGCTCTGGTAAGTTTAGGATACAAACGCCCGGAAGCCGAAAAGCTGGCGCGTGCCGCACACACCGAAGGGATTACCAGCGAGCAATTGATTCGCAAGGCATTGCAAGCCGCCGTGTAGGCGCTTATCTGTCACACCGCACGTTTGTGGTGTGAAATATGCAACATTGGTTCCAGTTTACATTGGCCAATAAAGGAGAAAAAGCCATGAAAAAATTCAAATTGTTTCTGCTGGGCACCGTGTTACTTGTGAGCGCCGTTGCCCAGGCATTGGAGTTCGCGTTGCCCGTTGACGAGCCATCGGTGCGCGAAGATCAGCCCTTAACGCTATCCAACGCCAATGGCAATGGCATTTCCCTGCGCGGCAGTGATATGAATTTATTGGTTAAAGTGACCCTCTCCGTGCGCCGGGGCACTGTGGCGTTGGCCGCTACGCGCGGTTTGACCTTCGAAGCAGGTGACGGGACGGCAGCTACAAAACATATCTTCACCGCCACGCTGGCCGATGCCAACACGGCGCTGGACGGCTTAAAATATCAGCCCGCCAAGGACGCAGTGGAAGGCGACAGCATTGGCCTGGCCGTGGTGGCGGGCGCGGATGGCTTTGATTTGCAATCGGTCAATCTCATCATTGAACCGGTCAATGATGCACCGTCGTTTCAACCTGGCGCGGATATTAGCCACAGCAAAGGCACACAAGGCACCATGAAACAACCGAGCTGGGCCAAAGAATTGTCCACCGGGCCTGCCAACGAAAGTGCGCAAAATTTGTCGGTTACACTGACGACCCTCAGCGATCCCGCTGGCATTCTCACCTCGCCGTTGCCCGTGCTGGATGGCAAAACCGGCGATTTAACCTACACACTGAGTGGAAAAGCGGGGGTGGCAAAATTACAAGCCGTGGCCAAAGACGATGGCGGCACAGCCAATAATGGCGCTGATCAGAGCTTACCCTATACCTTCACCATTCGTGTTGACGAAAATTTGACATTGGTGATTACCCCGGCTGAAGTGTCTGAAGCGACCAGCGACGAGACAGTTCCCAAGCCTGCTGCGCAAGGCATAATTACCCGCGCTGGCGCATTGAATGAAGCCGTGGAGGTGACTGTAAGCGCGTCTGACCCTGCCCAGCTTGTCCCCACACCCGAGCGCGTCCGCTTGGTCGCTGGCGCTGACCGTGCTGTGTTCGATATTTTTACGGTGGACGACCGCACGCCCGAGGAACCCCAAGCGATAAAAATTTTCGCCACCGCACCAGGGTATGCGCAAGCCGAATTCGTCGTCATGGTTCGTGATTACGACAAAGCCACTGTGGGCAAGTTGGCCCCTGAGGAAATCACCCGCCTAACGCAAGAAGAAGTGCAAAAATTCGCTGCACAAGATTTGCAAGCCTTGCAAGACAAAGACTTGTCAAAAATTCTTACCAATGTGGATGCACAACACATCAAGCCGGATCAATTTACCAGCAAATTGCCGGAAAATTGGCAGGTGGATGCAACCACCGGCAAAATCACGCCACCCGCAGGTGCGCAACTCACCCCAGCTATGTTGCCCACGTCCGTGCCAACGCTCGCAGCCACGGTGGAATTGCCGCAGGATCGCGTCAACCTAAAAGCTGGATTTAGCGTGGGCGGTCAACTGTCTGACAGCGTATTGCCAGAAGAAACGCAACTCAACCAAGCGCTGGTTGCCGAAGGGTTGGCTGGCATTCAAATGCAGCAACAGGACAATGGCATCGTCCACGTCTTGGGCGAAGAACAATTCGCCGGGCTGCAACTGGCAGTGCTGGCCGACGCTAACCACGTCTTCCAGCAGAGCTTAGACAGCCGCACCGGCCTAGGCATAGCCGAAGGCGGCCAATTCACCCTCACCACGCCAGAAAAACGCATGTACCAATTTGTTGGCGCGCCCAAAGACCCAGTGCAGGCGCAAAGCGCGATCACCGTGCAATTGGCCGCTGAAACCAGCAGCGCGCCAACGGGTGTAGCCCCTGCGCCGCAACCGAAAATCAAAATGGGCAAGGCTGGCGATGTGTTGATTGAGTATCCCGCCACGCTGGCCCGCCGCAACCGCAATCCTGGCCAAATTCATCAAGTGGTGATTTTTGACCCCGTGATTACGCCCGTGGCGGAAAGTGAGCCGCCAGGACTCACCATCAGCAGCACCGCCGACCAACCCTCACGCATGGTGTATAGTGACCACACCGCGCAAACCGTGTACCCCACCGTGCGTTTTCCGCAGCAATTTGAGCAAGCGGCGCGCCAGATGGACGGCGTGGAACAAGTGATTTTCAAGGCCGATGGCGCATTTATTATTCAATTTTTGGGACAGCGCCTACTGTTGCAGCCAACGTTTGAAATCATCAGTAAGCCATTGTCCGGCGTGCCCATCACGCCCATCGTGCTGGAAAGCGGTGGCACCGTGCTCTTTTCTGTGCAAGACGGCGGCTACGAAATCGGCTGCCGTCTGCTCATTTTGCCTGCCACGGAGTGACGGCGTGCGGCAGTGGGTATTTCTGGTGCAATTTTTCCACTACGGACGCCCCTCTGGCTGGCAACACATGCGCAACCTCGCGCGCGCGCAACGGCGGGCGCGCATGTGGGAACAACACGCTGGCAACCAGGCCGTAATCCGCTGCCTAGGCGTGGAAATCCGCCTGTTGCGTTGCCAATGCCTGTTGCGCTGCAACGCTCACTCGCCTGTTGCGCCAGCAAACACGCTATTTATCCATGTGGCTTCATAAAAAAGACTCTGTTATCCTAATTGCGCGGTATGCTGTTGCAGGAATGCCATGATATTTCGGCAGATACGGAAAAATTTCTGTCGACTTGTTGCGGCAGGTTCTAGACAGGCGCGCTTTGGCTCACCCGGATTGTTTTCACTAGGCAAAGGAGGATTGTTATGCCCAAAAAAATCGCATGGTTACTGATTATTTCTGCCACACAATGCCACATGGGCCTGGCCTGGGCCGCGCCTGCCAAGCAATTTTTTTGCTGGAAAAACGCAGCAGAAGTGCAGGAATGTGGCAATGCTGTACCACCAGAATTTTCCAAAAAAGGCTATTTAATCAAGGATCAAAACGGTGTGGTGATTAAAGAGGTTGGCGCAGAAATCAGCGAAGAACAGCGTCGTATTTTAGAGGAAGAAAAGAAAAAGTTAGCAGACGCCAAGCTCCGTGCTGAAATGCGCGCCAGGGATGATAAACAAATGCTGGACAAATTTCCTACCGAGGAGGATATTAAGTTACAGCTCGACGATAAAGTAAAATCCGTGGAAGCGGCGATTAGCGTGAATAATAGCCAAATTCAATTTTACCAAAAAAGCCTACAAGAAACTGAGAAAGTCATTAAAGCCAGCAAAAATGCTGAAGAAAGAAAAAAAATGCAGGAACAGATTCCCATCTTGCAACAGCAAATTGCTAAATTTGAAGAACTTAAAACCAAAAATATTCAAGAATTGGAGTCGATTAAGACAGAATACGAACAATTGCTTGTGCGTTATAAAGAAATCAAAAGTGCCAAGGAAGAGGGCACGGACACCAGCAAAGACAACCAAAATCTCGCCTCCATTCGTGGCTTTCGCGGTTTCACCCTGGGCGCACAGCGCGATACCATGCCGCTGTTACAACTCAGTAAAACCCAAGGCGAATTACACCATTATCGCAACCCAGGGGAAACGCTGGTTCTAGATCAAGACATTCCGCTTACCCACATTGATTACGTTTTTTACCAAGAAACGCTCGTTGCCATACAAATTCGATGGCAAACCGTTGATCATACCGAGAACGTTAGATTATTCTTAGAGCGTAATTTTGGCCCGGCCAGCAATGCCTCGGATGAAAATAGAATCCGCTGGCGTGGTAAACATATTTTAATTATTTACCGACCTAACTGGCGTATTTTTGAACTTATCGTACCTGAGCAAGAATCCTTGCTGCAAAAAACCACGTTTTAAGGCGATTTCCCACCCAAGGAATCCGCCATGAATGCCTTTGTCCGAGTGCGACCACGCGGCTATACGTTATTGGAATTATTGATTGTATTAGCCATCATCGGCCTATTGGCAGGACTGGCGGCACCTAGCTTGCTACGCATGTACGACAGCGTGCAACTGGCTTTGGCCAAGGACGACGTGTTGCTGCGACTGGCTGGGCTGAGTTATCAAGTGCAGCAATCTGCCCGCAACTGTGAGTTGCGGACGTATCCCTTCCCAGCCGACCAACCTGAAAGCCAGCGCCCGCCCTTGTACTTGCCCACTGGCTGGCACCTCACCGCAAATCCGCCGGTACGCTTTTTTGCCAATGGTGCTTGTTTGGGGGGACAAGTCATGTTGGAATACAACGCATTGAGATTTAACGTAATACTGTCTCCGCCCGCGTGTGCGCCCAAAATTACGGATGGGCCTGGCTTCTGACGTATAATGGAGGATTACGCCGTGCGTATGAACGGAGTCTTTCCTAACAGGGAAAAAGAACCCGCGCGGCGCCCATCACTCTGGAGACTGGCATGAATACCCCATCCTCGGCTGGCAAATCCAGCCCTGTTCTTCCCGCCACGGGCTGGCACTGGCTGTTTACGGCCTGGGAGCAAATGCTGGGCGTTAAGAAACTGCGCAAGCTTTGTCTCAAGCATCAAGAACACGCGCAGGGCGCGGCCTTGGCGCAACGAATTTTAGAAGATTTGGTCTTGCCTTGCCAACTCACAGGTTGTGCTTCTACGCTGCCCGCCAGCGGCCCGGCAGTGGTGGTTTTGCACAACAGCTTCGGCTTGTTGGAAAGCTTGGTGGTGTTGACCTTGCTACGCACGCAGCGAGAAGACTGCAAAATTTTCACGCCCTCGCCTTTGGTGGAATTTCGTGGTTTAGACAGTCAATTTTTCACGTTGCGTGAAAATCAGAGGGATCATAACTTTCGCACCCTGCGTGCGGCAGCGCGTTGGGTGCAACAAGGTGGCGTATTGGTGCTGTTTGCCTGGAAAGAAAGCGCAACCACCTGGCCTGGCTGGCGATCTGCCGCATCGCGTTGGCATCCGTCCGTGGGCCGACTGCTACGGCTGTTGCGCGCGCCAGTGTTGCCGGCGGTATTGCTGGGGCGCAAACGGCTGGCCGCGTATAGCCTTAAATTATGGCCGGATATACTCATTCCACCTGGGCAAGCCGCCAAACTGGCCCGATTTCAACGCGCGCCTATTCAACTGGCATTGGGCAAATGGGTATCTGCCACAAAAATCCATTCGTTGGCATTGCCGGGCCACCAAGGCGCGGGTGCGGTGAATGATTATTTGGCCCTACGTTGCGCTACGTTGCGCGAAATCCACACCGCTGCCAAATCGCAAGCCGCATGGCAACGCTGGAAACGGTTGTTCCCTAGCCGCGAAATCGCACAGTTGGAACCGGTCATTGCCGCCATACCACCCGAGGAATTGTGGCGTGAGTTACAAACTCTGCCAGACGGACAAAGGCTGGCGAACTCTAACCAAATGGTGGTCTACTACGCCCATGCCAAGCAAATTCCGATGATTTTGCGTGAAATTGGCCGCTTGCGCGAGATTACTTTTCGTGGCACCGGCGAAGGCACAGGCAAAGCGCTGGATTTGGACGTGTATGACGATTTTTATTTGCATTTGTTTGTGTGGGAACAAGAAAAACATGAAATCGTTGGCGCATACCGTCTGGGGCGGGTAGATGAAATTTTGCGCCGCTTTGGCAAAAAAGGCTTGTATACCTACAGTTTATTCAAATACAAACGCCGTTTGCTGGATCAAATCAATCCTGCCTTGGAAATGGGCCGCTCCTTTGTGCGCGAGGAATACCAGCGCAATGTGGTCTCATTATTTTTACTGTGGAAAGGCATTGCGCACTATGTATTGCGCAACCCCCATTACCGTATTTTATTTGGCCCGGTGAGCATTAGTAATGAATATAATAGCTTATCACAGCAATTGCTGGTTAACTTTCTGCAAGAACATAATTACAAACAAGACTTGGCGCGCCTGGTGAAACCCCGGCGGCCATTTCAGGCTAAAAAAATCAAAACGTTGTGTAATAATCGCCATGGTTGCACGGTAAAAAATATTGATGAAGTGTCGGAACTGGTTGCCCAGATTGAAACTGACAACAAGGGTGTGCCCGTGTTGCTCAAACAATACCTAAAATTAGGCGGGCAATTGCTAGGCTTTAACGTGGATAAGGACTTCAGCAACGTGGTAGATGGCTTGATTATGGTCGATTTGCTTAAAACTGACGCCAAAATCATGAGCCGTTACTGGGGGAAAGAAGGCACGGAACAGTTCGTGGCGTACCACCAAGCGTTGGTACAAAAACAAGCCAACCCCGGATAAGGATGCATTCGCACCAGGGCCGCTGGGTGCAAAACAGCGGGTTTTCAGGTAAAGTTTACGCTTTTCGCCTCAATCCCAAGGAGTCTTA
Organism: Dichelobacter nodosus; assembly: GCA_020720085.1. Taxonomy (GTDB): domain Bacteria; phylum Pseudomonadota; class Gammaproteobacteria; order Beggiatoales; family Beggiatoaceae; genus DYPE01. The sequence goes on along the minus strand of DYPE01000003.1, from coordinate 43,121 downwards.
ACCATGGCTGATTATCTGATTGCGCCTTCCATCCTGTCTGCGGATTTCGCCCGCCTGGGAGAGGAAGTGGTGAATGTGCTGGCATCCGGCGCGGATATTGTGCATTTTGACGTGATGGACAACCATTACGTGCCCAATTTAACCATAGGGCCACTGGTGTGCGAAGCCCTGCGCAAGCATGGCGTTACCGCACCGATTGACGTACATTTGATGGTGAAGCCGGTGGATCGAATTATCCCCGACTTTGCCAAGGCAGGTGCCACGTACATTACGTTTCATCCCGAAGCCAGTGAACACATTGACCGCACCTTGCAACTGATCCGTGCTGAAGGCTGCAAATCGGGCCTGGTATTCAACCCCGCTACTCCGTTGGATTACCTAAAATATGTGTTGGATAAAGTGGATATGGTACTGCTGATGTCTGTCAACCCGGGGTTCGGCGGCCAATCTTTTATTCCCGCTACGCTGGCAAAATTGGCCGAGGCGCGTAAACTTATCACTGAATCGGGTCTGCCCATCCGCCTGGAAATTGACGGCGGCGTAAAATCCAGCAATATCCGTGAAATTGCCGAGGCAGGCGCGGACACCTTTGTTGCGGGTTCTGCCATTTTTAACGCGGGTAAAGCCAGCGATGCCAACCGCTATGACTCCATAGTGGCAGAAATGCGCGCTGAACTGGCCAAGGCCAGCCGTTAACCTAGCCCTCAAACCGGGCAGAGCCTCTGAGCGCATGTCCGGTTTTCGTTCACTTTCACGCCACTCTTGGACGGATCATGTTAGAAAGACCAGAATTAATTGTTGTTGATTTGGATGGCACACTGGTGGACACTGTGCCAGATTTAGCTTTTTGCGTGGATGAAATGATGCGCCGCTTAGATTTGCCCACGCGCGGCGTAGCGAGTGTGCGGCATTGGGTGGGCAATGGCGTGGAACGCCTGGTGCGTCGTGCATTATCCAACCAATTAGACGGCGAGCCGGAAGAAGCGGTAATGGCGCGCGCTTACCCTATTTTTCTTGAATTGTATCAAGAACATAACGGCAAATACAGCCAGCCGTTCGCGGGCGTGCGCGAAGGGTTGGCCTGGCTGCAAACGCAAGGTTTTCCGCTGGCCTGCATTACCAACAAGGCCGAGCGCTTTACCCTGCCGCTGCTCGCAGCGCTAGAATTAGATCGCGCCTTCAGCCTGATTGTCAGCGGCGACAGCTTGCCGGTGAAAAAGCCTGATCCCGGCCCGTTGCTGTATGTGGCGCACCATTTTGATGTTGAACCCGCCAGTGCGCTGATGTTGGGCGACTCTATTTCTGATGTTGCTGCGGCGCGCGCTGCTGGTTTTGGCTCGGTGGTCTGTGTGAGTTATGGCTACAACCACGGCGAAGACATTCGTTCGGCCCAACCCAACGCGGTGATCGACAGCTTCACTGAATTGGCCAATTTACTGGAAGGCAGAGCGTTATGAACCCACCTGCAGCCACCAAATCCGTTTGGCTTTATTTGGCATATCTTGCGCCAATGGCGGTTTTTTTGGTGCTTGTGGGTTTTTTAGCGGCAGGTTTGCGCCTGAATCCGCGCGACATTGGCTCCACGCTGATTGATAAACCCGCGCCCGCGTTTGAATTATCTGAAGTCACACGCCCCAATGAAAAATTCAGCCAGCGCGATTGGCTTGGCAAGGTGTCTCTCATTAACGTGTGGGCGTCGTGGTGCGTATCTTGCCGTCAAGAGCATCCCCTGCTGATGGAGATCAGTAAGCGCAATATGGTGCCGTTGTATGGGCTAAATTGGAAAGACACCACGCAAGCGGCCAACGATTGGCTGCAACGCCACGGCAACCCCTATCTTGCGTCTGCCTTCGATCCTACTGGTCGTGCAGGGATTGACTATGGTGTGACTGGCACACCCGAGACATTTCTAGTGGATAAACAGGGTATTATCCGTTACAAACACACTGGCCCCATTAGCCTGGAAGTATTTGAAAAAACGCTATGGCCAGCGATTCAGGAATTGCAGGGCAAGCCCTAAGGCAATCCAATATCGCATCATCAAGGAGCGCATCATGTGTGGCATTGTCGGCGCAGTGGCAGAACGCGACGTGGCGCCTATTTTGATTGAAGGGCTGAAACGCCTGGAATACCGGGGATACGACTCCGCTGGCTTAGCGGTATTGCCTGACCCCGTGGCCGATGCGCCCATGGAACTGCGACGTGTACGGGTGGCAGGTAAAGTCAAGGAATTGGAAGCCGCGCTGGCGCGCCAAGGCCTGCGCGCACCCACTGGCATTGCGCATACGCGCTGGGCCACGCATGGCAAGCCCACGGAAGCCAATGCCCACCCGCACCAATCTGGCGGCGCGGTGGCGGTGGTGCATAACGGCATCATCGAAAACCACGAGGCATTGCGTGTCAAATTGCAAGCGCAAGGTTATGAATTCAGCTCGCAGACTGACACGGAAACCATTGCCCACCAAATTCATTTTTTCCTCAGTCAAAATATGGACTTGCTGGCTGCCGTGCAAGCCGCACTGGCAGAAGTGCGTGGCGCTTACGCCATTGGCGTGATTCACACCCATGACCCACACCGCCTGATTGCCGCGCGCCAGGGCAGCCCTTTGGTGATTGGCGTGGGCATTGGCGAGCATTTTATCGCGTCCGATGTTTCCGCCCTGTTGCCAGTCACCTCGCGCGTGATTTATTTGGAAGAAGGCGATGTGGCGGATGTGGGCCGCACGCATTTGCACATTTTCGACCGCCATGGCCAACCCGTGCAGCGGCGCGAGCACACCTCAGAATTGCAGGCCGACGCAGTAGAGCGCGGCGAATACCGTCATTACATGCTCAAAGAAATTCACGAGCAAGCACGCGCTGCTGCCGATACCTTGGCAGGGCGAACCAGCCACGGCAAAGTGCTGGATGGCATTTTCGGGCCGCAAGCCGCAAAAATTTTCAACCAAACGCAAGCCGTGCAAATTATTGCCTGCGGCACCAGCTTCCATGCGGGGCTGGTGGCGCAACATTGGCTGGAATCCCTGGCAGGCGTGCCGTGCCGGGTGGAAATCGCCAGTGAATTTCGTTATCGCGAACCGTTAGCGCGGCCCGATACCTTGGTGGTGGCGATTTCACAGTCCGGTGAAACTGCGGATACCCTGGCCGCCGTGCACGAGGCGCGGCGGCTGGGATTTGGCCCGTGCTTGGCGATTTGCAATGTGCCGGAAAGCGCGCTGGCGCGTGCGGCTGATTTACTGCTGATGACCCACGCCGGGCCAGAAATCGGCGTGGCTTCCACCAAAGCATTCACCACGCAATTGGTGGCATTGCTGTTGCTCACACTGGCATTGGGCCGTGGCCACCGCCTCAGCGCACAGACCGAGGCCGATGTAGTGGAAGCGCTGGACGGACTGCCAGAACAATTGCGCCGCGTATTGCAAGTGCAAGGTGCCGTGGAAAAATGGGCCGAACGTTTCGCAGACAAGCAACATGCCTTATTTTTGGGGCGTGGCATTCATTACCCGATTGCCATGGAAGGCGCATTGAAATTAAAGGAAATTTCCTACATTCATGCTGAGGCGTATGCAGCAGGAGAATTAAAACACGGCCCGCTGGCATTGGTAGATGCGCGTATGCCGGTGGTGGCAGTGGCGCCCAACGACAGCTTACAAGAAAAACTCAAATCGAACTTGGCCGAAGTGCAAGCGCGCGGCGGGGAATTGCTGATTTTTGCCAATCATCGCGCCATCATGAGCGAAAATGAATATGTCCGCATCATTGAATTGGGTGAAATCCATCCAGTGGTTTCACCGATTTTGTATACGGTGCCGTTGCAGTTGCTGGCGTACCACGTGGCGCTGATCAAAGGCACAGATGTAGATCAACCGCGTAATTTAGCCAAATCCGTCACAGTGGAGTAACCATGCGCTATCACATCATCCCAGTCACCGCGCTGCAACAAAACTGCACGCTGTTATGCTGCCCGCACACGGGCGAGGCCGCCATTGTGGATCCCGGCGGCGATGCCGACGCTATTCAAGCGCGGGTAACGCAGGAGCAAGTCACACCGGTCAGCATCTGGCTCACCCATGGCCACTGGGATCACGTGGGCGCGGCTCAACCGCTGGCGGAATATTACAATATTCCAATTTTAGGCCCACATGAAGCCGACCGTTTTTGGTTGGCTGCCATGCCCATGCAAGCGCAAATGTTCTCTTGCGAACCGATTCCAACGTTTTACCCGCAACGCTGGTTGCAAGACGGCGATATCCTGCGCGTGGGCGAGGAAACCTTGGCAGTCATTCACTGTCCAGGCCATACGCCAGGCCATGTGGTGTTTTATCATGCTGCATCACGCCTGGCACTGGTGGGCGATGTGCTGTTTCACGGTTCCATTGGTCGTGCGGACTTTCCCAAAAGCGATCTACGCGCCCTGCTCAATAGCATCCAAATGCGCTTATGGCCGCTGGGCCGCGATGTGCAATTTATTCCAGGCCATGGCCCCATGTCCACGTTTGGCTTGGAAATGGATACCAACCCATATGTTGCTATTGGCTGAACACGTTTAGGCACGGTTTCATGTACTGGCTATCTTCGTCCTCCGATTCACTCCACTTGTCCCTGCCTGGGTTGGGCGCAGGATGGCGCTATGCTATGGTGCTTTGCTGCTTAGCTGCGGGCGGTTGCGTACCACCCGGCACGCAAGATTCGGAGCCGTCCACGTCCTTCCCACCGCCACCACGCGCTGCCTATGTAGACGTGCAAGGCCGCTATCCAGTGCAGGCTAACCTTATTCTTACCTGGCCAGGATGCCGCTGGCCGAATACCCTGGCCATGACGCGCGGCCAAAACGGCGACTTTGTAGTGACTGTGACCACGCAACAGGCCCAAGATGGCCAATGTCCAGGCCACGGCCAATCTTGGGATCAAGTCATTCCGTTGGATGTGGCCGGATTGGCGGCAGGTGCGCATGAAGTTGAAGTTAATGGCCTTGCCACCACATTTGAACTGCCCGTGGCCATTCCCCCGGCTGCGGACGCAACGGTTTTCTAACCATTATTATATTGAACTAAAAAGGATTTCACATGAAACCAACCGCGACATTCCAGCCTACCCAAGGCTTCTCACTCATTGAACTGCTCATCGTCATGGCCATCATTGGCATGTTGGCGGCGCTGGTAGGGCCAACACTGATAAAGCAGCTCGGCAAGAATCGTCCCAAAGCGGCTGCTGCGCAAATTAGCTTGTTCGAGCAATCTCTGGATACACATAAGCTAGACACCGGTAAATATCCCAAATCCTTGGATGGATTGCTGACCAACACCACGGGCCAACAAACTTGGAATGGCCCATACTTAAAGAAAGGCTTGCCCAAGGATCCGTGGGGCAATGAATACCAATACCACCTGCCAGGCCGCCACAACAATGACTATGACTTGTTTTCCTTTGGTGCGGACGGCAAAGAAGGCGGTGCGGAAGAAGATGCCGATGTGGTAAATTGGAAATAATCCGCATCTGGACGACATGTTCCTCCATCTTCAACACCCCATTTCAAAAAAAATTGCTTATAATTCAAAAAAATATTTAGTAGTACGGCAAGCAGTTATGGAGGGTGGGCTAAAAAAAGATATTACCCATCCTGCTTGGCTGAATTTCCAGCCCTTAACCCATCTCCCGTCAAACAACACCAAGGTTTCCGTATGTCCGTCGCATATTACATTGTTCTGAATACCAATGCGCAGGATTTCGATACTTTTGTAAATGGCAAGGCTGTTGCGCACTCGTATAACAAGATAGAGGCATTATGCCAACAGGCGGGCTTGCCCGGTCCCAGCGCATTCATTGGGCAAGCAGCGGCAGAATTTGAAGATATGCTGGACGAAGCATTTGAACTGCCCGCAGGCGAAGAGGAATCGGAAAAGTGGTTTGAACCAGAAGCGGGGATTGTCTGGGTTGATTCATTGACCTCCTTAATCACCCAGAATCCTGCCACCCTCTCCCGCGCCCAGGCCGTGCTTGATGAACTTCAAGAGTACAGAAGTTCTAGAAAAAGCACGCGGCATCCAGGCAAAGTGGCACCTTGCGCTGGATATTTGAGCCGGAGCGGGAGGCATTGCTCCATCCCGTCCTCATCAAAATAAATGCGCTCCAGCCAGGTAGCCAGAACATTATGGTGGGCAAAACATTTCTTCGGCAAGCTCAGGACACCGCTTTTTGTTTTGCCCACCATAATGTTGCAACTACCGGGCTAAGCCGTGCCGCGTGGAACGCCGACACGAGAAAAAACTACCATTGAGGATAGAATAAACGGCAACTTATCCTTGATAATCAGCGTGAATATCAATCCTTTCGGCTTGAGATAATATATTGATTTTTATTTAATTATTTTTTGCGTGAGCCCGTCATGGAGACATGCCGTCAGGATACACCAAGGTTCTATACTGGTATGTCGCCACTTCATAGCACACTTAGCGCAAGGAGGTCAATGTGAATATTATTTAAAATCAATTTCTTACGGCTAAGCTGAGAGGATTGCGTTCAAAGGCAGTGTGAATTTCTTCTTATGTGGGCATTCGTATATTCATGCGGGGAATGTTACACTTAACTTGTTGTTTTTGACAAGCTGCCGTTTGCTACCTGAGTAGTTACCAATATCCTTGATTTTTAGTTAATTATAAAAACAACAATTTATTTGTGGATACGCCCAGTTCTTGACAAGACTTTGCTCTGGGCCTACACTGGCAACACCTGTTTAGAACGGGGTTGACGGAGTGTTTAACTATGCTAGACGAATATGTTCCGATTTTACTTTTTATCGCTGTAGGCCTAGCCGTAGGTATAGGCGCGGCAGGTGCAGGGTTTGTGTTTGGTCCTCGCCGTCCTTACGCCGAGAAAAATACTCCCTACGAATGCGGTTTTGAGCCCTTTGAAGACGCACGAATGAAATTTGACGTGCGGTTCTATCTAGTAGCCATTTTATTTATTGTTTTTGATCTGGAAATTGTATTTTTATTTCCTTGGGCTGTGGTGTTAGACGATCTTGGTTGGTATGGACTCAGTGTAATGGCAATATTTTTAGGTATCCTACTGATTGGTTTTGTTTATGAATGGAAAAAAGGGGCGCTAGAATGGGAATAGAGGGCGTATTTAAAGAAGGGTTTGTTACCACTACGGTAGACTCCTTGGTGAATTGGGCGCGGAGTGGTTCAATGTGGCCAATGACCTTTGGTTTAGCTTGTTGCGCAGTGGAAATGATGCAGGCAGGTGCTGCCCGCTACGACTTAGACCGGTTTGGTATGGTATTCCGCCCTAGCCCACGCCAGTCTGATGTGATGATTATCGCAGGAACACTGACTAATAAAATGGCCCCGGCCTTGCGTAAAGTGTATGATCAAATGGCTGAACCGCGCTGGGTAATTTCAATGGGGTCTTGTGCCAATGGCGGCGGGTATTACCATTATGCGTATTCCGTAGTGCGCGGTTGTGATCGGATTGTTCCTGTGGATATTTACGTTCCAGGTTGCCCACCTACTCCAGAAGCATTAATTTACGGTATTCTGCAGCTACAAAAAAAAATCAAACGCACAAACACGATTGCTAGATAATTTCACACATGAGTCGAATCGAAGCTACAAACCAATTATTCAACCGGGTTCAAAGCCGGTTTTCTGGGCAAATCCGGCAAAGCGTGTTGGAGTTTGGTGAAATTACCATAGAGACTCTAGCCGAGGAATCTTTATCTGTATTGCACGCACTGCGCGACGAGTTTGGATTTGAGCAATTAATGGATATCTGTGGTGTAGACTATCTGCAATATGGCCTGACAGAGTGGAATACTCAGGCTTCTGCCACGGGATTTAGCCGAGCAGTAAACAAAATGAGTCCGCAGACAGTAAACCCTAAAGAGTTTCCGCATCGATTTGCTGTGGTGTATCATCTGTTATCGTTGGAACATAATTTACGGATAAGAGTACGTGTTTTTGCTAAAGGTGAAGTGCCTTGTGTGAAAACCGTCATTGATTTATGGAGTAGCGCAAATTGGTACGAAAGGGAAGCATACGACTTATATGGTATTTTATTTGAAGGACACCCAGATTTACGCCGAATACTTACTGACTACGGCTTTATTGGGTACCCATTTCGTAAAGATTTTCCTTTGTCAGGCACGGTAGAAATGCGTTATGATCCTATTCAGGGGCGCATCATTTACGAGCCGGTTAGCATTGAAACACGCACTCTAGTGCCCCGCGTTATACGCTAACAATCATATTGATTTATAAAAAATTTAAATACTCATGGCAGAAATTCGTAATTATACCGTAAATTTTGGGCCTCAACATCCGGCTGCACATGGCGTTTTGCGGCTCATTTTAGAAATGGATGGAGAGGTCATAGTGCGTGCAGACCCGCACATAGGGCTATTGCACAGGGCCACTGAAAAATTAGCGGAAACAAAACCATTTAATCAGAATTTGCCTTACATGGATCGTCTTGATTACGTTTCCATGATGTGTAATGAACATGCGTATGTCCTGGCTGTTGAAAAATTATTACAAATTACCCCTCCTGAGCGCGCCCAATATATCCGGGTACTGTTTGACGAAATTACCCGTATTTTGAACCATCTCATGTGGATAGGTGCACATGCTCTTGATGTTGGAGCTATGTCCATGTTTTTATACGCTTTTCGTGAACGTGAAGACTTAATGGATTGTTACGAGGCTGTATCGGGAGCGCGACTTCATGCGGCGTACTATCGAGTGGGCGGCGTATCGGGCGATTTGCCAGAAACAATGCCAAAATATGAAGAAAAAGACACAAGGTGGCATAAGTCCAATGACTTTAAGAAAAAAAATGCTAATCGTGAAGGAACGCTATTAGACTTTATAGAAGATTTTACGCAAAGATTTCCTGGTTATATTGATGAATATGAAACACTATTAACTGACAATAGAATTTGGAAGCAACGAACTGTTAATATTGGAATTGTGAGTCCTGAACGCGCCAAGCAACTTGGCTTTAGCGGCCCGATGTTGCGCGGATCTGGTATTGTATGGGATTTACGCAGAAAGCAGCCCTATGAAGTTTATCCTGCGCTTGACTTCAAAATTCCTATTGGTGTTAATGGCGATTGTTATGATAGATATTTAGTACGCATTGAGGAAATGCGCCAAAGCAATCTCATTATGCAACAATGCGTGCATTGGTTACGAAAAAATCCTGGTTCAGTCATGGTGGAAGACTCTAAATACACCCCGCCAAATCGTGAACAAATTAAAGCCAACATGGAAAGTTTAATTCATCATTTTAAGTTAACCAGCGAAGGATATTGTGTACCTGAGGGTGAGGCCTATGCGGCAGTAGAACATCCCAAAGGAGAATTTGGTATTTACCTCATTTCAGATGGTGCTAATAAACCATTCCGTATGAAAATTCGTGCGCCAGGCTTTCCTCATTTAGCATCCATTGATGAAATGGCCTCTGGTCACATGTTGGCGGATGTGGTTGCTATAATTGGTTCGCAAGATATTGTATTTGGGGAGATTGATCGCTGATGGCTATCAATGAATTGATTCGGGCCAAGGATAAACAAAACATTATCTCTGAGGCATCCCTTCGCGAAATTGACCGATGGATATTAAAATATCCTGCTGACCAGAGCCAATCCGCCATCATGGCTGCATTGCGAATTGTGCAGGAACAAAATGGTGGTTGGCTCACTAACGAACTTATTGAAGCCGTTGCAGACTATCTGAATATGCCAAGAATTGCGGCATATGAAGTTGCTACATTTTATTCAATGTATGAATTGAAACCCGTAGGTAAACATAAAATATGTGTATGTACTAATGTTTCCTGTTTATTATGTGGTAGTGAGAATATTGTAGAGCATTTAAAAAATAAATTAGGTATCTCATTTGGACAAGTAACAACAGATAAAATGTTTTCGCTCAAGGAAGTTGAATGTCTTGGTGCTTGTGCGAATGCCCCGGTTATTCAAATCGGGAATACATATCATGAGAACTTAACGGCTGAAAAAATTGATCAAATACTGGAAAATATGGAGTAGTTAAGCTCATGGCTAACGAAGTATGTTTTCGTAATATTCATAAAGGCGATCAGTGGAAATTATCTAGTTATGAGCAATCTGGTGGCTATTCAGTTATTCAAAAAATCATTAATGAAAAAATATCTCCTGAAACGATTATTGCTGAATTAAAACTTTCTGGATTACGTGGCAGAGGTGGAGCTGGGTTCCCTACGGGTTTAAAATGGAGTTTCATGCCTAGGGACAGAGAAATTCAAAAATATATTATTTGTAATTCAGATGAGGGCGAGCCTGGTACATGTAAGGACAGAGATATTTTACGCTTTAATCCACACCAGGTAATTGAGGGTATGTTAATAGCAGGGTATATCATTGGTGCAACAATAGGTTATAACTACATTCGTGGCGAATTCTGGGAGCCATATGAACGATTTGAAAATGCCCTCACTGAAGCATATCAGGCTGGTTATTTAGGAAAAAATATTTTTAGCTCTGATATTCATTTTGATTTGTATACTCATCTTGGCGCAGGTGCTTATATTTGCGGTGAAGAAACTGCACTTATTGAGTCGATAGAAGGAAAAAAAGGTCAACCCCGATACAAACCACCATTTCCCGCCAATATCGGCCTTTATGGAAAACCAACTACAATTAACAATACAGAAACTCTAGCCTCTATTCCTGTAATATTAAAGAATGGAGGTAAATGGTTTATGGAAATGGGAAGGGACAAGAGTGGGGGCACTAAAATTTTTTCTGTATCAGGCCATGTAAACAATCCAGGAAATTACGAAATCCCAATGGGAACTTCATTCGCAGATTTACTTAAAATGGCTGGTGGAGTACGCAATGGAAATAAGCTAAAAGCTGTTATTCCCGGCGGCAGTTCAACACCGGTGTTGCCTGGCGATATTATGATGGAATTAAATATGGACTACGAGTCTATCGCTTCAGCTGGATCAATGTTAGGTGCTGGTTCTGTGATTGTGATGGATGAAACCACCTGTATGGTAAAGATACTAGATCGAATTTCTCACTTTTATTATGAGGAATCCTGTGGTCAATGCACGCCCTGCCGGGAAGGAACCGGGTGGTTATCCAAAACAATTCATCGCATTGAGCATGGTCAAGGTACAACAAAAGATATAGAATTACTAAATAATATAGCTACTAATATTAGCGGCAACACTATTTGCGCTTTGGGTGATGCCGCTGCAATGCCAGTTATTAGCTTTATTAAACATTATAAAGCAGAATTTGAATATCATATTAATAATAAAAAATGTATGGTTTAAATAAAATTTAGTGTAACTGGTTAAATATATGGCAACTATAGAAATCGATGGAAAATTATATGAAGTAGCTGCTGGCCAAATGCTTATAGCAGCCACGGATTCGTTAGGTATTGATATTCCACGATTTTGTTATCATGAGAAATTATCCGTTGCAGCTAATTGCCGGATGTGTTTAGTTGAAGTGGAAAAAGCACCCAAACTGATGCCCGCTTGTGCTACCCCTGTTACGGATGGGATGAAAGTTTGGACGAAATCAGCAAAGGTTATTGCCGCACAAAAGGCAGTAATGGAGTTTTTACTCATTAATCATCCATTGGATTGTCCAATATGCGATCAAGCGGGTGAATGTGAGTTGCAAGATATTGCACTCAAATATGCCAATAATTCATCTCGTTACACTGAAAGCAAGCGCGCTGTTGCGGATCAAGATATAGGGCCATTGATTTCTACTGATATGGCGCGTTGCATACATTGCCTACGCTGTGTTAGATTTAGTATTGAAGTTGCAGGAATACAAGAAATAGGAGCAATAGGGCGAGGTCAGCATACTTTAGTTGGTACATATATTTCAAAAACAATTGACTCAGAGTTGTCTGGTAATATGATTGATATTTGTCCTGTGGGTGCTCTCACAGCCAAACCTAGCCGTTTTTCGCTTAGAACCTGGGAGTTACAGCAAGTTCCTGGAATTTCAGCACATGATTCTCTTGGTTCTAATTTATACTATCATGTCCATAACAATAAAATTGTACGTGTTGTCCCCAGAAAAAATAATGATATTAATGAATCTTGGTTATCCGATAGAGATCGCTTTAGCTATTTAGGTTTGGTAGCAGAAGATCGTCTTACCTCTCCGTTGATCAAAGAAGGTGGATTATGGAAAGAAGTCGATTGGAAAACTGCGCTGACTAAAGCATTCCAATATATTACAAGTGTTTCTCCAGATAAAATAGGCTTTCTTGCCTCGCCTCAGGCTACAGTTGAAGAATTATATTTATTCCAGAAAATAGCTGCAACACTAAATTGTTCCAATTTAGACCATAGATTGCACCAAGTCGATCTGTACCTTAATCCAGAGGAATCAGTAACGAGTTCATTTGAAATTACGCTTAATGATTTAGAAAATGCAGATACCATACTCATTCTAGGAGGAAACCTCCGTAATGATATACCCTTATTGAATTATAGAATTAGAAAATCAGTAAGTTATAAAAAATCGTCAGTAATTATTCTGAATCCATCTGATTTTTTATTTAATTATCCTGTAAGTCACAAATTAATTGAAGATGAAGAAAAATTAGTTTATAGCCTTGTGGCTATAACTAAAGGTCTTGCGGCAGAAAAATCGATACAACTTCCTGAAGAGTTATTAAGTATGATTGGTTGTCACGACATACAAGATAAGCATATTCCAATTATTGAAAAAATGCTACAAGCTAAAAATTTTGCCATAATAGTTGGGAACATTTTTAGTCATTCTCCATATTTTTCACTTGTGAGAGCCTTAGTATCTATTATTTCTATGATGACTAATGGTTCCATTATGTTTGCTGGTGATGGACCGAATAGTCAAGGTGCATATCTGGCCGGAGTTCATCCTGAGCGCGGTGTCGGAGGATGCCTAAGAGAAAAAAAAGGGAAGAATATATATCAAATGAGTGAAGAAAAAATTGATGGATTGGTTTTATTAAATATAGAGTCTGATTTAGATTGTAAAAATGGTGCATACCTTACAGAAATTACTAAAAATTCAAATTTTGTATTATCTTTTACTGGGTATAAGACTCAATTCTTATTAGATAGAGCAGATATTTTATTACCAATTGGTTTACCTGGAGAAATAGAAGGAACTTACATTAATAGCGAAGGAAGTTGGCAATCCTTTTGTGCCGCTATATCTCCTCCTGGTTTAGCTAAATCAGGATGGAAAGTATTACATGATTTAGGTATTTTATTAAACAATAATGACTTTACGTATCAAAATACAGCCGATATTTTAGATGACCTTCGCCAGCATTGTACTTCTAACAAAATATCTAACAAATGGATAGGTAAATTTATTGATATATCATCTGTCAATTTTTCATTAGAGTCTTATAAAATGGACAAGGCATCTCCATATTTTATAGACCCTATAGTTCGTCGTTCTCATCCATTACAATTGCGGACTATATCCTGATTTTTTATTGATATAAGAAACCTATTAAATTTAAATGTATTAACGAGATGACTTGTAATGCAGAGGGTTAACAATGGATTTGGCATTTATAATAAATTTACTGAAAATTTTGGTCGTGACAATTCCGTTATTGACAGCAGTGGCTTACCTAACTTATGCAGAACGTAAAATTATTGGTTATATTCAAATTCGTATTGGACCTAACCGAGTTGGGCTAAGAGGTTTACTGCAACCGATTGCAGATGCTGTTAAACTCATGTTTAAAGAAATTGTATTGCCATCAAACTCTAATAAATTTTTATTTATTATAGCGCCAATATTAACAATAACCCCAGCGTTAGCAGCATGGGCGGTTATTCCATTTTCGGAAAATTTTGTCATTTCAGACATTAATGTTGGTTTATTATACCTGCTTGCAATGACGTCACTAGGTGTATATGGAATTATTATTGCAGGTTGGGCCTCTAACTCTAAATATGCTTTGTTAGGAGCAATGCGTTCTGCAGCACAAGTAGTGGCTTATGAAATAGCAATGGGTTTTGCCTTAATCGGCGTATTAATTGCTGTGGGTAGCCTGAATTTATCTGATATTGTAAAAGCACAGTCAGGGGAATTAGGAATACTTAATTGGTTTTGGTTGCCTTTATTTCCTTTATTTGTTATTTATTTTATTTCTGGTGTTGCTGAAACCAATAGAGCACCATTTGATGTTGTAGAAGGCGAATCTGAAATTGTTGCGGGATTTCATGTTGAGTACTCTGGAATGCTGTTTGCAATCTTTTTTCTCGCCGAGTATGCAAATATGATACTGGTTTCAACGTTAACTGCAATATTGTTTCTTGGTGGATGGTTATCTCCGTTCCAGGGTACTTTTTTGCAGGATGTGCTTGTATTACCATCTATTGGATGGTTTTTATTGAAAATATCATTATTCCTTTTTATTTATTTATGGTTGAGGGCAACTTTTCCTCGATATAGGTATGATCAAATTATGCGGCTAGGGTGGAAGGTATTTATTCCGATAACCATTTTATGGTTAGCTATTATCAGTATTTTTGTGGTAATTGACATGCCTCCCTGGTTTTCTTCTGGTATTTAGCATTTTTAAGGTTAGCCTAATGAATTCTTTTATAACTAGTGGAAATATATTTAATACATTTATTCTGTTAGAGTTATTAAAAGGCCTAAAATTAACAGGATATTATTTATTTAAAAATAAGACAACCATACAGTATCCAGAAGAAAAAACTCCTATATCTCCTAGATTCAGGGGTAGACATGCGTTGATGAGATATGAAAATGGAGAAGAACGGTGTATTGCATGTAAATTATGTGAAGTTACATGCCCAGCCCTCGCTATTACGATAGATGTTGCGGTTCGTGAGGACGGCAGCCGTAGAACTACACGTTATGATATTGATTTAACTAAATGTATATTTTGTGGTTTTTGTGAAGAAGTCTGCCCCGTAGATGCAATCATAGAAACCCATTTTTTTGAGTATTACGGCAATGAGCGTGGCGATTTATTAATGAAAAAGGAAGAGTTACTTGCGTTTGGGGCTAGAATTGGTTAAAAATTGTTTGATTGGTGTTGGTAGCCTATAAGTCTTTAATATAATCCAAATTTAGATGAAGGATACTTTAAGTGAACTATATAAAATTTTTCCTGCTTGGATATTGTATTTTTATCGTGCAAAATATTGCCGCGAATGAAGTAAGGCTAGAGAAATATCCTGGAGGTGAAAAAAAAATAGAGTCTACATATAATGTTCAAAATATGTTAATTAATGAAAAAAAATATCGAATTGATGGGAAAGTTGAGTATGAAATGTTTATGGATCAAGGAAGAAAAATAGAAATTGAATTTAGTTATCATCCATCGGGAGATTTATTTCGGGAAAGAAAATTGGTAAATGGTGTTCAGGATGGTTTAGAGAAAGAATACTACCCTAGTGGAAAAATAAAAGCTCAGCGTGAATATAAAAATGGCAAAAAAAATGGGAATGCTAAAGGTTTTTATGAAAATGGCAAAATACAGGGAGATTGGGAGTTTGAAAATGGCGATCCTATATCTGCCAAAATTTATCACATGACAGGTGATCTGTATTTAGAACATGAATTTAAAGGGGGGAAAATTCATGGAAAAACAAAAGAGTATGATGGTTTTGGGCAGTTGAAGGCTATTCGTTATTATGAAAATGACAAAATGATTAAAAGAGAATTAAAATAGTAATATTTTGGTGATTATATTTTTTAATTACATAAAAATTTTAATATAATTACAAAATCACATGTAGGAACCATTATGGCAAGTATCATTTTTTATTTATTCTCTGTAATTATGTTATTTTCAGCTTGTTGTGTAATTTTCATGAAAAACACAGTATACGCTGCTCTATATTTAATTTTGGCATTTATTTCAGCGTCAGCTATATGGGTTTTATTAAGTGCTGAGTTTTTAGGAATTACGTTGATATTAGTTTATGTTGGTGCAGTAATGGTTTTGTTTTTATTTGTTATTATGATGTTAGATATTAATTTTAATCAAGATAAAAGTGGTAAATATTATTTTTATGGTATTTTTGTCACGGGAATTATAATTATTGGACTATTTTCGGTAATATTTAACAATTTTAAAGAACAGATTTTTCATAGTGGAAATCTAGTTGTACAGTCTAATATAGAAGAATTAGGCAATTCTTTATATCTTAATTTCGCATATCCGGTACAAATCGCAGCCATAATATTATTGGTGGCAATGGTAGTTGCAATGTTATTGACATTGCGTGAACGCAAGTTAAATAAAAGTTGTAAGCCTGAGTTACAAGTTAGTGTTCATAAATTAGATAGGCTTAAACTTTTTAAAATAAATTCAGAGTAATTTAATTTTAGTTATTCGAGAGTAATCATGCCAACTCCTGCAGAAGTTTTATATGTTAGTTCTATTTTGTTTGTAATTGCTATAACTGGAATATTTTTAAACAGGAGTAATCTAATCATCTTGTTGATGTGTATTGAATTATTACTATTATCTATCAATACTAATTTTATTGTTTTTTCAAAATACTATAATGAGATATCAGGCCAAATATTTGTCTTTTTTATTTTAACTGTGGCAGCGGCAGAGGCTGCTATAGGACTGGCAATTTTAGTTGCATTATTTCGTAATAAACAAACTATTGATGTTAATAAGTTAGATAGTATGAGAGGCTAAATTAAGAATGAAATCAATTTTCCTTATAGCAGCCTTATCTCCATTACTAGGAGCTTTTATTGTTGGTTTATTTCCGGTAAATCGAAAAATTGCTCATTGGGTGGCAAATATTGGAGTTTTTATTTCGTTTTTATGTTCTATTTTTATTTTTTATCTTTATGTTATTCAAAATATTGCCCCTATAAATATTACTGTTTATACTTGGGCTATTAGTGGTGGTGTTAATTTTCAGATTGGCTTTTTAGTTGATACACTAACAGCAACTATGATGCTGATTGTAACAACTGTTTCTTGGATGGTTCATATTTATACTATTGGATATATGCAAGATGATGAACATAATTGGAGTGAGATTGGTTGCGGAGGGATATATAGCTACCAGCGCTTCTTTGCATATATTTCCTTATTTACATTTTCAATGTTACTACTGGTAATGTCTAATAATTTTCTTCAACTATTTTTTGCGTGGGAAGCTGTAGGGTTGGTTTCATATTTATTAATTGGCTTTTGGTTTCAACGTTCAACGGCTGTTTTTGCAAATTTTAAAGCTTTTTTAGTTAATCGCGTAGGTGATTTTGGCTTTTTGCTTGGTATTGCCCTGATTCTTGGGTACTTTGGCACATTAAATTATTCAGAAGTATTTGAAAAATTAAATCAATTTTCAAATATCAATATTAGTATTTGGCCCAGTCAAGAGTGGCATGTTATAACTGTTATAGCCATTTTGCTATTTATCGGTGCAATGGGTAAATCAGCGCAAATGCCTCTCCATGTTTGGTTACCTGACTCCATGGAAGGTCCTACTCCTATTTCTGCGCTTATTCATGCGGCAACTATGGTTACTGCAGGAATTTTTATGGTTGCAAGAATGTCTCCTTTGTATGAATTAAGTCCTGTTGCATTAAGTTTTATATTGATTATTGGTGCATTAACTGCTTTATTTATGGGGTTCCTTGGCTTAGTGCAAACAGACATTAAACGTGTAGTTGCATATTCAACATTGTCGCAATTAGGTTATATGACAGCTGCATTAGGAGCGTCAGCTTATAATGCTGCAATATTTCACCTTATGACGCATGCTTTTTTTAAAGCTTTACTCTTTTTATCTGCTGGTTCTGTTATTATGGCAATGCATCATCAACAAGATATGAGGGTAATGGGTGGTCTTCGTAAATATATGCCGATTACGTGGATAACTGCTCTAATCGGTTCTTTAGCTTTAATAGGATTCCCTGGAACAGCGGGGTTTTATTCTAAAGATAGTATTATTGAGGCGCTGCATTTCGCACATCTTAATCACCGTATTGGAGCAGAATTCGCTTATTATTGTTTACTTATTGGTATATTCATTACCGCCTTATATTCTTTTCGTATGTATTTTATGGTATTTCATGGCAAGCCAAGAATGGATGAGCATACACTTCATCATTTACATGAAAATTCACGTGTCATTACTATTCCATTAATAATTTTGGCAATTCCATCTATATTTATTGGAGCCATTATGGTCGGTTCTATATTAACTGGTCTTTTTGATGGAGCAATTTATATGGTTCAGGATCCATTTCATGATGTCTTACATAGTGAAGGTAAAATATGGTTAGATTTTCTTATTCATGGAATGTTTCCTCCATCCTTGCCAGTCATTTTATCGTTACTTGGTGTAATTACTGCGTGGATTTTATATGGTAGTAACTCCTTAGATTTAAACAAATTTATTGGGGAAAAATTCTATATTTTTCGGGTTGTTTTAGATAATAAATATTACTTTGATTTTATTAATGAAAAAATTATTGCTTTATTTACTAGGCGAATTGGCATTTTTTTCTGGAAATCTATAGATACTAATGTAATTGATGGTATGATGGTAAATGGAACTGCGTATTTAATAAATAGACTTTCTAATTTTCTTCGTCTATTGCAAACAGGTTTTCTGTATCACTATGCGTTTATTATGAGTATTGGATTAGCAATAATGTTAAGTTGGTTCATTTTTTTTCAATAAGGTAGTGACATGTTGTCAAATTTTCCTTTGCTGAGTCTCCTTATTTGGGTTCCTATTATTGGGGGTATTTGGCTGCTATTACTTGGCCGAAATTCTGAAGCAGCAATTCGTCCTGTTGCTCTTGTTTTTTCTATACTTACATTTGTATTGTCATTTTTTTTATATATTGGTTTTGATATTCATAGTCCATCCATGCAGTTTGTTGAGAGTATAGAATGGATTCCTGTATTTCAGATTCAATATGCATTAGGTGTGGATGGTATTTCTATGCCTATGATTATATTAACTAGCTTTGTTACAATTTTAGTGATTATTTCGGCCTGGAATGTAATTCAATATAAGGTTTCTCATTATATGTCTGCATTTCTTATTATGACTGGTCTCATGAATGGTGTATTTGCAGCATTAGACGCCATTCTATTTTATGTGTTATGGGAAGCAATGTTAATACCTATGTTTTTAATTATTGGTATATGGGGCGGGTATAATAGAATATACGCAACAGTTAAATTTTTTCTATATACTTTTTTTGGCTCTGTATTAATGTTAATTGCATTGTTATATCTTTTTTCGAAAACAGGGAGCTTTTCTATTCTTTCTTTTCATCAGCAAGCTTTAGGATTTACTGAACAAATTTTAATCTTTATCGCATTTTTTGTGGCTTTTGCAGTAAAGGTACCTATGTGGCCAGTACATACCTGGTTGCCTGATGCTCATGTTGAAGCTCCTACGGGAGGCTCTGTGATCCTAGCTGCAATTATGTTAAAGATGGGAACTTATGGGTTTTTAAGATTCTCTCTACCTATTACACCGGATGCAAGTAAGGAATTGGATTGGTTTATTATAGGTATTTCATTGATAGCTGTTGTTTATATTAGTCTAATTGCGCTCATGCAGCAGGACATGAAAAAACTAATCGCCTATTCTTCAATTGCGCATATGGGATTTGTCACATTGGGTTTTTTTGTGATATTTCAAATTGTGGATAATACTGGTTTACCCAATGGTGCCATTATGGCTATAGAGGGCGGTATAGTACAAATGGTTTCCCATGGATTTATTTCTGGCGCATTGTTTTTATGTGTAGGTGTATTATATGACCGCATGCATAGTAGACAAATTGCAGATTATGGTGGTGTCGCTAATATGATGCCAAAGTTTACTTTATTTTTGGTAATATTTGCTATGGCAAATGCTGGCTTGCCAGGTACATCTGGATTTGTCGGTGAATTCCTGGTGATTTTAGCTAGTATGCAAGCTAATTTCTGGGTGGCTTTTATTGCGGCTACTACTTTAATTCTTGGAGCCGCTTACACTTTATGGATGATAAAACGGGTAATGTTTGGTGTAGTAGCAAATGAAAATGTAGCCAAGTTATCTGATATTACATTAAGAGAACAACTAATTTTAGGAACCTTAGCTATCGTTATCTTATTTTTTGGAATTTACCCAAATCCACTATTGGAAATAATGCATCCGACTATTGAACAATTGTTGGTCCACGTCACGCAGTCAAAATTATAGTTTTCTATCTTTATGAATATAGACCAGTTGTATTATATATTGCCAGAAATCTTTATATTAAGTGCAAGCTGCGCGATACTTCTAGCTAGTGCATTTATGAATGATAAAAGTCAAAGTAATATTTTGTATCATATTTCTCAAATATCCCTCTTGATTTCTGCATCATTAGCCTATGCTACCATGACGGCTGATTCTGTATTAGCCCTACATTCAACTGTTGTGAGCGATAAGTTAAGTGCTTTTTTAAAAGTAATGATTTGTCTAGTGTCCGCAGTGGTCTTGTTATACTCAAAGGATTATCTTTATCATAGAGGTTTATTAAAAGGAGAATATTTCTTTTTGATATTAACTTCTGTTGCGGGAATGTTAATAATGACTTCCGCGATGCATTTTATTACTATATATTTAGGATTAGAATTATTATCGCTCTCTTTATATGGTTTAGTCGCTTTCCAAAGGAAATCAGGCCAAGCTTCCGAAGCAGCTATGAAATATTTTGTACTTGGTGCTTTGGCATCAGGATTATTGCTATATGGAATGTCAATGATATATGGAGCTACAGGTTCTCTATCTTTAGAAGTCATCCATAAAGTAACGAGTGAATTGCAAGGCGATAAAACTCTTGTTGTTGTTGGAATGGTTTTCATTGTTACAGGCATTGCATTTAAGCTTGGTGCCGTACCATTCCACGCTTGGGTTCCTGATGTTTATCAGGGTTCTGTAACGCCCATCGGCTTATTTATTAGTACAGCGCCTAAACTTGCTGCGTTTGCAATGATGATGCGTTTATTGGTGGATGGATTGCAACCAATGCAGGCTGACTGGAGTGAAATGCTAATTTTTTTAGCAGTTTTATCAATTGGTTTTGGCAATACTGTTGCAATTGCACAGACTAATATAAAAAGGATGCTCGCCTATTCAGCAATATCTCATGTTGGATTTTTGTTATTGGGTGTTTTAACAGGAAATGTATCTGGCTATTCCGCATCATTATTCTACATTTCTTCTTATGTGTTAATGGGGTTGGGTAGTTTTGGTATAATCTTATTGCTCAGTCAGGCAAATTTTGAGGCAGATCAATTAGAAGACTATAAGGGATTAAACGAGAAAAATTCTTGGCAGGCGTTTATTATGCTCATTGTTATGTTATCAATGGCCGGTGTTCCTCCTTTATTAGGATTTTGGGCTAAATGGTCTGTTTTGTTGCAAGTGGTACAGGCAGGATATATATGGTTGGCGGTATATGCTGTTATTTTTTCTGTTATTGGCGCATTTTATTATTTGCGTGTAATTAAGTTAATGTATTTTGATAAGCCGGGACGCAATATAGAAATCAATACCAGTCAGGACTTTAATACAGCAATTAGCATTAATGCAATTACAATATTATTGCTAGGGCTATTCCCCAGTTGGCTGATGCAAGCATGTATTTTTATTATGCAATAAGCTGTTGGTCATGCTGATATGGCCAGCGAGTTTATTTTTGGGGTGCATTCCACACTAAAATTGTTAGAACATCAATTACCCATAGTACTAGAGATTTGGCGGTTAGATGGACGCCAAGATAAAAAAATTGATCCTATTCTTGATATAGCGCAGCGTCATGCCATTCCTATTCATTGTGTTCCTCGCAAGACGCTTGATAACCTTACTGGAAGTCGCCAACACCAGGGTATCGCTGCACGTTGTAAAAAACAATCGCAGCTATCTATGATGGGTGACAGTAATATTCCAGATTTAATCGAATCCCTTACTCCCCCGCCATTAATTCTTGTATTAGAAGAAATACAGGACCCTCATAATTTAGGGGCTTGCTTACGTAGCGCGGATGCAGCCGGCGTTAATTTAGTCGTTTTAACGCGCCACCGTAGCGTGGAGGTTACACCTACTGTTCGTAAAATTGCCTGCGGTGCGGCAGAAACCTTGTCGATAGCTCAAGCGGTTAATATAAATCGTGTATTGGAAGCTTTTCTAGAGCGAGGCTTTATTGTGGTGGGGGCCGACGGAACTGCGGAAAAACGCTTGTATGAAGTTCCTCTAGCCCAGCCTTTGGTTGTGGTGATGGGAGGGGAAGAGAAAGGGCTGAGAAAATCTACCCGCGAACATTGTACATACCTTGCTGCCATTCCAATGAATGGGCAAGTAGAAAGCCTAAATGTTTCTGTTGCCACGGGTATTTTTTTATTTGAAGCTGTACGGCAAAGAAATCAATTGCGTGCGCCAATCAACTCTCTCTCGGCCTAATCCGCCGTGTTGCCACGGCTTGCCACGGATCGTCGGGCCAGTAATGCTTGGGATAGCGGCCTTTGAGTTCTTTTTTGACCTCTTGATACGTCCGCGCCCAGAAATTTTTTAAATCTTGGGTCACTTGTATTGGACGCTGGGCTGGCGAGAGTAGATGCAGCAGGATGTTGACCCGGCCCTTTGCTACAGTTGGCGTATCAGCCAGTCCGAACATTTCCTGAAGCCGCACCGCCAACACTGGTGGGCTGGCGTCCGGCGCATATTCCAGGCGGATTTGCGAGCCGCTGGGCACTGTCAGATGGGTCGGCGCTTCCTGCGCCAGCGCTTGCTGTTGCGGCCAATCCAGCAGGCTTTGCAGAATTACGGATAAATCCAGTTGTAGCAAGTGGCTGAGACGGTTGACTTTATCCAGATATGGCCCGAGCCAGTCCTCCAGTGTGTCCAACAGATGCGCGTCGTTCACTGTCGGCCAGCCGTCTTCTGGCAACCATTGGCGCAAACACTCGACCCTGGCCTGCCACTGCCGCGTGGTCGGCGTCCACGGCAAAGTCTGCAAGCCAGCCTGACGGATGCCCTGGATTAGCGTCGTCAATCGCGCGTCTTCCGGCACGGACTGGAGGTTTTCGCTGGACAGGACAAGCGCGCCGAGTTTTTCCTCGCGCCGCGCGGCTACTGCGCCGTTTTCCCAGGCCACCACGGTTTCCCAACGGAGGTCGGCGGCCAGGTATTCACGCAAATCTGCCAAGCGCACACTGGCTGCCAAATAAATCCGCGCCTCGCGTTCGCCTGCGTCTAAATCCGCCACCACCAGCCACTCTTCTTTGCCCAGTGGATCGCCAGCGGGCAACGCCGCGCCTCGTCCGTTGGACAAGCGGTAAGCAATGGCTGCGGTTGCTGAGCCTGTCGAAGCAGCCGAAGGGCCGCGCCGCTGGGCAATACGGTCGGGATAGGCAAAGGCGAGGAGGATGCCAAGATTTTCGGCGGTTTGATTCTGCGTGTTTTTTCCGCAACGCCGCCGCAACTCCCGGCTGAGTTTCACCACTTGGGCGCAAGCCTCCACGTCAGACCTGCCAGGTTTTTGCGCCCGGCACTCGCGCAATACCCGCCAACGCAACTCCAAATCAGCTTCTTTTGCTCCACGCAAAATGTCGCGTTCAGACAACAGCGCGGCCAAGTCACAGGCCAAATCCTGCCAGCCGAACGCCTCCGCCCGGCATAACAGATGGGCCAAACGCGGATGCACCGGCCAGGCTGCCATGCGTCGGCCCAGTTCGGTGATGCGGCCTTGATCGTCCAGCGCGTCCAGCGCGCGCAACAACGCCCTGGCCTGAGCCAGCGCGCCAGACGGCGGCGGATCGAACCAAACCAGGGCGAGCGGATCCGCCACGCCCCAGGCCGCCAGTTCCAGGGCCAGCGGTGCCAGATCAGCGTCGAGAATTTCCGGCAAGGTGTGCGGACGCAAATTGAGTTGCTGGCTCCACAATCTGAAACACTGCCCCGGCCCCAGGCGTCCGGCGCGGCCTGCGCGCTGATCCGCCGAGGCTTGCGAAATCCGCTGCAATACCAGCTTGCTCAGGCCGGAGCGCGGATCGAACGCGGGTCGCCGCTGCCAACCGCTGTCCACCACCACGCTGACCCCTTCGATAGTCAGGCTGGTCTCGGCAATCGGGGTTGACAGCACCAGTTTTCTGCGGCCCAAGGGCGCGGGGCGAATGGCGTGATCCTGATCCGGTTTGGACAAATCCCCGTACAGCGGCACCAAATCCAACTCAGGCGGCAATCCTCCAGCTTGCAGGTTTTGCATCACGCGGCGGATTTCGCCGGTGCCGGGCAGAAAAGCCAGCACGTCGCCCTGCGTTTGCAACAGGATTTTCAGCACCGCCTGGCTCAGGTTATCAGCGATTTTTTTCTCGTCTGCCACCGGCTGATAGCGGATTTCCACCGGCCAGGCACGGCCTTCGCTGCGCACGATGGGCGCGCCCTTCGACAAGCTCAGGGTGCGGGAGACCGCCGCGCCGTCCAGGGTGGCCGACATGACTAAAATCTTCAAATCCTCGCGCAAGCCCGCCTGCGCGTCCAGACACAGCGCCAGGGCCAGATCGGCGTGTAAACTGCGCTCGTGGTATTCGTCGAAAATCACCAGGCCCACGCCTTCCAGGCCGGGGTCTTGCTGCAAGCGGCGGGTGAGGATGCCCTCGGTCAGGACTTCGATGCGGGTGCGGGCGGAAATCTGGGTATCAAAACGGATGCGGTAGCCTATGGTCTCGCCGACCGCTTCGCCGCGTTCAGCCGCCATGCGCGCACAAGCGGCCCGCGCGGCCAGGCGGCGCGGTTCGAGCATCAGAATGGTTTGCCCAGCCAGCCAGTCCTCGCCGAGCAGGGCTGGCGGCACACGGGTGGTTTTGCCCGCGCCAGGCGGGGCTTGCAGTACCACATTGGAATGACTGGAAAGTTGCGCGCGCAGTTCGGGGAGAACCGCGTCTATCGGGAGGGGGGTAGATGGATGTACTTGAACAGTCAAGGGATTATATTGCAACGAGTCACCGTTATAAATTCATATACAAGGTCATGGAACCACCTGGCTGTCTCTTTCCACCACGCCATCCTTAAAGTGCACGGTGCGCCCCGCATAGGCCGCCATGTCTGGCTCATGGGTGACCATGACGATGGTCAAGCCGTGCTCGCGGTTAAAACGGCACAGCAACTCCATGATTTCTTTACTGCGCGCCGAATCCAGATTGCCAGTGGGTTCATCGGCGAGCAGTACACTCGGCTCAGTAACAATGGCACGGGCAATGGCCACGCGCTGTTGCTGACCGCCGGACAATTCCGCTGGCGTATGGCGTTCCCAGCCATGCAAACCAACCACTGCCAGCGCCTCGCGCGCTTTGTGGTGGCGCGTGCTGGCGGGCATTCCCCGGTAAATCAGCGGCAATTCGACATTTTCCAGCGCTGAGGTGCGATGCAGCAAGTTAAAGCCCTGAAAAACAAAGCCAAGATAATGGCGGCGCAAGCGGGCGCGTTGGTCGCGGCTAAGGCCGCCCACTTCCACACCTTGAAAATAATAAGCGCCGCTGGTGGGCGTATCTAGGCAGCCGAGAATGTTCATGCAAGTGGATTTGCCGCAACCGCTAGGCCCCATGACTGCCACAAATTCGCCCGGGCGAATTTCTAAATCCACACCGCGCAAGGCTTGCATGGCAGCTTCGCCCCGGCCATAGGTTTTGCGCAAATCGCGCAAGGCAATGAGTGCGTTCATGAGGGATTTTTCAGCGTTTCCAACAAGATTTGCGCGCCTTCTGTCAGCTCGCCGCTGATTATCTCGCTCATCCGTCCATCACTGGCCCCCAGTTTGACTGCAATTTCCTTGGGTTGGCCGTCTCCACCCAGTACCCATACCCGTTGCGCGTTGTTTTTTGCCGCGCTATCAGCGCGGTTTGGACGGTTGGGGGGACGGCGTGACAATAACATGGATAGAAAATCGCGTTGTTCGACTTTGGCGGTGGTGGTGGGCGGAATAAACCGCAACGCCGCGTTGGGTACCAGCAAAGCATGTTCAATTTGGCGCACCATGATGTCGGCAGTGGCTGTCATGCCTGGACGTAGCGCTAAATCGGCGTTGTCCACCGCCAGCAACGCTTTGTAAGTGACCACGTTGTTCACGCTTTGCGGCGCGTAACGCACTTGTGTGACGCGCGCTTGAAACTTGCGGTCTGGATAGGCATCCACGCTGAATGTGGCTTCCTGGCCTGCTTGCGTCTGGCCCACGTCAGCCTCATCCACGTCCACTTGCAATTCCATGCGCGCTAAATCTTCTGCCAAGCGGAACAACACCGGCGCTTGCAATGAGGCTGCCACGGTTTGCCCTGGCTCCACCAAGCGCGCCAGCACCACGCCGGAAATCGGCGCGCGGATCACTGCTTTGGCTAGGTTGGTTTCATCCAATTGCAGTTTGGCACGTGCTTCAGCGATTTGGGCGTGTGCGATGGCTTCGCTGGCCTGGGCGCGTTTGAATTTGGCATCCGCCGCGTCCAAGTCCTGCTCCGAGGGCAAGCTATTTTGGCTTTGCTTGCGCATTTCGCGGTAGCGCGTCAAGGTATTGCGCGCTTCCTGCAAAGCGGCCTGGGCATCTTGCAGCCTAGCCTCGTTTAAGGCCAAGCTGGCGCGCGATTGCGCGGCTTGCGCTTCCAACTTGGTGGTATCCAGCCGCGCCAGCGTTTGGCCAGCTTGCACCTGGCCATTGTAATCGGCCAACACTTCGGCTACCGTGCCAGAAACTTCTGTGCCTACATCAACTTGCGTGCGCGGCTGCAACGCGCCAGTGGCGGTTACCAACACGGTCAAATTGCCACGTGCGGCGGTGGCAGTTTTGAAGCGCGGGCCAAGGTTTTCCGGCGTGTAGCGCACCAGCGCGAAGGTTGCCACCGCAATGAGCGTAGTCAACAGCAACGTAAAACGCAGCCAGCCCCGGCGCGGCGCGTGCGGCCCTAATTCTAATACACGCTCCAACTCAGTGGGAGAATTCATGATTTTTCATCCATGCCGACAAATTCCTATAAAAATAATGAGAGGCGTCCAGCCAATTGCGGTAAGATATTCGCATTTTTCCGCGCGGGTTGCACGCTTTTGTAGACGGACAGGAACAGTATGCACGCTTTTTTTATTATTTTACGCCGCGATTTGACATTGGCCTACCGCCATCGCGCCGAATTAATCAATCCTTTGATTTTTTTCGTGATTGTGGTCAGTTTATTTCCGCTGGGCATTGGCCCGCAGCCCCAAACCCTGCAATTGCTGGCCCCTGGCGTAATCTGGGTGGCCGCCCTGCTGGCGGCCATGCTGTCGCTGGAAACCATGTTTCGTTCGGATTTTAGCGATGGCGCGTTGGAACAAATGGCGCTCAGCCATCACCCATTGTCGTTGCTGGTGCTGGCCAAAGTGTTGGCGCATTGGCTGGTCACCGGCCTGCCGTTGATAATTGCCGCGCCATTGCTGGGCGTATTGCTGTATTTGCCCAGCGAAGCAATTGGTGCATTGGTGCTCACCCTGGCGCTGGGCACGCCGATTCTCAGCTTAATTGGCGCGATTGGCGTGGCGCTGACTGTGGGCCT
>DYPE01000003.1:0-15419 GCA_020720085.1 Dichelobacter nodosus | reverse complement strand
AAGGAGAATGTACACATGCCTCAATACCGTTCCAATACCACCACGCAAGGCCGCAACATGGCGGGGGCACGCGCGTTATGGCGCGCCACAGGGATGCAGGAAAGCGATTTTGGCACAAAGCCCATCATTGCGGTGGTCAATTCCTTTACCCAATTTGTGCCTGGCCATGTGCATTTGAAAGATTTGGGCCAACTGGTGGCGCGCGAAATTGAGCAGGCTGGGGGCGTGGCCAAGGAATTTAACACCATCGCCATTGATGATGGCATTGCCATGGGCCATGGCGGCATGTTGTATAGCTTGCCGTCGCGGGAATTGATAGCCGATTCCGTGGAATACATGGTCAACGCCCACTGCGCAGACGCGCTGGTGTGCATTTCCAATTGCGACAAAATCACGCCCGGCATGTTGATGGCCGCGTTGCGGTTGAACATTCCGGCGGTATTTGTCTCTGGCGGCCCCATGGAATCGGGCAAAACCCATGTAAATGGTAAGGCCATGCGTCTCGATTTGGTCGATTCCATGGTCATGGCCGCCAACCCAGCGGTAAGCGATGCCGACTCGCTGGCGGTGGAACGTGCCGCCTGCCCCACCTGCGGCTCGTGTTCGGGCATGTTCACTGCCAATTCCATGAATTGCTTGACAGAAGCCTTAGGATTTTCCCTGCCTGGCAATGGCACATTGCTCGCCACCCATGCCCTGCGCCGCGAGTTATTTGTGCAGGCTGGGCGCTTGATTGTTGAACTGTGCCAACGTTATTACCAACAGAACGATGCCAGCGTGTTGCCGCGTTCCATCGCCACGTTTGCCGCATTTGAAAATGCCATGGCGCTGGACATTGCCATGGGCGGCTCTACCAACACCGTGTTGCACTTGCTGGCTGCGGCACAGGAAGCGGGCGTGGATTTCACCATGCGCGATATTGACCGCTTGTCGCGCCAAGTGCCGAATTTATGCAAAGTTTCGCCGTCCACGCCGGATTACCACATTGAAGACGTGCACCGCGCGGGCGGCATTCCCGCCATTTTGGCTGAATTAGCCCGCGCGGGTTTGCTGCGTGAAGCCAGTACCGTACACAGCCGCACGCTGGCCGATGCACTGGCGCGCTGGGATGTGATGCGCAATGACGACGCCAAACCGCTGTTTGCCGCTGCACCAGGCAATCAACCCAGCGTGGATGCGTTCAGCCAAAATAATCAATGGGATAGTTTGGATTTAGACCGCCAGCACGGCTGCATCCGCGCACAAACTCATGCGTACAGCCAAGATGGCGGTTTGGCCGTGCTGTACGGCAATCTTGCCGAAGACGGCTGCATCGTAAAAACTGCGGGCGTGGATGCCAGCAATTTAACCTTCACCGGCCTGGCGCGCGTGTACGAAAGCCAGGAAGACGCGGTGGCAGGCATTCTCAATGGCAGCGTACAAGCGGGTGAAGTGGTGATCATCCGCTACGAAGGCCCCAAAGGCGGGCCAGGAATGCAGGAAATGCTGTATCCCACCAGCTACCTCAAATCCAAAGGGCTGGGCAAATTATGCGCACTGGTCACGGATGGCCGTTTTTCCGGTGGCACTTCGGGTTTATCCATTGGCCATGTTTCACCAGAAGCCGCTGCTGGCGGTGCCATCGCGCTGATTGAAAACGGCGATCCGATTGAAATCGACATTCCCAACCGCCGCATTCATTTGGCTGTGGCCGATGCGGTGTTGGCGCAACGCCGTGCTGCGCGCGAGGCAGGCCACGGTTTCCGGCCCGCGCAACGCCAGCGTGCAGTGTCTGCT
The DNA here is from genome assembly GCA_020720085.1 of Dichelobacter nodosus. Classification (GTDB taxonomy): domain Bacteria; phylum Pseudomonadota; class Gammaproteobacteria; order Beggiatoales; family Beggiatoaceae; genus DYPE01. Next base: position 13,643 of record DYPE01000003.1, on the reverse strand, counting down.
GCGCTGCGCGCCTATGCCGCGTTCACCACCAGCGCGGCGCGTGGTGCAGTGCGGGATTTGACTTGGCTAGATTCCACTGGCAACAAGTAACTTCTCATTAACCCGGCAGCCTCGCCCGTCTGCGCAGCGGGTCGATCTGCTGGTTTTTGCGTCGGTTCACATACTCGCGGATGTCATTTTCATCTTTACTTTACAAAAATATTATGAATACGACAGATATTCGCTGGAAACAACGTTTTTCCAATTATAAAAAAGCATTATTACAATTAAGCAAAGCAGTAGAGCTTAATCTACAACGTCCTTTATCCGACCTGGAAAAGCAAGGAGTCATTCAAGCATTTGAATATTGTCATGAATTGGCATGGAATGTATTGAAAGATTTTTTTGAATACCAAGGAAAAATATCCATCATGGGTTCGCGTGATGCAACTCGTGAAGCATTTAATAAGAATTTGTTGACTGATGGTGAAACATGGATGGATATGATTACAAGTCGCAATCAATCTTCTCATACCTATAATGAAGAAATAGCCAATGTTATTGCGCAAAGAATAATAGAACTGTACTATCCTTTGTTTATTGCATTACAAAATAGAATGCAGGAATTATACAATGTTGACTGAAAACTCAGCATTGCGTTTTGGACTTAAACAAGAAACTATCGAAAAAATCAACTCTGTTTTTGCAAAGTATCCCGCTATTGAATGTGCTATCCTGTATGGTTCACGCGCTAAGGGTAATTATCATCAAGGCTCTGATATTGATTTAACATTAAAAGGTCACCTGCTAAATTATAGTCATTTAGTCAAAATAGCGACAGACATAGATAATTTGTTATTGCCTTATAAACTAGACCTGTCACTTTACAATCTAATTAGCAACCCTGATTTAATAGCGCATATTAATCGTGTTGGGCAACTATTTTATCACTGCTCAACAAAGTACACTACTTCGGAAACTTTCACGCCGCAATAGCCTGGTAGTTACATCGCTGCTTAAAATCGGGGTAGGATTTTATGCTACTGAAATCCAGGCCAAGCAAGCGTAGACCTAACCCAATCCTCTCAACTTAGCGGTAATCAGTTGATTTGTGATAATTTTTATCTTGACCTCCCAGCGTTAAGTGTGCTATGAAATGGCAACACACCGGTATAAAATCTTGGTGTATCCTGACTGCATGCCTCCGCGATGGATTCATACAAATTTTTTTAACAACCCTAGGTAAAATGCCGTATGGTGCGCAAAGAATATCGCATGGCCTCTGCCGCGCGCGGTGCCTTATTATTTTTACAAGACATTCCTGGCGTGGCGTTTGGCAGCCGCGTGACCATCCGCGATCCCAGTGGACAAGAGCGCAATGGCCAAGTCATTCGCACCTCAGACTCTGTGGTGCTGGCACAAGTATTTGAGGGCACCGAAGGCTTGGCGTTGGACGAAACTTGGACGCAATTTTGGGGCGTGCCATTTGAATTGCCGCTGTCGCCAGAGCTGTTAGGCCGAGTTTTCAATGGCATAGGTCAGCCGCGTGATGGCCGCCCGCCGTTGATTACAACCTTGCGCCGCGATGTCAACGGTGCGCCAATGAATCCAGCCGCACGCGCCTATCCGCGTGAATTTATTCAAACAGGCATTTCCGCCATTGATGGCCTGAATTCGCTGGTGCGCGGCCAAAAATTGCCGATTTTTTCTGGCTCCGGCCTGCCGCACAACCGCCTTGCCGCGCAAATTGTGCGTCAAGCCAAGCTGCCAGGCCAAGAAAGCCATTTTGCTGTGGTGTTCGCGGCTATGGGCGTATCCCACACGGACGCACGGTTTTTTCAAGAAGAATTCGAGGCCAGCGGCGTGCTGGGCAATGTGGTGATGTTCGTCAATCTGGCTGGCGATCCGCCCATGGAACGGTTGATTCTGCCGCGCTGCGCGCTTACAGCGGCGGAATACTTGGCATATGAAACCGACCGCCATGTGTTGGTGGTGATCACCGACATGACGCATTACGCCGAAGCCTTGCGCGAAGTGGCCACCGCTAAGGGCGACGTGCCGTCGCGCAAAGGCTATCCTGGCTATTTGTATTCGGATTTGGCAGAAATTTATGAGCGTGCAGGCCGCATCCACAACCGCAGCGGATCCATCACCATGGTGCCGGTGCTGAGTATGCCCAGCGATGACATCACCCACCCCATTTCTGATCTCACGGGCTACATCACTGAGGGCCAAATCGTGCTGAGCCGCGAATTGCACAACCGGGGCGTATATCCGCCGGTCAACATTCCGCCGTCGCTCTCGCGGCTGATGAAAGACGGCATTGGCAAGGAATACACCCGCGAGGATCACCCGCGCGTGGCCAACCAGTTGTACGCTTCCTACGCACAAGCGCTGGAAGCGCGCAACTTGGCCTCGATTATCGGCGCGGACGAACTGTCGGGCTTGGATCAACGCCACTTAGAATTTGCACAAGCGTTGGAACAACAGTTCATTGGGCAGGGCGAAGCGTTGGAGCGTAGCATAAGCGAAACCTTGGATTTGGCTTGGGAACTGCTGTCCATGTTGCCGCCGCAAGCCCTCAGCCGCGTGCGGGAAGCGGATTTGCGTGCCTACCACCATTGGCGGGGCGATGATTTCAGCGTGGAAGCGTAGGATATTGGCATGAGTTGGAGGTTAAAGGGGGATTAGGCAATCGCCGCGTCAGCGGTGTGGTGTGCAGGCATGGAACGCTACTTGCTGTAGTTAGCCATCTATATTTGGCGCAAATTATTTTTGAAGAGATGATCCATCCATGTCCACCATCACCGAGCCATTCCAAATTTTATTAGTGGAAGATTCTGACGCTGCTGCGTTGCTGGTTAAAGCTTGCCTGAAAAATGAAACCTACCAACTCACGCACGTGAAAACAGGCAGTGAAGCACTGGAATTTATCAAACAAAATCAGTTAGATGTAATTTTGCTCGATTTGCACTTACCGGACACCACCGGGTTTGAAATCTTGGAATACTTGCGCAGCCAGCAAATCAAAGTGGCGGTTATTGTGCTTACCGCATATGCCTCGGCGCAAAACGTGAGCGAGGCCATGCGCCTGGAAGCCAGAGATTTTTTAGAAAAGCCATTTCAGCCCGAACGGTTGCTGATTACCTTGCGCAACACGCTAGAACACCAGCGCCTGGAACGTATCAAAGCACTGTATGAATGCAATTTAGACCGGCAGGAATATTTTGATTTTATTGGCGGTTCCCTGCCCATGCAGACCATTTACCGCATTATTGACAACGTGGCCACGAGTAAAGCGCCTGTATTTATTACGGGCGAAAGCGGCACTGGCAAAGAGTTGTGCGCGCAAGCCATTTATAAACAAAGTAAACGTAGCGAAAATCCCTTTATTGCTATTAACTGCGCTGCCATTCCGCATGATTTATTTGAAAGCGAATTGTTTGGTCATGTCAAAGGCGCGTTCACTGGCGCGATTGCTGACCGCGAAGGCGCTGCCGCACGGGCGCATACGGGCACGCTGTTTTTAGACGAAATTGGCGACATGAACCCAGACGCGCAAACCAAATTGCTGCGTTTCATTCAGACCAGTGTGCTGAAAAAAGTGGGCGGCAATAAGGAAGAACAAGTGGATGTGCGCTTTATCTGCGCCACCAACCATAACATTCAAGCCGCCATCACCAGCGGGCGCTTTCGCGAAGATTTGTTTTACCGCCTCAGCGTAGTGCCTATCCAATTGCCGCCATTACGTCGGCGCAATGGCGATATTTTGTTGATTGCACGTCATTTTCTCACCCGCTTTGCGCGCGAGGAAGGCAAGGAATTCCGTGGCTTCGCACCGGCTACCGAGCAGGTGTTGAAAACCTACCATTGGCCCGGCAATGTGCGCCAACTACAAAACGTCATTCACAACGTGGTGGTATTGCATAACGGCGAATTCGTGACGCCTGCCATGTTGCCCGATCCGCTGACACCGCTGACCGATGTCGCATCCCATGCGTTTCCTGCCCAAGTCATGCATCAGGAATATGAACCGCGCCAAGCGGTTGCGAACGTAATCCATACCAACCGTGCGGAAGCTGAAACGAAGGACATCCTGCCGTTGTGGAAAATGGAAAAAACCGCGATTTTACATGCAATTCAACGTTGTAATGGCGATGTTGCCAAAGCAGCCGTGTTGTTGGAAGTGAATGCGTCCACCATCTACCGCAAATTACGAGCTTGGAAACAGGGGGGAGGGGAGTCCGCACACGGGGAAAACAACCTGGGGCAGATTGCTCTGCCCTAACCCGGACATTTCACAAACTGCCGAATTTTAATCATAACACATTGATTGATAATAGATAATTGTAATCAACCTATACGATCATAATAGCGGGCGCGAAAGAGCAGGCGCGGAGCTGCGGGGGCATCTTCAAAACCTTCGCGGTCGTGCAGCACGTTATTGCATACCACGCCTTCGTCGGTTTGCAATTTATAGCGAAACACGTAGGGATTGGTTACATCGTCCAGCAGCGCTTCCAGCGCTTGCACAGCGTGGTGTACGGCGGGTAACCAGTGGATATTGCGTTTGCGTTTGGTGTAACGCATGTGCAACGCGCCTTGGGCGGTGGTGGAAAATACTGGGCCAGTTTGCTCGGTGCGCAACGCGCCTTGGGCGGGTTCAGCAGTATTTTCGTTGGGCGGAATGGTCATGGCGTGGGGATGTTGCAAGGCGGCGATAAACTCGGGATTTTGGTCGCGCAATTGAATGTAGGCAATGTCGTGGTCGAGCAGCGCGTTGCCGCCGCCCACCGGCGCGTTGCGCGCGCAATGCAGCACCATGCCGAGAATATTGCGTTGCGGCGGGTTGTAATAGCCGTCGGTGTGCCAATGGATAGGCCGGTCGGTGTAGGGAATATAACTGGCGCGCGCGCCGTTATCGTGGCTGACTTGCAGGGAGGTGATGCTGTCTTCATCGGCGTATGGATTGCTGTCCAGCCGGTGCAGGCCCAGTTGGCGGCCCAGTGCGGCGATGGCATTTTTGTCGGCATGGCGTGCGCCAGTGATGCGGTACAACGCCATGTTGGCGGCCTGGCAACGTTCTAGCAAGGCCGCGCGCTCGTTGGCGCTGAGTGCGGCTGGATCGTGGATTTCCACGAATAATGCTTGCGCTTGGCTTGGGTAATTGGCCAGTTTATGCGCGCGCCAGTGTTGGTAGACGGCTTCGCTGCCGCCGTCTTGCGGCAGGAGAAAGGGCGAGGAAGAAACCATGCTAATTGCCTTTTACGTGTTGCATCATCCGCTTGCGTTTATGAATTTGGCGCGGTGTGAGTTTATTGACGCGGTTTTTGTAGGGATTGTCGCTGGTGCGCATTTCCAGCCGTATGGGTGTGCCGTAGAGGCCAAAAGCTTGGCGCAAGCGGTTGGTTAAATAGCGCTGATAGCTATCCGGCAAGGATTCGGCCTGGTTGCCGTGCAATATAAAACAGGGCGGATTTTGGCCGCCTTGGTGCATGTAGCGCAGTTTAATGCGGCGGCCATGCACCAGGGGCGGGCTGTGTTCTTGCAAGGCTTGTTGCAGCCAGTCGTTCAGGCGCGGGGTGGGCACTTGCAAGTAGGCGGCGCGGTGGCATTGGCGTAACGAGGCGAATAGATTGCCCACGCCCGTGCCGTGTAACGCAGAAATGAAATGCAGCTTAACAAAATCCAGGAAGTGCAGCTTGCGTTGCAGCGTGGTGCGGGTGTATTCCTTTTGCTCTGGCGTCATGCCATCCCACTTATTTATCGCCACCACCAGCGCACGCCCACTTTCCAACACATGGCCGAGCAAATGGCTGTCCTGATCCGTAATGCCTTCGCGTGCATCGAACAACAGCAGCACCACATGCGCGTCTTCAATGGCTTGCAAGGATTTAATGACGCTCAGTTTTTCAATGTGTTCATATACTTTGCCACGGCGGCGGATGCCCGCTGTGTCCACCAACGTGTAGGCTTGGCCATCGCGGGTGAAAGGCGCGGCAATGCTATCGCGGGTGGTGCCGGGAATTTCGCTGGTCACTTGGCGTTCTTCGCCAAGAATGCGGTTGATTAGGGTGGATTTGCCCACGTTGGGTCGACCAATCAGCGCGACGCGGATGCTTTTGGGTTCGGTTTGCAATGGCGCGGTGGATTCTGGCGCGGGATGGGCGGCCAGCACATGATCCATCAACTTGGTCACGCCACGCCGGTGCACTGCGGAAATGGTGTGGCACTGCGCGAATCCTAGCGATTGAAATTCCGCTGCAATCAATTCTGGCGCGCGGTTTTCGGCTTTGTTGATCACCAGATGAATGGGCAAATTGAACCCGCGCAATTGCTGCACGATCTGTTCGTCCAAGCCGGTCAGCCCTTCCAAACCATCGGCCAGAAAAATCACTTCGTCTGCCTGGCGCACGGCCAGCAAAGCTTGTTTGCTGATTAGCTCTGCCAAATCGTCCTCGCCGCCGCTGAGGCCGCCAGTGTCGATTAAAATGTACGGGCGTGGCCCAACTCGACCTGCGCCGAACTGGCGGTCGCGGGTCATGCCGGAATGTTCGGCCACCAACGCGCTGTTGCCGCGTGTCAGCGCGTTGAATAACGTGGACTTGCCCACATTGGGGCGGCCCACAATTGCAATTACTGGCAGTGCGTTATCGGTTGTCATGGGTTGCCATGGTGCGTTACCGCGCGCCTTCCAGCTTAAGCGCAGAAATTGCGCCCGCTGTGTTGATGACATACAGTTGGCCATTGGCTGCCAAGGGCCTGGCTACAATAGGCGATCTTCCCAGCGCGTAGCGGGCAACGAACTGGCCGTTGCTGCGGTCGAGCACATGTACATAGCCCTCCATATCACCTACTGCAAGGTAATTGTCTACCAGCGCAGGTGCAGTGATTTGGCGGTTTTCCAGCTTATCTTGCGTCCACAGCGGCGCACCACTGGCGCGATCCAGCGCGACCACCGTACTGTCGGCCTGGCTCAAATAAAGTGCGTTGTCGTCCACGGCAAAGCCTTGAAACGAAGAAGTCTGACGCTCCCATTGCATTTTGCCAGCGCGCAAGTCCACCGCCACGGTGCGGCCTTGGTACGCAGTGGCGTACAGCGTGGTACCCAGCAATTCCAAATCTGCGTCAATGTCCACCATGCGTTCTAAATCGGAGCGCCCGCTGGATTGCGCCACTGGGATTTCCCATAACAATTTGCCCGTGGTGGCTTCCAGCCCAGCCAGACGGCCATTGTCAAATCCCGCCAGCACTACGTCAGATACGCGCAGCGGAGAACTGGTGCCGCGCAAGGTCAATACCGGCTCCTTGCGGTTGTATGTCCACAGTTGCGCGCCCGTGCGCGTGTCCAGCCCGAGCAAGCGACCATCGGTGGTGCGCGCTACGCTGACATCCGCTGCTGCCTGCGGTGGCGCGAGCAACTCGCCGCCAGTTTGCACTTCCCAGAGTTGGCTGCCGTCTTCGGCCTTGAACGCTACCACCAGGCCGGCTCGTGTGCCAATCAATAACAGGCCCGCGCCCACGCCCACGCCGGTGGTGAATGCGTGTTGCGTGTCCACGCGCCAAAGCTGCGCGCCGCTGGCCGAAAACGCCAGAACTGCGCCATTGGGCGAAGCGGCGTACAGTTTGCCGTCTTTTTCAGTCAGGCTGATTTTCAAACCCGGCTTTTTGTCCAATCCTGGCACACTGCCCGACCATTGCGACAGCACCGTGGCTTGCGCCTGAAACTCAGTGAGCGGCGCAGGCGGCTTGGCTTTATCCGTGCTGGAAAATAGACTGCATCCGCTCACCAGCGCTGCAATAGGCAAGATAACAAATTTCAATTTCATGAAGCACCTCCAGAAAACGCGGGCAACGAAATTTGACTAGGCGTGGTGGTGCCCGGCTCGCCCAAGGCAGGCAAAGGCTGCCAGGCAGTGGGAATGACAAAGGGCGCGGGCTGCAAGCTGCCCACGCCATCCAATTTGGCTTGCAAGTCATTTTTGCGCATTGACGGCACATCCGGCGCTTTTAGCGCGATTTCATACGCGCTGCGTGCCTGTGCCGTTTTGCCCTGGGCCAGATATACATCGCCCAACACTTCTTGTTGTGCCCATTGGTAAGCCGGTAGTGTGGCTTGTTGCGCGCTGTGAATGGCTTGGTCATATTCCTGGGCCGCCAATTGCAGCCGGGCCAAGCGCAAGGCTGCCAATTGGCGCAAGCCAGGCTGCTTGGCGTTGTTCATCACCCCAAGCAGGCGTGCGCGTGCGGCGTCCAGCGCCTTACTTTTAATATCTTCGCTGGCTTGTAGCAGCGTGGTGAGTTCTGCATATAAGCCATTGGGATGATTCAGTAATAATTGCTGCGCCGCTTCGGCGGCCTTTTTACTGTCGCCCTGCTCATAGGCAGTCAAAATTTGCTGGTACTGCCCAGAAGCTTCATTGATTTGGTTGGCCGTATACGCTTGCCACCATTTCCAGCCAGACAACAGCGCCAGCCCCAATGCCAATCCCCAAATCACCGAGGTGCCGTTTTCTGACCACCAGCGTTTAATCCCTTCAATCTGCTCTTCTTCTTGCGTATCTAAATGTAAATTCATGGTTTATCCTTATGAAATATTTTGTCTAAAAAAATACAAGGCGATCACGCAACGCTTCTGCCAAGCGCGCGCGCGCAAGGGTTTCCTGTGGACGTTCCTGACGCAAGTATTTTAACGTAACCGTTTGGTTTATGGTTTCTTCCTCACCCACAATCAATGCCAAGCTCGCGCCGCTTTTATCCGCTTTTTTGAATTGATTTTTCATGCCACCACCACCGCAATGGGTTTGCAGCCGCAATTCCGGTAATGCATCGCGCAATTGCTCCGCCAGTAGCAAGCCTTGCATTTGCGCCGCGTCGCCCAGCAGCAGCAAATAGCCGTGCGGCACAGGCGCGGGCGGATTTTGCGCAGCCAATAATGCCACCAAGCGCTCCATGCCCAGGGCAAAGCCCACGGCTGGCGTGGCAGCGCCCCCCAATTGTGCCACCAGGCCGTCGTAACGCCCGCCCGCGCATACGGTACCTTGTGCGCCTAACTCAGCGGAAACCCATTCAAACACGGTGCGGTTATAGTAGTCCAGCCCGCGCACCAGGCGCGGATTGACGGTGTAGGCGATTCCCGCTTGCTCTAGCAAGTCGCACAAGCCCGCAAAATGGGCAGCGGATTCTGCATCCACATATGCCAATAATTGCGGTGCATCGTCAATCACTGCGCGCATTTGCGGATTTTTACTGTCCAAAATGCGCAACGGATTGCTCAGCAAACGGCGCTGGCTGTCCTCATCCAATTCGCTATAGTGTGCGGAAAAGTAGGTCACCAACTGTTCGCGGTATGCGGCGCGCGCCTCAGTGCTGCCCAGCGAATTGACTTGCAATTCCAGCGTCAGTCCCAGCGTTTTCCACAAACGGGCAGTAATCAGCAGTAATTCTGCATCAATATCTGGCCCGGCCAGGCCGTACACTTCCGCGCCGATTTGGTGAAATTGGCGGTAACGCCCTTGCTGCGGGCGTTCGTGGCGGAACATCGGGCCAGCGTACCACAGCCGTTGGGTTTGATTGTACAGCAGTCCATGTTCAACGCCAGCACGCACACAGACGGCAGTGCCTTCTGGGCGCAAGCTTAAGCTATCGCCATTGCGGTCGGCAAAGGTGTACATTTCCTTTTCTACAATGTCGGTCACTTCACCGATAGACCGATAAAATAACTCGGTTTTTTCCACAATGGGAAAACGGATTTCCGTATAGGCATAACGTGCGAAAATATCTTGCGCTGCATGTTCTATGCGTTGCCAGAGGTACGTTTGTGCGGGCAGAATATCGTTCATTCCGCGAATGGCTTGAAGGATTGGCATGAGGTGATGGTTCAGGTAAAAAATTAGAAATGATAGAGTTAAACTCAAGCAGATGCAATCGAACGATACCCCATCGATACATGGCACGCTGCTTTCAATTTAAGCGAAAATCCACAGCACTAACTACGATTGTAACACGACCAGCAGTAAGCCATAACCGCTGCAAAGTTTCCATTACTTACTGCCAGTGACGGACAATAAACTAGAATATCAATCAAATCTTAGCTATCCTTCCCTCCCCAACGTGGCAAAAGGGTGTGTGCAATGTCAAGATGATCCAAAATGCGCGCTACAATAAAGTCCACAACATCCTCTATCCGTTGCGGGCGTTGGTAAAAGCCTGGGTTGGCGGGCAAAATAATCACACCTAAGCGCGCCAGGCGCAAGGCGTTTTCCAGATGAATCACCGACAGCGGGGTTTCTCTGTGCACTAAAATCAATGGCTTGTGTTCCTTAATCATCACGTCAGCCGCGCGCTCAATCAGCGAGCGGCTGGTGCCATGGGCAATCGCCGCCAGTGTGGCGCTGCTGCATGGGCACACCACCATGGCAGCGGGTGGATTGCTGCCGCTGGCCACGGGTGCGAACCAATCTTCGTGGCCAAACACCCGCACACTTCCGGGCAATCCTGCGAAGCGACGTTGCAATTCTGCTTCCATGGCGCGTGGTGCAGCGGGCAAGCGCCAGTCGGTTTCCGCGTGCAATACAGCCAATGCCGGACGGGAAACCATGCAGTACACGGTTTTGCCCGCTACCAGCAGTTGTTTTAGCAAGCGCAAGCCATATTGCGCGCCTGATGCGCCAGTCAGGGCGAGAGCGATGGGCTTTTCCAATGGAAAGGTTAGCTGGTGCGAAAATAGGCAATCATTTTTTGTAAATTCGCTGCTTGGCTGGCGATTTCCTCGCTGGAAGCGGAGAGTTGTTCCGACATGGAAGCATTTTGCTGGGTGGTCTGTTCTAACTGGCGGATGGTGATTTGCGAAATTGCCGCACTTTGCTCGCGGCTCGCGACGGTGATGCCTGCGACTAATTCGGCAGTTTGGCGGATGGCGGGCACAACATCCTCCAGCAAAGTGCCTGCGTTTTGGGCGATACCAAGATTGCGCGCGGTTACGTTACGGATTTCTTGCGCTGCGGTTTTGCTGCGTTCAGCCAATTTACGCACTTCCATAGCCACTACGGCGAAGCCTCGGCCATATTCGCCGACGCGAGCGGCTTCAATCGCTGCGTTGAGCGCTAACAGATTGGTGCGGTAAGCAATTTCTTCAATAATGCCCACTTTTTCCGCAATTTCGCGCATGGCCGCCAGCGCGTCGCGCACTGCGTTGCCGCCTTGTTGCGCCATGTCGGCTGTGCGCAGTGATGCGGCGTTGGTCTTGTCCGCGTCCTCGGTGTTGTGATGAATCGTGGCGTTGATTTCTTCTACCGAGGCAGCGGTTTGCTCTAGGCTGGCGGCTTGCTCGTTGCTACTTTGCGACAAACTTTGTGCCGTGGCGCTCAGTTGCTCCGACGCGCCTGCCATTTGTTCAGAGGCCAAGGTAATCTCGTTTATCACGGTGCGCAGTTTGTCCATGGTCATGCGCAACGCCTGCGCCATCATCCCCACTTCGTCGCGGCGGGTAAGCGCAATGCGTTGCGTCAGGTTGCCTTGGGCCAATTGGCCAGTGATTTCCGCTACATGAAATAATGGTTTGACAATCGAGCGTGCAACCCACAGCGCAATAACCACCGCCATTGCCGCAAATCCGCCCAGCAGCGCCAATAAGTTGGTCAGCAAGAGATGGATGGATGCGAACGCCTCGGCAGTGTCAATTTCACTTACCAGCACCCACTGCACACCGGGAATTTGCAAGGGCCGGTATGCAGATAGCACGGGTACGCCACGGTAGTCTGGTGTAATGAGCGCCCCGGTCTTGCCTTCCAGGGCATGTTGGGTGCTTACAGTGTCCACGTTGCGTTTGAGAATGGTGTTGGTGGTGGAAAAACGTGAACTTGAGCGCATCAGCTTGTCCGCGCCGACTAAATAGCTTTCGCCAGTTTTGCCCATGCCGGAATCTTCTTGCATCATGGCATTTATTTTATCTATCGGCAGTTGCAATATCAGCACGCCTTTTACATTTGTGCCATCGTAGATAGGGACGCTGATGAATGCGGCGGGTTGCTGGGAGACCTCATAATATTCAAAATCATGTAGTTGTAATTTATCGGGCTGTTGGAGGGCGAAAGTAAATGCCGCTGCCAGGTTGGTGTTGGCATATATGCCATGACGCAAACTGGTACCAAAATCATTTTCTTTATACGCGCTATACACTACCGCGCCTTGCGCGGACTCTGCCAAAAAAAGATCATAATAACCATAGTGTTCCAGATAGCGGCTGAACACCGCATGGTGGCGAGCGTGCGCAGCGCTATACGCGGAGCCGTCCTTGGCATCTTGTAAATTTGGTTTACCCAAATATTGGCTGCGATAGCCATCCAAGATAGCCTCCACCGGCTTGCCGTTGGCGCTTGCATCCTGTGCCAGGGCGTCTTGAAACTCGCGCAACGCTTGTAACGTGTGCGGGTTGTGCGCCAGCGCTATCAAATCAGACAAGCGTTCTTGAAAATAGTTTGTCACAACACGCGCTTTAATGTCGCGTACCGCTTCAAGTTTATGGGTGATCTCAGTGGTCAGGTTGTCTTGCGCGTAGCGGTACGCTACCCAACCGGCCACAACCAGCGGGATAATTACCATGACAGCGAATAAAAGCGCAAGCCGTGTATGCAAGGAGTGGATAATCGAAACGCGCGATAATTGGGTTGGCATGTTCACAAGGGGGACTCTCCTGTAGTGGTAGATTAAAAACGCGGATACTATGGCAAAGTATCTAAGTTATGCGCAAGCGAAGTTGGACGATATATCAAATAACAGGTTAATTTGCAGCCTAATTAAATAAAAAATCACCTATTTATCATGTGGCTTTCCCATCCCCGCGCCACTGTTGTCGCTGTTCGTGATTCCGGCGATTTATTTGTTGTGGAGGCGGCGGGATATTGATTTTAATTTGGCGTAGACGGAGGAAGATTGATGGGCATGTTTGACTCGTTCATGGTCGAAATTGAAGGACAAACCATTGAATTACAAACAAAACTCTTTGAGTGTGTGCTGTACCATTACCGCGTCGGCGACGTGGTGGACGGCGCGCCGCGTGGCGTGAAGGTCTATTTGGATACCACCGGCGTAGACGCCAATGGCAAGCATACTTGGCGCAAAGAAGACATGGCGCGGCACTGGACGGTTTTCCTCGTCCTCGCGCACGGGGTATTCGTAGAATATGAAGTCGAAGCGGGCAATGTTGACGACGATACGGCCTTGCGGCGGATTCGAGCTTTGCAGGAGAAATGGGACGATACTGCGCGCCTGTTCAACCGCTTGATTCTGGCCTTGACCGAGAAACAGGATCGCATCGACGACTTGCGCGGGCGTATCAACCACGCTCTGGCAGCCATCCATGAAGCCAAGCGTTTGCGTGAAGAAGGCGAAGAGAAAAAAGACCGCCGTTTTCGTTTTCACGAATATATCAAACGCCTTGATCAAGGCGACGACCCGCTGGATGTGGTGGAATGGACGCTGGCTGAAGAAAGTCGGCAGCTATTCAGGCGTGGCCCCCCAGATGCGCGGCCACCGTTGGAGGAATATCGCTTGTAGCCCGGTAGGGTGGACAACATGTTTTCGTTGCCCACCATTTTGAGCAATTAACTCAATAGACTTGTCCTGGATTTAACTTATTGAATTACGAAGTTATTTTTTAGGTT
>DYPE01000002.1:13482-64336 GCA_020720085.1 Dichelobacter nodosus | reverse complement strand
GGTCGTGATGGCAAGCTTTTGTTCTATTGATTAAAATTGGGCGCAAGCGTTGGTTTGCGTCTTTTCAGTAGCTGAAAAAAGCGTTTGATATGGGATAAAACGGGGGATTACAGAATCCGGCCTCGCCAGGCCCAAAATTGGGGGCGAGGCCGAAAAAGGTGGGCTAAATCAAATTAACAGGGTTCGCAAAGGGTGGTTTGCGGTCCCTTGGGACTGGCTTTTTCTTCATATTTTACTTTTTGTCCTTCCTTCAGAGTTCTGAAGCCATCTTGCTTGATGGTCGAGAAATGAACAAATACGTCCTTACTTCCATCAACTGGGGTAATAAAGCCAAAGCCTTTCGTCTCATTGAACCACTTAACCGTACCGATTTTCATACAACAAATTACCTTACATAATAAATACAAAATCTAATGGGAAACAGCCAGAGGACGTTCATTTCGCCACGCCAGTCCATTTCCCCAACCATGACAGCAAATCAACCTTATCTTTTTAGCGGTTGCGTGCGTGTACAGGTGTAGCGTAAAGGAAAGTTCTTTTCCTGGCAAGTGTTTTTTATTGCGGGGCATTTTTGCGCGGTTGAAATTCCCATTCTTCGGCCTGGGCGCGCAGGTAAATTTCCGCCAGGCGCAAGTCACGCGGGTGGGTGATTTTGAGATTATCCGCACGGCCTTCCACCAAAATGGGCGCATGTCCTTGCAACTCCATGGCTTGCGCATCATCGGTGATTGCCACGGCATGAACGGCAGCCTGTTCTAATGCGTTCAGCAAAATGCCCAAGCGGAACATTTGCGGGGTGAGCGCGTGCCACAAGCCAGTGCGGTTCACCGTGGCGGTGGTTTGTTGTTCTGCGTCGGATTTTTTTAGCGTGTCACGCACAGGCGTGGCGAGCAGCCCGCCCACGGGGTGGCGCGCCAGTTGCGCCATTAAGCGCTGGATGTCTGCCACCCACACGCACGGGCGGGCGGCGTCATGAACGAGCACCCAGGCTTGTGCAGGCACGCCGTGATCGAGCAAGGTACGCAGTCCGTTGCGCACCGAATCGCTGCGTTGCGCGCCGCCCGCTGCGCGCAACACGTTGGGTTGCGGCTGGATCGCGGGCCAGTAGGGGTCGTGCGCGGACAGGCACACCACGGTACCTGTCAGGCCGGGCACGGATTGGATGCGCGCTAAGGTGTGTTCCAGCACAGTTTTGCCCAGCAGTGGCAAATACTGCTTGGGCCGATCCGCGCCCATGCGTAGGCCCGCGCCAGCGGCTGGCAATACTGCCCAATATTCTAAGTTGCTGTCATCCATTGGGGTGGTCATGGAATGGGGAGTGCGGGAATTTGCATGGTCACGCAATGTAAACTGCCAAATTGTTGAATCAGCGCTTGGCAGTCAATTGGGACGATTTCGCGCTCAGGGAAAGCCTGTTGCAATACGGCGGCTGCCGCGCCATCTGCTGGATCGCCATAGCTAGGCATGAGCACAGCACCATTGATAATCAAAAAATTAGCATACGTTGCAGGCAGCCGTTCGCCGCGTGAATTGGTTTGGGCGCGCGGCCAGGGGAGGGCGAGCAAGCGGTAAGGTTCACCTTGCGCGGTGCGCAGGGTGTGCAGTTCATCACGCATGGCGTGCAGTACAGCGTATAAATCATCTTGTTCGTCATCACAAGCTTGATAAACAATGGTTTGCGCATCCGCGAACCGCGCCAGCGTGTCGATATGGCCGTCCGTGTCATCGCCTTGCAACTGGCCGTTGGTCAGCCACAATACCCGTTGCGCACCGAGAAATTCATGCAGTTTTTGCTCAATGTGCGGGCGATCCAGCCCGGGGTTGCGCGTGGGTGCGAGCAGACAGGAGGTGGTGGTCAGCACTGTGCCTTGGCCATCACTGTCAATGCCGCCGCCTTCCAGCACAAAATCCAGCGCACGCCGCGTTAGGCCAGGAAACGCGCCCGCTTCATGCAGCGTGCAGGTGATTTGATCGTCCAAATTTGCAGCATATTTGTTGCCCCAGGCGTTAAAGCGAAAATCCAGCAACTCGGCGCGGTTTGCGCCATTTTCTTGGATAAACACCGTAATCGGGCCATGATCACGCGCCCAAGTGTCGTTGCACGGCGCAATCGCCAGGCGGTAACGCGCCGAATCAATCCCCGCTTCTGCCAAGCGGGTGCGCACCTGCGCCAGCACCGCAGCATCGTGGCAGGCAACCACCAAATCTTGGCGCAGGCACACCTGGCGCGCAATCTCCAGGTACACTTGTTCGGTGGCAGTCAATTGTTCGGCCCAATCGGTGTGGGCATGGGGCCAAGTGAGCAATATTGCGTGCTGCGGCTCCCATTCGGCGGGTAAACGCACGGCAGTCATTGTAGAATTATCTCCTTGTGTTGCAATGGCAAAAGGCGGGGGCAGTTCATGCTCCGGCGTGCTCGCCTCGGTGGGCGGCAAGTCCAACAAGCCCTGGGCTTGCAGTTGCGCGACATCGCGCAATTCTGCCAGGGGCGGCAGTTCGTCCAAACTTTTGAGGCTAAAAATATCCAAAAATTCCTTGGTGGTGCCGAACAACTGGGGCCGTCCTGGCGAATTTTTATGGCCCACCACGCGAATCCAGCCGTATTCTAAAAACGATTTAATAATCTGACTGCTGACGCTCACGCCACGAATATTTTCGATTTCACCGCGCGTGATGGGTTGACGGTAGGTAATGAGCGCCAACGTTTCCAGCATGGCGCGTGTTAGGCGTTGCGGGTGGGCATCCCACAAATAGCTGACTTTTTCGGCAATCGGCGGTTTGATTTGATAACGAAAGCCGCTGGCCACTTCCACCACTTCCACCGCGTCCAGGCTAGAGGACGCGCGCAATTCTGCCAATGCGGCGCGCACTTGCTTGCGCACGGCCTCGCGCAGTTCGCGGTATGGCCCCAATTCTTCCGTGCCGCGCGCTTCTTGTGGTAAAAACAACTCAGCCAGTTCATCCACCGTCAACGCGCGCCCTGCCGCCAACAAGGCGCCTTGCACCACGGATTTTAAGGCCGCACTATCTTCCATGCCCGCGCATTACCCTTGCACCAGCAAATTGCGCAAATCAATAATCGCGGCATTGGCGCGCGAAATGTAAGAACTCATGACCAAACAATGATTGGCGAATAAGCCAAATTCAGCGCCATTCAAAATCAACGGACTCCATACGGTTTTTTGCGTGGCCTCCAATTCGCGGATAATTTGGCGCAGGCTCACCAGCGCATTTTTTTTCTCTAGCACGCCCGCGAAATCGACTTCCACCGCTTTGAGCAAATGCAGCAAGGCCCAGGCCGTGCCGCGTGCTTCATAAAAAACGTTGTCAATTTCCAGCCACGGCGTTTTGGTTTCCATTTGCGCTGTGCCTTCCTTGGCCTTAGCTGCCTCCGCATCGCCCGCCAAGTCGGTATTGACGCGGTATTGGCGCACGCTGGCGCTGAGGCGTTGCGACAAACTGCCCAGCTTTTTTTCCACCAATTTCAGCCAATCGCGCAAATTATCCGCACGCGCAAAAAATTGTGCATCCGCTTGGTCATTGTCTGCCAAGCGCGCCAAATAATTATCCAAATAGCGTATGCCTTTGCGGTAATTGCTTTCCGCTGCGGGCAACATCCACGAATCATTGGGTAAATTAAATAAGGTTTGCGCTTCCATTAAATCGCGGTCTTCGGTGGATTGCGTTTGCGAACGGCTCATGTCATTGCGCAACGACAGCGCAAAATCGCGCGTTTGTTGTAATACACCCCATTCCCAACTGGCCATGTTGTCCATCAGTGCGCCCGGCGGGGTTTTGTCGTTAGATACATAGCCGCCCGGTTTGCGCAGCAAGGTTTCTGTCACTTCCACCAGTGTGGCCGTAGTCAGATAACCGGTTACCAACTTGGCGTCACTAGGCACGCCATGCTTGGCAGCGCGTATTTGCGCGGTCTTGATCACGGTAAAGGCGGCGGGTTCGCAACTCCAGTACAGTGCCACTGCGTAAAATACTAAAAAAATGCCGCCCACCACCAACAACAGCCGTTTTGTGCCCCAACCGCCAGCACCGCTAGCGTGCTGGCCCAGCCAGGTTTGCGCGCCAGTGCGCGCGCTGGCCAGGCGTTCTAGCCAAGGGTTGCCGGGTTTAGGCGGCAGCGGCGCGTAGGGATCGCTGTCAACGGGGGGCGGGAGTGGCGGAAATGCGTCCTTAGAATCGGTCATGGTGTTCTGCCTGTGCGTGAGGGAAAAATAATGGGTTATATTGTATTGCAAGATGACCGATGGATACAGAAGGCCAGGCGAAAACGCCCCGAATTGCCCCATGCAGCGTTGACAGCACGGCTGGTTTTAAGGAAAAATCATGCAGGCAACTGCGTGAAACCACGAAGAACACAAGGAAAATAAGGAAAAAAATATGGAATTTTTACGGGTTAATTTAGATTACCTGATGCTGGGCGCATTGGGATTCATGAGCGTGCTCATGCTGGCGCTGGTGGTGGAGCGCCATTTATATTTGAACCGTGTGGTGTTGGCGCAATTTGACCACATTGAACTGCTGAAAATCGATCTCACGCGCAATCTGTCCACCATTTCCAGCATCGCTGCCAATGCGCCCTATGTCGGGCTACTGGGCACGGTGCTTGGCATTCTGGTGACCTTCCACACCATGGGGCAAGGCGGCAAAATCGAGGTGCACGGCATCATGCTTGGCCTGGCCATGGCGCTGAAAGCCACTGCCGCCGGGCTGCTGGTCGCCATTCCCGCCATTTTATTTTATAACGGCCTAGTGCGCCGGGTGGAAGTGCTTACCGCCCGTTGGCAAGCCATGCGGGATGGCAAAAAAACATGAAGCGCTTTGATCAAATTAACATGATTCCTTTTATTGACATCATGTTGGTGCTGCTGGCCATTGTGCTAACCACGGCCACGTTTGTTTCGCAAGGGCTGATTCCGGTGGAATTGCCCGCAGCCCAACAAAGCCAAGCGGTCTCCGAAGCTGCGCCACCGCTGGAAATTGCCATCACTGCCGAGAACCGCATTTTTTGGCAGGGGCAAGCCGTGACCGCAGTTGAACTGGGCCGTGCGTTGGATAGCCATGCCAATACCACGCCCGTGCGCTTGCGCATTGACAAAGCCGCAGCGTTCGAGCATTTCATCGCGGTGGTGGATGTGTTGAAAGCCCGGCACTTTGAACAAGTGGCCATCCAAACCCTGCAAACGCCGTGAAACATTTCAGCCTGGGGTGGGGATTTTCAGTTGTATTTCACATCGGGCTGCTGGGGCTGGCGCAACATTTCTGGCATTCGCCACCGCCACCCAGCGCACCGTTGACGATTCCTCTAAACCTGGCCATGTTTCAACCGCCGCCCGCGTCCGTTGCACCGCCTGAAGCGGAACCTGCCCCCCTGCCACCTGTCGCAGTTGCAGCGCCGCCCGCCCCCGTTGCGCCGCCGGAACCTGCGCCAACCCCTGAACCTGCGCCAATGCCAGCCATTATGCCAGAACCAGCCACGCCTGCGCCCAAAATAACTTCCACACCCAAGCCCAAGCCCAAACCCAAACCAACGACCAGGAACACCGACGTAGTCGGGAACACCGACGTAGTCAATCCCGATGCCCAAACAGCGCCACCACGCCAGCGTTCCGAGCCACCAGTAATGCAAACCGATGCGCCAGTGGCCATGCCTGCGCAACCCGCCGAGCTGCCCATTCTGCCTGCTGCCCCCGCCATGCCCGATGACGCGGCGGAGAAAGCGTACCGCAATCGTTTAACGCAACTGATTGCTGAGCATAAAAAATATCCCATGCGCGCCAGACGCATGGGACTGGAAGGCACGGTGGAAGTCGCATTCACCCTGCTAGCCGACGGCACGGTAGTAGATGCGCGCGTAGTGCATGGCACGGGCCATGAATGGCTGGATGACAGCGCCTTGCAAACCATCCAAGCCATTTCCGGCGCATTGCCATTTCCGCCTGAATGGGTAAAAACCCAGTGGGAGTTTAGTTTAGAAATCCACTACCACTTAGAATAATGGCCAGAGCTAATATCGCAATTTTCTATCGAATGGCGTGGGTTCCCGCCTAATTCCATTGGTGCAGAGGTTGGAGACGGGGCTAGCTCGGATAGTTCACAAATGGATGGATGTCGATTGCAACATTCTGATTTGTCTTGTTTATGCGAAAATTTATTTCGGAAAAACCAAAAGTTTCCCAGCGTTACAAAGCGAGTAACGGGCTATTTTTGAAGAGCTATGTTGCATTCATGTTGCATTCAATGCAACAGTAATTTAATTTTTGTCGATTTCAATGTAACACAGAAGTCAGTATACTGTGTTCATGGTTTGGGACATGGCGTTTTAGCCGTATCTCGGTAAAATGAATGTTTCAGCCATGGGGTTTTCTTTTTCCTTTGACATGGGGGTTAACCGGAATCATGATTCGTCATGCTTCCGGTTTTTTTTGCCCAAAATTTAGGCAATGGTTTGTGCTGGGCTATACTCGCCCACCAGCATATCGCGCTTGCGGCCAAACCCAGGTTGTTTGCGCACGATAAAACCCGCCTGTTGTAGGTTGCGCCGTGCTTGACCCGCAGCGGTGAAGGTGCTGAAGGTTGCGCCAATACGGCTGTTGGCAGCGATAAGCGCACACAATTCATGATCCCATAACGCTGGGTTGCGCGCTGGCGCAAAGCCATCTAAAAACCACGCGCTTGCTGGCGGTTGCGCTCCGGCCCAAGCGTGTAGGCCGTCCTTGGCGTCGCCCAACCACAACACCAGGCGCACGCGGCCTTGGGCAAATTCGCGCGTGTGCCAGCCTGCACGCAAGGACGGATAGACGGCCAACCAAGCCTCGGCATACTCCGCTAATTCTGGCCATGTGCCCAACACCCGTGCGGCATCCGCGTGCTGTAAGGGAAATTTTTCCAGCGAAATAAAATGCAAGCCATTGGGCGCGCCCGCGTGTTCCCACGCTTGCCACAATGCCAGAAAATTCAGTCCAGTACCAAATCCAATTTCGCCGATCACCAGATTTCCCAAGAATAGACGGGGAAGTATCTGGTTGCTTTGCATAAAAACATAGCGGCTGGCGGCCAGCCCGTCGTTGCCTTCGTAGTAGATGTCATCAAATGCCAGCGAACGTGGGTGGCCGTCTGCGTCCCAATGTAGGCTTGCAGGCTGTATCCTAATGTCTAACATAGATTTTATTGAATTTTAGTTTGTTGCAAGCGTAGCGCGTTCACCACCACCAGCAACGAACTGGCAGACATGCCAATCGCCGCCATCCACGGCAAAATGTAGCCCATGGCGGCCAGCGGCAGCACCAACACGTTATAGCCAATGGCCCACAGCAAGTTTTGGCGGATGATGGCCAGGGTTTGGCGCGCGGTGTGGATGCCGATCAACAGGTTGGGCAGTTGTTCGGTGAGCAAAATCATATCCGCACCCGCCTTGGCGGCTTGGGTGCCATTGCCCATGGCAATGGACACTTGCGAGGCGGCCAATACCGGCGCGTCGTTTACGCCGTCGCCAATCATCGCCACCACTGCACCCTTGGCTTGCAACGCCTTAACCCAATTGAGTTTATCTTCTGGCGACAAGCGACTGCCCACGGTTTGGATGCTCAATTCCGCTGCGATTTTGGCCACGCTGTGGGGATGGTCGCCGCTGAGCAGCAACACTTCGCGCCCCAGGGCGTGCAACGCGGCCACCAATGCGCGCGCGCCGGGACGGATGTCGTCTTCCAGCGCAAACACCGCAAGCAGCGTGCTTTCTTGTGCTAAAAATACCAGCGTGCGCCCGGCTTGCTGCAACGGTTCTGCCAAACCTTCGGGAATTGCGCCAGTGTGTTGCTGCACGTAGACATCGGTGCCGAGAAAATAAGTCACGCCATCCACTTCACCCTGCAACCCCGCACCGGGCTGGTTGCGCAGGTTTTGCGCTTGTGGCGTGCCAGGCCCAGCAGGCAGCGGAAACGCCGCAGCGGCATGAATCAGCGCCTGGGCAATGGGGTGTTCGGAGTGGCTTTCCAACGCGGCGGCAATGGCCAGCACGGCTTGCGGTGTGTGGCCTTGTGCCAGCCAAGGCAAACCATGCATACGCAACCGCCCGGTGGTGAGCGTACCGGTTTTGTCGAATACAAAATGCGTGGCGCGCGCCAGGGTTTCCAGCGCGTGGCCGCGCGTGGTGATTAAACCGTGGCGGGTCAGTGTGCCGGTGGCCGCAGTAATCGCCGCTGGCGTGGCCAGCGACAACGCGCAGGGGCAGGTCACTACCAACACCGACAAGGTAATGGCCAGCCATTGCGGCGAATCTTGTTGCCACCAATACCACGCCACTGCGGCTGCCAGCAGTAGCACGCCCAGCACAAACCAGCCCGCCACGCGATCCGCCAGTTGAGTGATGGCGGGTTTTTCGGTTTGCGCACGTTCCAACAGGCGCAAAATATGCGACAACACCGTGGCTTCACCCACTTGTTCCACGCGCATTTGCAACGGGCTGTCGAGATTGATTGCGCCTGCGGTCAAGCGGTCGCCCGCGATTTTGGTCAGCGGCAGGCTTTCGCCGGTGAGGATAGACTCATCCACGCTGGCCTGGCCGTTGGTCACCACGCCATCCGCAGGCACGCCTTCGCCAGGACGGATCAGCACCTCATCGCCAGGCGCTAAATCCGCCACCAGCACGTCCTCTTGCTGTGTCACGCCGGTTTCATCCATGCTAAGCCGCGTGGCCGTGGCTGGGGCCATTTGCACTAGATTTTCCGACACCCGTGCGCCGCGCTGGCGCGCCATGACTTCAAAATAGCGTCCTAACAGCAATAAAAACACAAACATGGCCACGGAATCGTAATACACATGGCCGCCGTTCACTTCGCCAGTGGTATGCACTGTGGCCCAGACACTGCCAGCAAAGGCCAGCGCAATGCCCACAGACACCGGCACGTCCATGCCAGCCCGGCCCAGTTGAATATCGCGCCAGGCATTGCTAAAAAACGGGCGGGCGGAATAGAGCAGCACTGGCAGGGTGAGTAGCAGACATATCCAATAAAATAACGCACGGAACTCCAGTTCCATGCCATACGCATCGCCTACGTATGTCGCGGTGGCGAACATCATGACTTGCATCCCAAACACGCCAGCCACGCCGATGCCGCGCAATTTTTGCTTGCGTTCGCGGTCTAACACTTCTTGTTGGCGGGCCGGGTCGTAAGGATGGGCTTCATAGCCAATGGCACGGATGGCCTGCAAAATTTCACTCAATTGCAGTTGCGCGGGGTCCCAACACACGCGAGCGCGCTGGGTGGACAAGTTGATGTGCGCCTCAACCACGCCGGGCAGTGCGCGCAGATGTTGTTCGTTCAACCACACACAGGCCGCGCATTGAATACCTTCCAAAATCAGCGAAACTTCGTTTAACGACGGGGTTCCCACTAAATTTTCCGCGCTGCGCTGCACAAAGCGCTTTTGCACCTGCGGGTTGTCATACACCTGCATTTCGCGCAACGCCCTGGGCACCAATTCCTGGCCAGTGGTGGCTGGTTCAGTGCGGTAGCGGTAATAATTCGTCAAGCCGTTCGCCACAATGGCCTGCGCCACAGCCTGGCAACCGGGGCAGCACATCGCGCGCGGCGTGCCGTCTATGTCCACAGTAAAATCCATGCCCTTGGGCAAGGGCAGGCCACAATGAAAACATTGTGTAGTAGAAAGGTTGGGTTGCATGGGAATTCCGCTGACAAATCGTGTATCGTACCGTTGCCCTACTGGGTTCACAAGAGTATGCGCCATTTTGGCCAGTAAGCACGCATTGCGTAATACCGCTGGTTGGCTCACTGCCATTCAATTTGGCAAATAGATGCCCTGAAAGGGCATAATATTTAGAGCCCAGGGCAATACTTCGACAGGCTCAGTACATCGCGCCCTGGGTAGTGGGTATGTTTATAACCAAGCCCTGAAGGGGCGAAATAATAGATTGACTTTCCTCATATTTCGCCCTTTCAGGGCTTGGTGTTATGGGTTGCTATTTTCCCAGGGCGCGATGTACTGAGCCTGTCGAAGTATTGCCCAAGGCTCTAAATATTACGCCCTTTCAGGGCGTGTTTTTTGTCTAACTTAATGGCAGTGACTGGTTGGCTTTTTATTCACGCTGGGAGAATTGCGGCTTGTTTTTTTTCAGTGTATGATTTTTGCGATATATTTACGTGACTGGAGAAAATTTTTTATAACATTTAACAAACGGTTACATGGTGGGCCGTGCGTGGTGTGGCGTGTGCCTTCTTGCCAGCGGTTTTTGCTACAATAACTTCATCCCAAAATTGCATAATGAATATTCCCATGTCCAAGCGAGATCAAGATATAGAAGCCAAAGCGGCTTTGGCGCAACAACTGAGCCGTCTGTTAGGCCCGACAGCAAACCCTGGGCTGCTGGATATAGACGATGGCCAAAAAAAGATTCACCGTGATTCTTTCACAATGCCTGAATCGGATGCAGTGTTAATGGATGATCTGCTCAATCGCGCCTTAGACCTGCGTATACGCATCAATAAAAGTGAATTGATCCGCAGCGGCTTACATGCTTTACAACAATTAGATGACGTGGCCTTTCAAGAGATGATACACAATTTGGAAAAAATGCGACCAGGGCGCCGCCGGGGAGGCGGATGAATATGCACCAAGATCAACCCCAATTAAGCATTGTTTTCTTAAATTTCAATCGGCTACCTGAGACGCAACGTACCGTTGAAGCGTTGCGTGCACTGACGGCGGGCAATCCTGATTATGAAGTGATTGCGGTGGATAATGCCAGCCACGACGGCACGGGCGAGTACCTTGCTACGCAACGCGGATGGATGCAAGCTATCTTACTGCCAGACAACACTGGCATTGCCGGCTACAATCACGGTTTCAAACAAGCGCGCGGGCGTTATATTTTGGTGCTAGACGATGATTCCCACCCCAAAGATGGCGCAACGTTGCATGGCATTATCGAGTATTTAGATGCGCATCCCGCTGTGGGCGTGGTGGCGTGCCGCATTGAATCCCCGACCGGGCGCACGGTAACCACCTGGCACTTGCCCGACGCGGCAGAACAAATTGCGCCGTCCATGGCATTTGTGGGCTGCGGCTTCGCCATCCGGCGTGAAGTATTCGCGCAAGCAGGCTGGTATCCAGAGCCGTTTTTTCTTTATCAAAATGAACTGGAAGTGGCCATCCAAGTGCGTCGCCAAGGATTTTACATTCATTATTTGCCCGATTGCCGGGTAGTACACCGCGAATCGCCTGCCAACCGCCATTCTTGGCGGCGCGTGTATTTTCCTACCCGCAATACCATTTGGATTATCCGCAGCCACTTTTCTTCGTGGAGCGCGGGGTATTTGATTTTTTCGCGCGTGTGCATTGGGCTTGTCCGCGCCGTACAAAGCCGCCAACTGGGTTGGTATTGGCAGGCCGTGCGCGAAGCGTTGTTCACGCCCGTGCCCAATCAGCCGCTATCGGCGCCATTGCGCCGTGAATTCGCGCGCTTTATCCGCCAAAACAGTTTATTTCATCATCTTATGGGACGCGCATGAGCCAACCAGTTGCCCCTGCCATTCTGGTGATTATTGTCACTTGGAATAAAAAACAATATGTTTTGGACTTACTTTCCTCTTTGGCCAACATGGATTATCCCAACGCCGCGCTAACCGTGTTGGTGGTGGACAATGCCAGCGAAGATGGCACCGTAGAAGCCATTGCGCAAGCGCACCCCAGTGTAACCGTGGTGCGCAATGCGGAAAATCTCGGCGGTACAGGCGGTTTTAATACCGGCTTGCACTGGGCGTTTCAGCAAGCGCAAGGCCAATTTAAATATCTTTGGCTGCTGGACAACGATGTGCTGGTGCATCGGCGCGCACTGGCAGAATTGGTGGCCGTATTGGAAACACAGCCAGACATCGCGGTGGCTGGTTCCACCATGATGCAACTAGATTATCCTTATAGAATCAACGAAATGGGTGCTTTTTTTAACCGCGCCAATGGCCAGTTGATCCTCAATCGCCACCACGAAACCATTCCGCACTGGCAAGGACGGCGTGTGCAAGAGTTATTATCCGCTGATCCCAATTTGCCGCAATATTTGCTGCATTGCCATCCCTATATGGACGTAGATTACGTAGCCGCAGCGTCCTTGTTAATTCGTGCCGATGTGGCCAAATTAGCGGGCTTATGGCGTGATTTTTTCATTCACTACGACGACGTGGAATGGTGTTTGCGCATTGCCAGCGGGCTGCGCCAGCGCGTGGTGGTTTCCGCTAACTCATTGATTTGGCATTTATCCGCTGCCGCCAAAGTGCCTACCTGGGTGTTATATTACGACAACCGCAATGTGCTGGTTACCTTGCAACACCATGGTTTTGACCCAAGCGTGCTGCAACGCGCCATCCGCTATATTTACAAAAAAGCCGTGTATTACGCGCTGTTGGGCAAAGCCGACCTAAGCCGCTTGCACCACGACGCCGTGGTGGATTTTCACGCCAACCAGTTGGGCAAAAAAACCATCCGTTTGGAGGCGCAATACCAGCCCAACCGCAACATCGCTGCCGTTTTCCTCGATCCTACGGTTCGCCGTATCCTCATTCCCTGGCCGGTGAATTTGCAGGCCACGCAAATTCAGCAAGCGCTGGTGCAAGCCATGCGCCAACGTCCTGAATTGCAAGTCGATTACCTGGCTGAGCCAGGCCAGGCCTGGTTACAATGGCCGCGCGCCCATTTTATCACCTTGCCGTCTTGCCGATTGCGCCGTGCGTGGTTTTACTGGCGGTTGCGCGGACGTTACGACATGGTATTGCAATCCGATTACCGAGCCTTAATCCCATTGGCTTGGCTGGGTGCGCGCTTACTGTACATCAATGATGAAGGGTTCTGCCTACGTGTCGCGCCCAAAATTGCAGATGTAGCACAGAGCTTGACATGGTGGTGGCGCGCACGGTAAAAAACGCCGCGCGTGCCTTGTGCACCGCCTTGGGTTATGAAAGGCGAGTAAGGCGATTGCCTAAAAAACCAGCGCATTCGCGTACTCTTTTCTCCGGCAACCGTCTTCAGGAACTTTGCCTATGCGCGCCAAAAAACGTCTGCTCATCCGCTTGCAGCGTGTGCTCGAACGCTTGGAACATACCTTGCCCGCGCCGCCGCTACCGCCCGATTGGGAAAATTGTATCGCATTCCAGTGGCGAGGTCTGGGCAATGGCCAAGGGTATTTCCAACCCGTGCGCCACCCACACCCCATCCGTTTGGATGAGCTGCATGGCATTGACGCCCAACGCGCTGCTTTAACGGCCAATACCCGCCAATTCGTGCATGGCTTTAGCGCCAATAACGCACTGTTGTGGGGAGCCAAAGGCACAGGCAAATCCTCGCTGATCAAAGCGCTACTGAATGAATACGCGCCGATTGGCCTGCGGTTGGTGGAAATCAATAAACACAATTTACTGGATTTGCCCCAGTTGGTGGAAATTTTCGTGGCGCGGCCCGAACGCTTTATTTTGTTCTGCGACGATCTTTCCTTTAGCGCAAATGAACCCGGCTACCAAGCGCTAAAAAGCGCATTGGACGGCTCTATTGCCGCGCCGCCAGAAAATGTGCTGATTTACGCCACCTCCAACCGCCGCCACTTATTGCCAGAATATCAGCATGAAAATCAAGAGGCGCATTTTGTTGATGACGAACTGCACCAGGGCGACAGTGTGGAAGAAAAAATTTCACTGTCTGAACGCTTTGGCTTATGGTTATCGTTTTATCCCTTTGGCCAGGAAGCGTATTTGAATATTGTCCAGCATTGGCTGCAACGCATGGAGTGTCCGGCCTTGGATTGGGAAGAAACCCAACGTGCAGCATTGCAATGGGCCTTAACGCGCGGTACCCGCAGTGGCCGCGCCGCTTGGCAATTCGCCAAGGACTGGACAGGCCGTGCGCGCGAAGCGCAAACTGCCCAGGCCAGCGGCTGAGGCGATCATCCGCGCCAACACCCACGTTCTCTTCCTAAATCTAACGCGCATAACGCCTGTAGGCCGCGTTGCGCGCGAGGCAGTAGAAGTTTTTTTTAATTTGTTTTATAGTTACAGCCGTTGCTTAATGTTTACTCGAGCTATTGCGCCTAACCTATCGATTTGAAAGGTCAAATCACGTGGGAATCTTCAGTACCAAGCCAGTGCCAGTAGTGGGCATCGACATCAGCACCACAGCGGTGAAATTGCTGGAGCTTAGCCGCCTGGCAGCCAATACCCATCGTTACCGGGTGGAAACCTACGCAGTGGAACCGTTGCCGCAAAATGTGGTGGCGGATAAAAACATTGTTGATGTGGAGCCTGTGGGCGAAGCGTTAGTGCGCGCGATTAAAAAAGCCAAGCCCAAAACCGAATGGGCAGCGATTGCCGTGGCAGGTTCCGCTGTAATCACCAAAACCATCCAAATGCCTGGCGGCGGCGCGGACGAGGAAATGCTCGAATCTGTGCGTTTGGAAGCGGAACAGTACATTCCCTACCCCATGGATGAAGTGAGCCTGGATTTTCAAGTTCTTGGACCTAGCGAAAAAAATCCAGATGAAGTCGACATCATGCTGGCGGCTTCCAAAACGGAAATCATCAATGCCCGCATGGCGGTGTTGGAATATGCCAACCTCAAAGGCAAGGTGGTGGACATTGAATTGTTTGCAATGGAAAATGCCTTTGCCCTACTCGCGGAAAATGATCCGGAAATTCCCACGCAAGAACCCATTGCGCTGGTAGACATGGGCGCCACGGTGATGACTTTCAGCGTATTGCAAGATTTGAAAGTCGTATATACCCGCGAATTGAGCTTTGGCGGCAATCAACTGACCGAGGAAATTCAATCGCGCTATGGCTTGAGCTACGACGAAGCCATGATGGCCAAACGGCAAAATACCTTGCCCGAAGATTACGAAAACGAAGTGCTGGAAATTTTTAAGGAATCCCTGGCGCAAGAGGTTAGCCGCGCGATGAATTTTTACTATTCCTCCAGCACGGTGGGCACGATTACTCACACTGTGTTAGCAGGCGGTTGCGCTTCCATTCCCGGCATTGATGATTTGGTGGCTGCCAAATTGAGCGGGCGGGTGATGGTTGCCAACCCTTTTGCCAGCATGTCTGTGAATTCAAAAGTAAATAAAAAAGCCTTAATGAGCGACGCACCTGCGTTAATGATTGCCTGCGGCCTAGCATTGCGGAGTTTCTACCAATGAGCTGGTTTGGCAAGAAAAAAACTGCGGCGTGGAAAAAGAAGGATAAAACCGCAGAAGAAAGCAGCAATACGCGCATCGCAGCGCCTCGTCAAATGATGAAAATCAACCTGCTGCCTTGGCGCGATGAACTGCGCAAGGAGCGAGAAACCCGTTTTGCTGCTGCCACAGGCATCGCAGTGGCGGCTTCTGCAATCATTTTCCTATTGGTGCATTTATACATTGCTGGATTAATTAATTATCAAAACCGCCGCAATGATTATCTGAATGAAGAAATTAAAAAAGCGGATGAAAAGATTGAACAAATTAAGGAATTAAAGAAAAAACGCGAGCAACTGTATAACCGCATGGAAGTGATTCAAAAATTACAAGCCAGCCGCCCAGAAGTGGTACATCTGTTTGACGAATTGGTGAAGCAACTGCCTTCAGGCGTTTATTTTACCGGTTTAGCGCAAAAAAATCGCACCATTACCATCAACGGTGTGGCGCAATCCCAAGCAAGTATTTCCACACTGATGCGTAAATTAGATGGGGGGATTCCGGGCGGTTCGGAATGGTTCAAAGATGTAAAATTGGTGGTAATTAAAACCGTGGAACAAGGTGGGAAAAAAGAAAGCCAATTTACCTTGCAAATGGAGCAGCCCTCGCAAAATACAGAAGAAGAATCTGCAAAAAAAGATAAAAATGCCAAGGATAAAAAAGACAAACCCGGCAATAAACCAACAGAAAAACCTAAACCAACATCATCGTCTCCTAAAGAATCTGAAAAAGAATAGATATGTAATTTTATGAGCAATAGCATAGACCTGAGTAAATTAGATGCCAAAAATATCGGCAATTGGCCAGTACCCGTAAAAGTGGTGGTTATTGCCGTGCTATGCGTTACTTTACTCGGTGTTGGTTACTATTATGACACGCAACCGCAATTGGAGACATTAAGTCGGGCGCAAATTAAAGAAAAAGAATTGTTAGAGCAGTTTACTACCAAACAACGCCAAGCCAACCAACTAGAACAATTAAAAGCGCAATTACAAGAAATCGAAAGCTCCTTTGGCGAATTGCTCAAACGCCTGCCTAGCCAAACTGAAGTGCCAGGTTTGTTGGTGGATATTTCACAAACCGGGATTGCAAATAAAGTTACCTTTGAGTTGTTCCAACCTGAACGCGAAGTACAAGGCAAGGATGGATTTTACCGTGAATTGCAAATTAAAATCAGCGTGATTGGTGACTACCATTCGTTTGGTAAATTTGTAAGTGACATTGCCGCATTGCAACGCATTGTGACCATGCACGACATTATAATTCAACCGCGCACGGCCAAAGATAGCAAACTGCGCATGACCACTACAGCCAAAACTTACCGCTATATGGATGAAAATGAAAAATAATCCGCCATTAGCTCATATCACGCTGTCTCAGCCCAACAGGATGGGTTGGCGCAAAGTATTGGCGCGCGGAATGCTAGGGATTGCTACTATATGGCTGACGGGGTGCGCGGAACGCAGTTACAACGATTTAACGGCGGAAGTTGAACGCATTAAAAAGCTACCCAGCCCGCCACCGCAAGAATTACCGCCGTTCAAACCAGACATTCCGCATTTGTATACGGTGATGAATATGCGCGATCCTTTCCAAGACCTTGACCGGATGCAGGGCACGGAAAAAGGAAATGTAGAAAATACCGCCAAAGAAGATGCGTCACTGTGTATGCGGCCTGATGCCCATCGCAATAAAGAAGCCCTAGAAAATTTTCCGCTGGATGCATTAACCATGGTAGGTATTTTGGAACAAGGCAAACGCCGCTGGGGCTTGGTGTTGGATCCCGATCAGGTGATTTACCAGGTAGAAGTGAATAACTACATCGGCCAAAATCACGGCAAAATTATTAACATCACGGAAACGGCTATTGAGCTGGTGGAAATGGTAGACGACGGCAGGGGTTGTTATGTCGAGCGCGCATCCACACTGGCCTCAGAGGCGAAGGAATAAATTATGAACAATGCACTGTGGAACAGAACGGAAAACGCACAGCGCGTGACGCACTGGGCCTGGTGGCTCGCATGGGGTTGCTTGCTGTGGGCATTGGCGGACGGAGCGCGGGCAGACAGTTATGAAATCAAGGATATGAAATTCTCTGTACTGCCCGGCAATGATGTGCAAGTCACCTTGGAATTCGCCGACAAAGTGCCTGAACCGCTAAGCTTCACCACCAGCAATCCCTCGCGAATTGTATTTGACTTTCCTGCCACCCGGCCCAGTGTGGCAGAAAAAAATCTGAATATTGGCATTGGCGCGGTGCAAGGCGTGGGTTTGGTGGAAGCCAATAGCCGCGCTCGCATGGTCATTAGCCTGGTGCGCACTGAAGCGTATACCACAGCGGTGGAAGGTAACCGCATGATTGTTTCCATTGGCACAGCGGCTAAAAATCAAATTGCCACCAGCCCACCGCCACCTGTGGCGGATGCGCCACCCGAAAGCGCACCGCCAGAGCCTACCACGCGACAAGCCATGCAAGATTCTCCAGGCAGCGTATTCGCAGATACGCAGGCTACGTCTCAAGCGGAACCCATCGTTCGCGAACCGCACATTCAGCAGATTGATTTCCGTCGCAACCGTAGTGGTGCTGGGCAAATTATCATTACGTTATCTGATCCCACGACCACTGTGGACATGCGCGAGGAAGGCAAAAAAATCGTGGTTGACTTCCGCGATACCGTATTGCCAGAGCGATTAGATCGCCGTTTGGATGTGGTGGATTTTGCCACGCCGGTGCTCACCATAGACACTAAGGAAAGCGGCAAAGACACCCACATGGAAGTCTCCACTACGGGAAAATATGAGCACCTGTCCTATCAAACTGGCAATGTCTACACCATAGAAGTTAAGCAAGTCGCGCCTGAACAGAAAAAAGAGGAAATCGCCATTAAGGATCGGCAATATACGGGTGAGAAAATCTCGCTCAATTTTCAGAATATCGACATTCATGCGGTGTTGAATTTGATTGCGGATTTTCGCGGTGTGAACATCATCACCACCGATGCAGTGACTGGCAAGGTGACTTTGCGCTTAAAAAATGTGCCTTGGGATCAGGCGCTGGATATTATTCTAAATTCTAAATCATTGGGCAAAACCGAAATGGGTAACGTGTGGAGCATTGATTTGCAAGCCAATATCGATGCACGCGAGCGCACGCGGTTGGCAGCGCAGAAAGAAATCAAGGAATTGGAGCCAGTGCGCACCGAATTCGTGCAAGTGAATTATTCCAAGGCCGCCACTTTGGTAGGTTTGTTGAAAAAACAGGGCGAACACTCATTTTTGTCCTCGCGCGGCAATGTGTCGGTGGACGAACGTACCAATACGCTCATTGTGCAAGACACAGCAGATAAGCTGGAAGAGGTACGCTCCCTAGTGACTTCGCTGGATCGTCCAGTGCGCCAAGTGCTGATTGAATCCCGTGTGGTGATTGCTTCCGATGCTTTCCTCAAAGACTTGGGTGTGCGTTTTGGCCAAAGCACCAATGCGCGCATTTCCGGCGAGCCGGGTTCAGGCATTATCACTGGCGGTTCATTTACCAAATCGGGCGTGCTGGAAGGCACGGGAACCGCCATCAGCGTGGGTGGCAAGGAAAGTCTGATGGTGGATTTGCCCGCCTCCACACCGGACGCAGCAGCACTGGGCATGGCCATTGGCAAGATTGGCACGTATTTGCTGCAATTGGAATTGACTGCATTACAACAAAACGGCGAAGGCGAAATCATCTCCAGTCCGCGCGTAATTACCGCCAATCAGCGCAAAGCGACTATCAAACAAGGTGTGGAAATCCCATACTATCCCCGCGTCGCAGCCGGCGGGATTGCCACTGTACAATTTAAGGAAGCCATGCTGCAATTGGACGTGACACCACAAATCACACCGGATGACCGCGTTATCATGGACTTGCATGTCACGAAAAACAATGAGCGCGTATCTGGCACAGAATATTTAATTGATAAACGCGAAGTGGAAACCCAAGTGTTGGTGGACAACGGTGAAACGGTGGTACTGGGCGGCGTATTTGAACGCACGGTGGATAAATCGGTGCGGCGTGTGCCATTCTTCGGCGACTTGCCCATCGTGGGCGGATTATTCCGTTCCACATTAAGAAAAGATGATAAACGTGAATTGTTAATTTTTGTAACGCCCAAAATCCTGGCGGACAAAGCCGCGACGGATTGATTTATCCCAAGCAACATCCTGGCTTTGTTTTGTTCAATTTGGCTTTTTTACTTGTGAAGGAACCTCATCATGTGGAAACAACTGCTCTCTTGGACTGTATTTTTAACGATTGCTGGCTTTTTAGCCGGTTGTAGCGGCGGCGGCGCATTTTCCGACGAAGGCAGCTCCAGCAGTTCAGGAAGCTCTTCTGGAACCTCCACCTCTGGCGCTACGGCAACGACTCTGCCAGTAGCCAAACTGGAGTTTGTTGGCCAAACCATTGTGGATGTGGGCAAAACCACCGCCATCACAGTCAAGACACTGGATTCCAATGACAATCCGGTGGGCAACGCGCCGTTGACTTTTTCCTCAAATGCCGCGCTGGGCGGATTGCCTACTGCCACCGGGCTGAATGGTCAGGCCTCGTTCCAAGTCACTGCCAATGCCGCAGGCCCGGTCACCGTGAGCGTAGGCAGCGGCTCAGTCACGCAGACGCTGACGTTGTATTACGGTGCTCGGGTTTCCAGTGAATTGCAAGGCAATAACCAACTGGCCAATGGTACGGCTGCTGTGTACCTTATTGTGCGCATTCAAGATCATAATGGCTTGCCGATTGCTGGCGTGCCCGTCAAACTGGCATTTTCGCTAGGATCATTCGCGCTGTCCTCGTTGCCGCCGGATGCAGTAACGGATAACAACGGCGTCGTGATTGCCGCCATTGTGGATACTGTGGCGGAAGTAGCGCAGGTGACCCCAATTGTCGGTGGCGGCGCGCAAGCGCCGAAGGAAGTCAGGTTTACGGCGGTGGGCTTAACCACGCCCCATAGTGTCACCCTTACGGTCAGTAAAAACAATGCGTTGGCGGATGGCAAGGACACAGCGCAACTGATGTTGGTGGCCAGGGATGCTTCAGGCACCCCCATTGCTGGCGTGCCAGTAAAAATTTCTGTCAGCTCTGGCAGTGCGGCAGTGACGCCCGCCACCGGTCAAACCGGAGACAATGGCGTACTGCTGTTTACCGTGGCAGACCCGGTGGTAGAAACCGTGAAAGTCACTGCCACTGCTGGGACAGTAAATAGCG
Organism: Dichelobacter nodosus; assembly: GCA_020720085.1. GTDB lineage: Bacteria > Pseudomonadota > Gammaproteobacteria > Beggiatoales > Beggiatoaceae > DYPE01. The sequence goes on along the minus strand of DYPE01000002.1, from coordinate 43,856 downwards.
AAACCAAAGACGTAGTTTTTGTCAAATCCGCATTCAACGTTGCTGAAGTGATCATTAACGTGAGTGGCAACAACCAGCCAGCGGATGGTGCCAGCCTTACAACGCTGACCGTGTACGCCCGTGATGCGGCCCGCAATCCGGTGTTGGGCGCGCCGGTGGCCATTCAACTTTCTAGCGGCACGGCTAAACTCAACCCTGCCACAGGTACCACAGACCCCAGCGGGCGGTTTGTCGCCACGCTTACCGACTCGGTACCGGAAACTTTTGAGGTAACTGGTGTGGTCGCCAACATGCCTTCGGCCCCAAAATCAGTCACTTTCGTGGCCACCCCGAAGGATGATACTACGCCGCCCGGCCAAGTGACGCTGACGATTTCTCCCAATAACCAGCCAGCAGACGGTAAATCCGCCACTGTGATCTCGGCGATTGTACGCAGCACGCAAAACGTACCCATGGCAGACAAGGATGTGGTGTTCACGTCGGATTCTGGAACAGCGGTGTTCACCTCGGCTGCGGGTAAAACCAATGCCGGCGGTGTGTTTACCACCAATGTCGTTAACAGCGTGCCGGAAACCTTTTTCGTGGAAGCTTCCTCGCAAGGCGTTTCCAGCGGACGCCAAGCGGTTACCTTTAAAACGCTCCAGCCGCTAGTGGACAGCGTGCAAGCTACTGTCAGCAATAACAATCAACCCGCAGACGGCAAATCCGCTGCCACGTTCACTGTCGTTGCCCGCGATGCTACCGGGCAGCCGGTGGTCAATGCGCCAGTGGCCTTAATATTTTCCCATGGCTCCGCCACGCCAGCGCAAGCCACGGGCGTCACCGACGCAGGCGGTAAATTCGCCACAGCCATTACGGATACCATCCCTGAAACCGTGTTGGTGTCCGCCACGGTGTCTGACAAACGCACGCCCAGCGCGCAAGCCGTGACGTTCGTGGCCAGTTCCTCGGATTCACCACCCGCCATAGTCACCACCACCGTGAACAAAGCAACCGAAGTCGCTGATGGCAAAGCCGAGGTGGAAGTAACCGTAATCGCTAGGGATGCCAATAATGTGCCCATGAAAAATATTGGCATTCAATTGTCCAGTACCTCTGGCACCGCGATTTTAACCCCCGCTTCTGGCAACACTGGCGACAATGGTGTGTTCCGCGCTAAAGTCACCAACACCAAAGCCGAGTCTGTCACCATTACGCCCACTGCTAATGGGGTGAAAGGCCAAGCTGTGACCATTGCGTTTACCACACCTGTGGGCGCCGTGCCGTCTGAGGTCACGGTAAACCTCATCAACAATGGCGCGAACGCGGACAATACGGATACCATCCAACTGAACGTGGTGGCCAGAAACAAGGGCGTTCCCGTGCCCAACGCGCCCGTGCAGGTTCAGATTGAAGGCAACACGGTGGAATTCAAAACCCCGGCCACAGGGGTTACCGATGCCATGGGCATGATGACGGTCTCGGTGGTGAGCGGCACGCCGGGCAGGCATTCGGTGACCGCGACTGTGGCTGGTATCCAAAATACCTCAGCCGTGTCCATTGAATTTGTCATCCCAGGCGGCAGTGCCAAACTGGATAAACTGGATTTGAAGGTGACGCCCTCTACCAGTGGTGGCCCCATCGCGGACGGCCAGGATACGGCCAAAGTGCAGGTTATCGCGCTGAATAAGGATGGCGCACCGGTCAGCGGCCAGAACGTCAAATTAACCTCCACTTCTAGCACGGCGAAATTTGGTAAAACGGAAGGAACTACCGGTACGAATGGTGTGTTTGAAACCACACTTTCCAACACCGTACCAGAAGCGGTTACAGTGACAGCCACTGCGCCAGGCACAACACAAACCAAGGCAGCGGGCGTGACCTTTGTACAACTGGGGGGCAGCGCGCCGCCGCCAGCCGATGCCACACTGGAATTACTGGCCAGCAGCCCAACCTTGGCCTCAGAAGGCAATCCCACGGGTGTGACGCTCACCGCACGCATCAAAACCAAAGATAACAACCCATTTGCGGGCGCGGCAGTGCGTTTTGAAGCCACTTCCGGCGACATTCAAGTGATTAAAGTCGATGGTGCTCCTGAAGCCGCTGGCGTAACCACCACGGCGGGCATTGCCAAAGCGTTGTTGACCACGGTGGGCAATCCGCTCAATCGCACGATTCAAGTAACCGCCAAAAGCGGCAGCTTGACCAAAACCATTACAGTGGAAGTGAATGGCACCAATGTCACCATCTCTGGCCCGACCAGTGCCACCCTCAACAGCAAACAAAGTTATGCGGTCTTCGTTAAAGACTCTGCTGGCAAGGGCTTGGGCAGCCAAAAACTGGCCATTGTTTCTGCCCAAAATAATACCATCAGCAACAAAGACTTGACCACAGATGGCAGTGGGCGCGCGGAATTTGAATTACAAATTACCGCCACAGCCAATGCGGACACCATCACGGCCACACTGGTACCAGACCCACAATATGCCGCCGTGACCAAAGCAACCGAAGGGAAGGTGAGTTTAACCATTTCCACGGATAACTTCACGCTGCTACCGGATGCCACCTGCGAAGCCTATCCCAAGACCGGCACCGATTTGAACGTGCCGCTGGGCCAAACCTGTTTCTTGGTGGTGAAATGGCTGCAAAATAATTCGCCACTGGGCTTGCAGCCCATTAACATCTCCACCACCCGTGGCCAATTGGTGGATGATGCGGGCAATGTGTTAAACGGCGTGGTGACCACGGGTCGAGTCAATGGCGAAGCGCGTTTTGGCGTAAAGGCCGACAATGCTGGCCCAGCCACCATTACGGCCAAGAGCCAAGCCGCAGACGGCCCTTCAGCCGCCTATTCCTTATATTTTGTCTCCAAAGACGCCAGCTTATTGGACTTGCAAGCCAATCCAGCGTCACTGGGTGTGAATCAGCCAGGCGCGGACTCGGAGCAAAGCGAAATTATTGCCGTGGTGCGCGACGCCAAAAACAATCTGGTGAAAAACATGCGGGTGGACTTTTTGCTGGAAGATGTGACGGGCGGCAAAATCAGCCCATCGTCTGCGGTTACCGACCAATTTGGCCGCGCCAGCACCGTGTACATCGCGGGGTCTTCGTCCAGCGCGTCCAATGGCGTGAAAATCACCGCACGCACCGAAACCGGCCTCAGCCGCGTGGTGACTTTAACCGTGGCGCAGCGTGGCGTGTTCGTGGCATTGGGCACTGGCAATACCATTGAAGAATTGAATGAAACCACCTACCGCTACCCTTACAACGTGCTGGTGACAGATATTAACGGCGCGGCAGTGGCGGGTGCGGAAGTAACGTTGGCAGTGCAACCGTTGCGTTATTACAAGGGCTATCATGAGTGGAATGGCGTGGCCAAAATATGGGTAAAAATTCCTACCCTGGAGACTGCGCCGCTGGCCAATTTAACGGATCCAGATTACCGCGCCTGCTTGAATGAAGACCGCAGCAGTGGCCGGGTGGATTTTGATTTTAACGGCATTCTCGACAATGCGGAAAGCGATTACAACGGCAATAACCGCCTTGATCCGGGTAACGTGGTGGCAGTAGAACCAGGCACGGTAGTCACGGATAAAAACGGCTTTGCCGCATTTAACATCCTATATGGCCAAGAAAATGCCCACTGGGTGGATGTGCGCTTGATCGCCCGGGCAGTGGTTGCGGGTACGGAAGATGCTGACCAGGCTGAATTTGAGTTGAGTGGCGCTGCTGAGGACTACATCGTTCAGACCACCAGCCCGCCTGGCGCAGTCAGCCCATTTGGCATTGGCGGTCCGGCGACCATTTCTAATGATCCCAACACTGGCATTGAAACCAGGGGTTATAACAACGCCTCGTGCCGGAATACATTATAGACTGGCCTTGGCTCCACAATGGTTGCTTACCCGCCGCGTGCGGCGGGTAAGCCGCAATCCCTCTACGCAAACTTTGCCCAAGTTGGCGGCGACTTAACCCTCCGCAAAAAGAGCGAAAATATGCGTAATCTTATAGCAATACTGGCATTATGGTTTGCAGGCGGCAGTAGTGCCGCTGTGTTCGGCATAGGCGGCTATAGCGCGCCCACCTGGGTAGACATGGATCGCGATGGCGATTTGGATTTGGCCATGGGCGGCGAGCGTAGCATTGCCTATTTTCGCAATACCGGTACGCCAACCCGGCCTTTTTATACGTCAGTGCCAGATGCAGAAAATCCGTTTGCCACACTGTCCGGCGAATATTTGAGCTTGGCGTGCCATGATTTGGACAGCGATGGCGATGCGGATTGCGTCATTGGCAATGACAGCGGCAAAGTCGCGGTATTTGTACAACAACCCACGCCGCCCTTGTTTCAAGCCAATGGCCTCACGTTGGATTTAGGCGCGCGCGCATCGCCAGCATTGGCGGACATAGATGCGGATGGCGATGAGGATATTTTTGTTGGCATGAGCAGTGGCGAAATCCGCTATTTTGAAAATACCGGCTCCTCCAGTGCCCCGCGTTTCGTAATGCGCATTGGCGCGGCCAACCCGCTGGCCAATGTGCGTGCGGAAGGTGGACACGCCAGACCCATGCTGGTAGATGTGGATCACGACGGCGATTTCGACACGATCATGGGCAGCCGTAACGGCCAGTTGGCGTATTTTGTCAATCTTGGTGACGCCCAAACTCCGCGCTTTGCAGACAAGGCATCCGTGCCCGGTGCATTCGCCGATGTGCTGAGTGGCCCCCACGCCAGTCCAGCCGCAGCGGATGTGAACAACGATGGTGACATTGATTGGCTGGTGGGCCAACAAGATGGCGGTGTGTGGTTTTTTCAGCGCAATGCGCAAGGCGTGCTGGAACGCCGTCCCTTGCCAGGCTTGCAAGGCGCAATCAAACCCGTACTAGCGGATTATGGCGTGATGGAAGAAGGCCTGCCACAACTCAACGCCACGCAACTGCAAGCCATGCCGCACCAAGCGTTTACCGCATTTACTGCCGCCACCTTGCCTAAAATTCCAGCAGACGCATTCACGGGCCTGAGCGCTGAGCAATTACGCCAATTGGGCTGGCGCGCCTTGCGCGGCCTGACCCCAGAACAATTCGCACGCATACCCAAAACCGCTTTGCAAGGCGTAACCCGGGAAAATATTGGCGGTTTTTCACTCTCTGTACTCAATATGTTCAGCGTGGAAGACCTGCGCGCCTTACCGCCGGATGCGCTAGCAACAGCCAAACCCATGGATATTTCACGTATATTCACCAACTTAGACGGCACAAAAATTTCCCCAACCGACGTGCGTGGCCTACTGCCTGCGGGCTGGACCCTGCAAGACAACGGCGAATTGGCGGTGCCACCCAAAACCAAGCTGTGGTTTCGTGAATTGCAAAAGCCCACCGGATTGTCCGCGCAAATCACTTTACCCCAGCACCAGCCAGATTTCCGCACTGGGTTTGGCCTGGGTGGCAAAACGGCTGGCGCATCCATGTTGGATGAATTAAACGACGGCGTAGCCCGTGCTGGGCTGGCGCAATACCGCGTCACGCAACGCGCGGATGGTGTGCTGGAAGTGACGCACAGCGAATCCGCCCAGGTGTTGTTCGCCTTCATGCCAGATGTGGATGAAATGACGCAGCAAGATGCAGGCAGTGCTGCACCGGGTTTAAGCCAAGAAACTTCAGGGCGTTTGGTGCTGGCCACTGCCAAACATCAGCGTTTCCCGCTGATCGCCGCGCCCAAAGACCCGCAAGCGCTATTCACCGCCCTGGGCGGTGGCGATTTGGCAATCCACATCGGCACTAAAGGCGATGTCACGCTGAATTTTCCCGCAGGTGCAGCCTCGCGCCGTACCACGCAATCCAGCGGGCGCATCCACCAAACTGTGATTTTCGACGCACTGGTACAAGACGCGCCGAGTGGCGCGGAGCCGGGATTGCTGACGCAAACCAGCAGTGCGGGTGAAACCACGTTAATGGTGTTTGCTGACCACACTGCGCAGGCGGTGTTTCCCACTGTGCCGCAGCCCGAGATATTTGTAGAGTTGGCACAAAATTTTGCTGGGGTAGAAAGTGCACAATTTAACGCAGATGGCACTTTTGAAGTGGTCGCGGCGGGCACACGGTTTCATTTGTCGCCAACCTTTGACATTACCAGCCTGGCCTTGCGCGCGGGTGAGACGGTGACTGCCGCGCTGGTTCTCAACGCACAGGGCAGCGTGGATTATACGGTGGAGCACGAAGGGTTTGCGCTGACCACGCGCGTGTTAATCACGGCGTTATAAACAACGGCCCATTAATCGCCTAAAAAACCTTCCACCACGCCAGTCCACGCGGGACCTAAATTGTGTAACGCATAACCGCCGCCGCCTAGGCCCAAAATGCGACCTTGGCAATGTTCATCCGCCAGCGCGGACAAGCGCTGCGCCGTATAGCGGTGAATTTCCGGCGTCAGTTGCAAATGCGCCAATGGATCGCCGGTTAGACAATCGGCACCGCATTGAAACACAATAAACTCAGGCCGCGCTTGTGCGATAAACGGCTCTGCGGCTTCCTGCCAATAGCGCAAAAATAGCGTGTCGTTGCTTGCTGGCGGCAACGGCACATTCAGTTTCGTACCGCGCGCTGGGCCATGGCCAGTTTCGTCGCGGCTGCCAGTGCCAGGATACAAAAACTTGCCATCTTCATGAAAATCTAAGATAAATAATTCTGGATCATCCTCAAAGGCGTAAAACACGCCATCGCCATGATGGGCGTCAATGTCCACATACAAAATGCGGTGCAGGCCGTATTCCTTGCGTAAAATTTCAATCACCACGCCGCAATCATTAAACACGCAAAAGCCCGCAGAACGGTGGCGGTAGCCATGGTGCAAGCCGCCAATCGGCACAAACGCACGTCGGCATTCGCCATCCATGAGCGCGCGCGCGGCGGCCACTGCTGTGCCGACCACCGTGGCGGCAGCGTCGTAAATGCCGGGAAATACTGGCGTGTCGCAATCCAGCTTGCCCACGCCCGCAGTTGCAGCGGCAATGACTTCTTCTATATATTTTTTATGGTGAAATTGGGCAAGAAGATGGGAGGATGCAGTTTGCGGCGCGCGCGTGCAAATTTGCGCCAACAAGCCTTGCGTGCGCAGTGCGGTGGTAAACGCGGCCAGTCGCCCATCGCCAAAAGGATGGTCAGGAAAGGCGTAACGGCCCAGTTCTTCGCCCAAATATACGCACACCGGGACGAGGTTGGCCGCATTGGCGGTAATGGATGGCATGAAAAAAATCCTACAAGTTCTGGAGGGCGTAAAAAAATAGCCCTGGCAATGATGCGGATACCCGCTTCTTGCCAGGGCCAGGGCGCGTTAGCGCACGCGCACTTGCGTTAGTTCAGCGCCCGTGGCGTCGGTCAAATGCACCGCACAGGCAATGCATGGGTCAAAGCTGTGAATGGTGCGCAGAATTTCCACAGGCTGTTTGGGATCGTGCAGCTCATGGTTGTGCTGCAATGCCGCCTCATACGCGCCAGGCTGGTTTTGCGTATCGCGCGGGCCAGCGTTCCACGTGCTGGGCACCACGGCTTGATAATTGGCGATTTTTTGATTTTCAATAACAATCCAGTGCGCCAGCCCGCCGCGTGGGGCCTCCATGTAGCCCACGCCTTGGCATTGGGCAGGCCATGACGACGGCTCCCATAGCGTATCGTTAAAGGTTTTGGTGTCGCCAGCCTTGATGTTGGCCAACAATTGGTTAAGCCAGCCCTGCATGGCATCCACCACGATTTTGGTTTCCAGCGTGCGTGCGGCAGTGCGCCCCAGCGTGGAATACAAGCTTTCCACTGGCAGTTGCAGCTTAGACAAGGTGCTATCCACCAGCTCTTTGGTTTGATCGTGGCCCTTGGCATACAGCAGCAGCACGCGCGCCAGCGGCCCCACTTCCATGGCATGACCGCGCCAACGCGGCGCTTTGAGCCAGGAATATGCCTGCGCCACGTCCAATTGTTCGTAAGGCGGTTGCGGGCCAGTGTAATGCAATTCGGTTTCGCCCGCGTAAGGATGTAAGCCTGTGTCCTGGCCGTCTTGATAGCGGTACCAAGAATGGGCAATGAATTCTTGCACCTGCTCGTTGTCATTCAAATCCACCGGGTGGATTTCATTGAGGTTGCGGTTAAGAATCGCGCCATTGGGGAAAAGCATGGAAGCAGGATCGTTCATGCCAACGCCAGCGTTCCTGGCTTGGGCTGGAAAATCGCCGTAGCACATAAAATTGCCCAAGCCTTCGCCGCGTGTGCCCCAATCCTTGTAAAAACCGGCAATCGCCAAAGTGTCGGGCACATACACTTGATCCACAAACGCCTGCATTTGGTGAATCACCGCTTGCACTTGCGCGAAGCGCGCGCTGTTGAGCGCAGAGTCGGAATTTAAGTCAATTGGGCATGGCACACCGCCAACCAGGAAATTGGGATGTGGATTTTTGCCGCCAAAAATCGTGTGCAATTTCACTACGTCACGCTGCCATTCTAAGGCTTCCAAATAATGCGCCACGGCCAGCAAGTTCACTTCTGCTGGCAGTTTATACGCCGGATGCCCCCAATAGCCCTGCGCGAAAATACCCAATTGGCCAGCCTCGACAAAATCTTTGAGTTTTTTCTGCATGTCCGCGAAATAGCCGCGCGAAGACTTGGGCCAGTGGCTGAGCGATTGCGCCAATTCTGCGGTAGCCTTGGGATCGGCTTGCAGCGCAGACACCACATCCACCCAGTCCAGTGCGTGCAGATGATAAAAATGCATCACATGATCATGAACATACTGTGCGGCAATCATCAAATTGCGAATCAGTTGCGCATTGGCGGGAATCGTGCATTTCAGAGCATCCTCCACTGCGCGCACCGAAGCAATACCATGCACCAGCGTGCACACGCCGCAAATCCGCTGGGCAAAGGCCCAGGCATCACGCGGGTCACGCTCGCGCAAAATGATTTCCAAGCCGCGCACCATAGTCCCCGAGGAATAGGCTTGGCCAATTTTATTGCCCTCCATTTGCGCTTCAATGCGTAAATGGCCTTCAATGCGGGTGATAGGGTCTACAACAATTCGTTTCATTCGGCACGTCCTCTTTTTTCATCCACTGTTGCCGCCCGTGCTCATGCCAAGCAAGAAATGGTGGGCTGCCCGGTTACCCGGCGTCATGCCGGACGAAAATACCAAGCGGCCCCGTGCACTCGCCCTGGCGGGATATGATTTTGTTGAGTGAAGTATAAGCAAAATACCGCGATTCTCAAAGTCCTGTAAGTAACGTATAAACGCAGAGGGGAAAACGGCAATGGCAGGGGTAGCAGCGGTTGACGCGGCGAGGTAATCTTGTAACACTGTAACGCTCTATTTATGGTCAACAACCCGGTAAGGAATCCATGAAAATTATAGATCATCAATTGTACCGCGATGATGGCGCGCCATATCCATTTAAGCCTTCGCCCAATACCGGTAGCAAGCTGCAAACGCCGTATTATGTGGTAATACATTATACCGCTGGCCCCAATGCCAATCATGCGGTGAATTGGCTTACCAATCCGGCGTCAGGCGCTTCCGCGCACCTGGTGATTGGCCGCGATGGCGCGATTGCCCAACTCGTACGCTTTGATACCATTGCCTGGCATGCAGGCACGAGTTCATGGGACGGCCTAAGCGGCTTAAATAAATACTCTATTGGCATTGAATTGGACAATGCCGGGCCGCTCAGTCGTGTCGGCGATCAGTGGGCCGCGTGGTTTTGCAATACCTATTCTAACGACCAAGTGATTGAAGCCGTGCATAAAAACCGCACCGCGCTACAAGGCTGGCAAATGTACACGCCAGAACAATTGTTTACCGCGCTGAAGGTTTGCATGTTGTTGGTGGAACATTACCAGCTCCGCGACATCTTGGGGCACGATGATATTGCGCCCCAGCGCAAAACCGACCCCGGCCCGGCCTTTCCGATGGAAAGTTTCCGGTCGCGCTTATTTGGCCGGGCGAGTCAGGATGACGATGCGCCCGTGATTTATCAAACCACTTCCCTGCTCAATATTCGCAGCGGCCCTGGCGCGGAATATCCGCAAATTCAAGGCAGCCCCTTGCCCAAGGGCGCGCGCCTGACCGCACATCAGGTGCAGGGCAATTGGCGGTTTGTGGAGGTGCTGGATAATGTGAATGGCATGGTGGATTTGGAAGGCTGGGTGCAATCCCGCTATATCATGCCTGAGGAAAATATCGCCGCCGAATAGCGCAATTTACTTATCACACCAGGTGCCGCGCGTCCCGCCTGTGTAGGGGCGCGCCACCTGGGCGGCAATCATAGCGCTGGCCAAGGAAGTTCCATCCACATATACGTCCGCCAGAATGCGAAAATATTTATCGCGCTGCATGCCGCGCAATTCCACCTGCTTGGCATGAGTCAGCGCATTTTCAAGAAATGCTTTGGCCTGTTCCGCCAGGCGGATTTCCCGTGCGCAATCACCTTTGATTTCCGGCGTATCTACGCCAAGGATACGCACAGGCATGGCTTCGCCTATCAGCGGTGGCCAACCGCGTATCATGACACGAAACGTGTCGCCATCGTACACGCCTTGAATTTCATCCACATAAGCATGGCCATAGTGCGCGGCAGAAGAACGGCGCACCGTGTCTAATACCACCCGTTCTAAGTAACGAAATTCGTTTTGATATACTGTATGTTGGCCATAAAAATACACCAAGGCCATTACCAAGGTCAACGCCAGGCTTATCAGCCATTTTTTGGTTCTGCTTCTGACCATCTTGCTTGTGTTCTCTGCTTGTTTCTTTATTGAGTGGCGCGGTCTGTTGGGTCTAGCCAAACCACGGCGCGGCTGCGCAGGGTTTTCTCGGCGTTGGCGGGTGCGAATTCTGCGCTCAGCTCGTACCAGCCCATAGGCATGGCGCTGTCCACGGTGACCCTGCCCAACAGCGCATCCGCTGGGCCGGTCAACGGAACATTCACCAATGCCGCACTAAAATCCCATAGTTCACTGAACAAACCATGCACGCTGGTGCGCGTGGATAGCCAGCCCGCGCCCCATTGCAAAAATTGCTGTTGACGCCCGGCCTGGCCATCGGGCAATGACAAACGTAAAAACAACGCGCCTTGGCCAGGGGCAGGGGCAAGAGACAAATGCACAGCAACCACTTGGCCGCGCGTGAACTGTGGCGGCAGCGGCGCGGACAGCGCCAATGCACCGAGCACGGCGGGCAGCGCGCGCAATTTGCCAAAGCCATATTCCGGGTCAAAACCCAGTTCACCGGCATCGTGGCTATATTGCATCACCAAGGCGGCCAACGCTTGGCCACGCAAGCCAGTGGCCTGCGCCCACAGCGCCAGCACGCCGCTGGTCAACGCCGCCGCAGCGGAGGACGAACGGTTGACCGGAAAGGTTCCGCCCGCAATGTCGGTGCTGGGCAGCGCGTTGCCTGGTGCGGTAAGCTTGAGCGCAGAAGTGTCCGCCACAATGCCCGTGGTGCTGCTGTAGGTTTTGGCGAACAACGGCTGGCCATCCGTGCCCAACGCAGCCACAGCCACCACTTCTGGCAGACTGGCGGGAAATGCCACCCCACCTTGATTGCCCGCAGCAGCCACCACCACACTGCCCTTGGCCATGGCATAGCGGATGGCATCGGTCACCCACGCTACGGGTTGCGGCAATACCAAGCTGAGGTTAATCACCACTGCGCCCTGATCCGCAGCCGCCACAATTGCGCTGGCCAGATTGGACGAGGTAAATGTGCTTGAGTCTTTTTCATTGATTTTATAGGGAATCAGCGTGGACAATGGCGCAATGCCGCAGCCGCCCAGGCCATTAAAGCAACGCGCGGCAATCAAGCCAGCCATCAGCGTGCCATGGCCTTGCCAATCTGCGGCATCCACATCCTGGTCGCCAAAATCATATCCCGCGTCCCAACGCAATGCGCCAACCAAATCAGGATGATCGCGCATGACGCCAGTGTCCACCAGCGCGATGGCAATGTCCTGGCCTTGGGCGTATGGCCAGGCGGACAGTGCGTCCAACTCGCGCAACTGCCATTGCTGCGCGAAATCTGGGTCATTCGGCCTAAGCGTGTCGGCGGCAAACCAGCCGCGCACGTCCTCCAGGCAAGGCGCGCATCCTGTGCCCGTGCGCCGCGTGCTGGGCAACGCTATCACCCGCCATGGCAACGGCGCTAAATCGCGCACCACAGTATACGGCATGGGTGGCGCATGATCGCGCGCCACCACATAACGCTCGGCGTGCACGGACACAGTGACGCACGCCAGGCTGCAAACCAATAAAGTTTTGTTGATATTGTGCATAGTATTTCCCATAGGGAGACGCTAAAAACCCCGTTCGCAGATCATTTTTAGCTCGGAAACCCGCATTTTTTCGTGGATAGGGCGGGATTTTTAGCGGTGCCCAACCTGGGGCAAGGGAAATTATCAAGGAAAATTCGGCCATGTTCTTACACAATAAATTGGTGTTTTTCCTTTTCCAGTTTGCACCACACTACATGAATAAATTCGCCCCGGTTGCCTTTTTGGCGAATCAGCGTCTTGCGCAATAACTCAAATTCACGCAATAAATCCTCATAGTTCTTGCCAGAATAAATGGCCTCCAATTCATTTGGCTCATCATATAGATTGAGGCTCACGACTGTATCAAACTCATGAAAATACACCTCATTCTCCAACGGGTGCAACGCCTGCATGGCAGAACGCGAAGGCTCCTTTTGCATCCACTTGCGGTGCGCTGGGTCTTTAGGTTCCAGTTGCAACCACACTTGCACCGGCTCCTCTTCCCCGCGTTGTTGTGCCCATAGCGTAACATATGACGGAATGAATACGCGATTGTCCACCAGCCGGTTATCTTTGGGCATATAGTTGACTTCATTAAGCACACAGAATGGCGACGGCGTTTCAGCCACTACATTCATCATCACGCTGGTTTGCAACACAAACTCCCGCTGCACATAATTCATCAAAAAATCCACTTCTTGCATAAGCTTGCCTTCTGCATGTTGCAAATCGTCAGTAAGCTGAGTTTGGATTTTTTTCAAAGCCGCCATAGGCAGGTTCCTGCCAGCGGTAGGAAAGGTTAAAATGGCTTGGAAAGCGTGCATCATGCCAAGCAATTGCCGCAATTGCATTTTGAGATGCCGCTCGATTAATGGCTTGGGCAATACTCGCCGCACCGTGGCGGGACGTTTGGCTAACAATAATTGATTGATTTCGTTTGAGGTTTTCATAAACTCTATCCTAGTGAAGCTAAACCTGCCTTGTTCCCAAGCGGGCGCTTGGAAACAAGCAACGCCAGAGGGTGGAACCCTGGCTGACTTGGTCAGCATGGGTTGATTTCTCATAATGCCTATAAATAAGCAGGAAAAATGCCAAAACATAAAGCCAACTTTCCCTTTTTTGCCACGGCGCAACGGTTTTACCTATTTGTGCAAAACCGTTTTATTGAAGACAACGCACTGGGCAGCGCTTCCGCACTGGCCTATACCACGTTGCTGTCACTGATACCGTTGCTAGTGGTAACTTACGCAATTTTAACGGCATTTCCGCTATTCACCAATGCCGAAGAACAGTTGCGCAGCTTCATTTTTAGAAACTTAGTTCCCGCCTCGGGCGAAGTGGTGCAGGAATATATCATGCAATTCATGCAGCATTCCTCGCGGCTCACTGCGGTAGGCGTGGCCTCGCTGGTGGTCACGGCATTGCTGATGTTGCAAACCATTGACGTCTCGCTCAACCGCATTTGGCGCACCACACAAGACCGCCCACTGATTCGTAGCTTTATGATTTACTGGGTGGTTTTGACACTTGGGCCATTGCTTATCGGTGCTGGTGCATTTGTCACTGCGTCGTTGTTATCGATTCCGTGGCTGGCGCAAATGCAGGACTCGCTATGGCTCATCTGGCTGCCATTTGTCAGCAGCACCATGGCCTTTGCCTTGTTTTATATGATTATCCCCAACCGTTTGGTGCCATTCCGCCATGCGTTGTTGGGCGGGCTGTTTGCCGCAGCGCTATTTGGTTTGGCGAAAAAAGCCTTTGCGTTATACGCGATTCACTCCAGCGTATATCAGACGCTGTATGGCGTCATGTCTGTTATTCCTATGTTCCTAGTATGGATTTATGTATCCTGGGTAGTGGTATTGCTCGGTGCGGAAGTCACGTACTGCTTGGGGGTTTTTAACTGGAAACATGCAGATACAGAAGTACACGAGACGGACAACCGTTTTTTATTGGCGTTCCGTTTGCTTGGGTATTTGTGGGAAGCGCAATGCAAGGGCAAAGGCATGACGGAAAAATTCCTCTATACTAAGGAACCGAACCAGCCCATTGATCTAGTGAACGCCATATTAATTCAATTAGAACAAGGCGCTTACGTGACGCGCATAGACCGCAACCAATGGCTGTTGGTGCGTGATTTAGGCGAAATCAAACTGATAGACTTGTACCGGCTTATGTCCGGCGGATTCTCCCACTTAACAGCAAACGAACACAATGCGGACAATGAGCCAACACACCCTTGGGATGAACAACTCCACCCTATTTTAGCGCGCCTGCAAGGCCAAGCATCACAACTCATGGACGTACCATTGAAAATCTTATACCAACATCCAGAAACCAGCACTCCTGTCACGCCACCTATCCATCCATTATTTTGAATGCATCGCGCAGGAGAGTTATGTTCACACATTCGCACCTTTTTTACTGGCCCGCGTTCCTACTGTCCGCCAGCGCGTTTTCCTTGGCAGCACCTGCCACGACCCAATTGGATATAAATGACTTATTAACCCTAAGCTTGACCGAACTGATGGATGTGGAGGTCACCTCGGTCGGCAAAAAATCCAAAAAAATCGCAGAATCCGCTGCTGCGGTATTCGTCATCAGCCAAGACGACATCCATCGCGCCGGAGTACGTAGCGTAGCCGAGGCGCTGCGCCTGGCGCCTGGCCTCCAGGTAGACCGTTACAGCGCCCACAGTTGGCGCATTTCCTCACGCGGCAGCTTCAACGGCGTGTACGACAACAAACTGCTGGTGTTGGTGGACGGGCGTAGCGTGTATAACCTGCAATTGTCCAGCACTTTCTGGGATAGCATGGATATGCTACTGGAAAACATTGAGCGCATTGAAGTAATTCGCGGGCCAGGCGGCACGCTGTGGGGCGCGAATGCGGTCAACGGCATCGTCAATATCATCACCAAGCGTGCCCAGGATACTCAGGGCAATTTGCTCAACGCTGGCAGTGGCAGCGAAGACCGCGCTTTTGGCGGGCTGCGCCACGGCGGCCAGCTAGGCAGGGAAACGTATTACCGCGTGTATGGCAAAAGCGCCTACCACGCTGGGCTGGAACCCACCCGTGGCAACGACGCCTGGCATTCCAGCCAGGGCGGCTTTCGTTTGGATGGCGGGCAAAACACGGATACCCGCTGGACAGTACATGGCGATATGTATCAGTTTCGTGAAAATGATGTAAGCTGGCAAACCCTAGTACCGGCCCAGGCCACCGTGCGCGGCGGCAATCTCGTGGGCCTCTGGGAACGCAGCTACGGCGAAGATGCCACGCTTACCCTACAAACCTACTATGACGATCAAACCCGGCACACGCCCAATTTTGGCGTGACTAACCGCGTGCTGGATTTCGAGCTTCAGCACCATTGGCGTTTCCGCCCAGGCCACGAATTGCTCTGGGGGTTGGGCTGGCGCTGGTTGTACAGTAGCGTGCCCGAATACTCACCGTTCAATCGCGATCCAGCGCTACGCCGCGATCAGTTGTTCAGCGCGTTCATCCAAGACGATCTCTGTCTGGTACCCCAAACGCTGCGCCTAACCCTGGGCAGCAAATTCGAGCACGATGACTACACCGGTTTTAATTTCCAGCCCAACCTGCGCCTGCTCTGGCTGCCCCGCGAGCGCCTGACCGCCTGGGCAGCGGTGTCACGCGCAGTGCGCACGCCCTCGCAAATGTCCTACGAAGTGAAGGCGGAACTGGCCATACCAACAGTAGAAAATCCATTTTATCCGATTCCGATGCATGTCCGTTTGCTGGGCAATAAAAAAATCGAACCAGAAACCGTGACTGCCTGGGAACTTGGCGCGCGTGGCGAATGGGTCGGCGGCTGGTCGTGGGACATCACCGGTTTTTACAATGTATACGACAAACTCATCGTGCGCACTGAAATGCCTTTGGTGGATTTTAACCAGCCATGGCTTGTCCTGCTGAGCAACAACCTCAACGAAATGGAAGGTGAAACCTACGGCGCAGAGATGGCGCTAGATTGGCGGCGAGACAAGTGGCGAGCCAGCCTGGCGTATACTTGGTTGAAGATGCAAATGCGGCTCTATCCTGGCACCCGCTCCGCAAGTGACGACATTGAAAGTGAAACTGCACCCCATCGTGTGTCTTTGCGCGTAGGCACAGACTTAAATCCCCGCTGGAGCCTGGATGCCTGGCTGCGGTACGCCCGCCACATGGGCAGCTCGGCCATTGGCATAGTACCAGCCCATACCGAATTTGATTTGCGCCTGGCCTGGCATCCGGCCAAGGATGTGGAAATCGCACTGACTGGACAAAATTTATTCGATCCAGCGCATCAAGAATATAATCCCGACACATTCAACAAATTGGTCAATGCAATCCCGCGCGGCGCGTATTTGCAAGTGCGTTGGGCGTTTTGACCGCCATGCTAGACGGGTGGATATTTGCCTTGACAGAAAGCGCCTTAGTCAACCACTTGACACATCGTGATTTTCTGCGCACAAGTCAAATACAGCGCCATTTCTGCATGCATGAGGAATAAGGCTTGCAATAAGCAAGCTGGCCAACCTACAATTATCGAATTCTTCGTATCTATTGGATGAGAACCGCTTTGGCCGTGCAAGATCAAAAAACTGTCCTGGTTGTGGACGATCAACTCACTAACCTCGCCTTCCTCAGCATGATTTTGGAAAAGGAAGGCTATCATGTGCTATTGGCTAAATCCGGTGCCAAGGCGCGGGACATTGCTTTACAGGAAAAGCCAGATTTAATCTTGCTGGATGTAACCATGCCGGAATGGGATGGCTATGAAACCTGCCGCCGTCTTAAGCAAGAAGCCGCGCTGGTGGAAATTCCAGTGTTGTTTTTGTCTGCGCTCAATGATGCCGATCATAAATTACAGGCATTTGAAGCGGGTGGTGTGGATTATGTGAGCAAACCGTTCCAGGAAAAGGAAATGCTGGCGCGGGTGCGCACCCATGTAGAGTTGTATCGTTTGCGCGAAAAGCTGGAGCAGGAAATTGCCCAACGCGACGCACAGCTTCTAGCGTATGCCACGGATTTAGAAAATAAAATAGAAGAACGCACGCGCGAACTGATGGTCGCCAAGGACGAGGCAGAAACCGCGAATATTGCCAAAAGCCAGTTTTTGGCCAACATGAGCCATGAATTGCGCACGCCCATGAACGCGATTATCGGTTATACCGAAATCATTTTAGAAGATATCCTTGAAGCCGGATGCCCTGATTTTTCCACAGATTTAGAAAAAATCCGCGAGTCTGCCCGCCATTTGCTCGGGCTGATCAACGACGTGCTGGACATTTCCAAAATTGAATCTGGCAAAATGCAGGTGTATTTAGAAGAATTTGATGTGGATCGCTTGATCCGTGAGGTGCGCGATACGGTTGGGCCTTTAATGGCAAGGAAAAACAATATTTTTCATGTGGACTTGCACAAGCCGTTGGGTGCCATGACCTCGGATGTGGTAAAAACCAAGCAAATTTTGATTAATTTGCTCAGCAATGCGGCAAAATTCACTGAACAAGGTGAAATCCGGCTAAAAGTATCGCGCTTGCCGTCCGTTGCCCCCAATGCGAGCGAGCAAATGCAGTTTTGCGTCAGCGACAATGGCATCGGCATGAGCCAAGAGCAGACCAAAAAATTATTCAAACCGTTTTCGCAAGCCGATGCCTCCACCACCCGACGTTTCGGCGGCACGGGCTTGGGCTTGGCCATTTCCAAAGAATTCGCGGAACTCATGGGCGGCTCCATCGTAGTGGAAAGTGAGTTTGGCGCGGGCAGCACCTTTAGCGTCACTTTGCCGGTTGCGGTCAAAGTGGATGCTTTGCTGCCTGAGCAAGTGGCCAGCCAGCCACTGCTCGATCCTGATGAAGACGACGGAGTTGTGGACGAAGAGGCTACCAGCGGCATTCTGCTGGCCGTCATGCCTGACCGCACGCTGCTAGAACTGCTGCGCGATTATTTTGACAAGCTGCATTACCCACTGGCCATAGCCACCAGCCACGCCCGAGGCGCGTTGCTGGCTAAAAAACTCAGACCCGATTTGATACTGGTGGCCATGCAGCAAGCCGATGGCGGCAATGGCTGGGATTTATACAATGAACTCAAAGCGGAAAATAGCATAGAGCAAATCCCTATCATCATGACGCAAATGCCTTCTTCCACAGTATTGGCGGATCCAGCCGGGCGTTTAATCGCCATGACCAGGCCCGTGTCTAACCGCCAACTGTCGGCGGTGATCGCTGAACTGGAGAGCGGCGGGCGCTTGCCATCTGATTCGCAGAGCGTGGCCCTGCTGGAGGATGAGCGGCAAGGACTGTTTATGGTGTTGGAAGATGAAGAGTTTAACCGCGAGCTGCTGGGGGAAAAATTACAGGCGCAAGGCTGGGATGTGTCGCGCTTTCGCAATGAGACACAATTGCGCGAATCCTTGCTCAAAGGGATGCCAGCCCCGGCTTGGATAGCCTTGGACGCAGGGATGTACAACGTGCAGGCGCAAAGCTGCATCCAAGGGTTACGCGCCATTCCCGCCTGCGCGACCATTCCTCTCATCGTCTTTGTGCCGCCCGCGCTGAACTCCGCTGATCTGGCGCGTTTGCATGGCGAGGTGGAAAATATGCTGCGCTACGGCCCCAGCGGTTTCGGCCCGCCGACTTTTGTGTTATAGCCTGGAAAAATATCGAAAAATCATGAGAAAACCCTATTGCGACCACTGCGGCGATTGTTGCCGGGGCCTGGGCGCGGACTTTGGCATTGAAATCCACCCCTCGGATGCTGCGCGCATGGCGGCTTTTTTGGAATTAGACCTAGCCACTTTCTGGAGCCGCCACACCTATGCAGAAGCGCTACCCAATGGCCAAAGCGTGCGCTATCTATTTGACCAAAATGGCGAATGTATTTTTTTGCAGGACAACCGTTGCACAGTGCATGAGGCCAAGCCCATGCAATGCTACCTGGGTTGGCCGGATGGCAATTTTATCCGCCGCATGAAGCGCCGTAGCAAATATCCCTGTGTGCAATCCAAAGCCACTGCCTTGGCCATAGGCTGAACGCGGGCTATTGCGCCGGATTAATCTCCATCTGCAAAATAATCAAATCCGCCTGATTGCTGGTTTCGAGCTTAATGCCTTTGAACAGCGGTAGGCTTTGAAACGCGGCCACGTAGTTGCGCGGATCGATGTTGGGCGCTTGCACGGCTACGCGCAACGTGCCTGCGTGATAACGCCATTCTGCGAGTTGCGCGCCATTGCGCGGCAATTTTCCGGCTACTGCGGCCATGAGTTCCAATTGCGAGGGATAGGGCACCAGACGAACCAATTGACGGACACGTTCTTTGTCCGTCACCGCATGGTCGCGCGCTTGCAGGATGGCCGCACCGTCTTGATTGAGCTTTTCAATTTCCTGTTGAATGGCCTGGTGTTTTTGATGCGTTTTCCACAGGGTAGCACTTTCCCAGCCCAGCACCACGGCCAATGCCATGGCAGCCACCAGCGCGATGGCGCGTTCGTTGGCCGCTGTGTTGCGGCGGCGCGGCTTGCCCCAAGGTTTGGCCAGCAAGGGCAAAGGCTCAGGCGTAAGCACATGCGCTGGCGAGGGTTGCCCGTGCGCGCGCAGAAAACGGCTCCATTCCAATAAATCTGGCGGCTTAAGCCACCAGCGCGAAGCCAGCAATTGGCGCTGTTGCCAAATTTGCCCTTCCACGCCATCTAAGCACGCCGCCAAGCGCACGCCATCGGCCAGGGGCGGACGCACTAAATTTTCCGGCACGGGCGCGGCCTGTGCTGCGCCACTTGCTTCGCGCACCTGTGCAGCGCGCGCCTCGTCCCAAATCCAAACTTGCGCGCAATCGCCCTGCCACACTACGTATTCAGCAGTACGGGTGTAGGGTGACCATTGCTGGATTTTTAATTGCAAGGATTCTTCGCGGCGGGCCGCAGGCAAGCCCGCTAAATCAAAGCAGCGGTAGCGGCACCAGCCACGCGACAATACCCATTCGCCCCGGCCCGTGCCGGGTTCCGGCGGAATAACGCCCGTGCGGCTGTCGAAATAACGCCGGGTTGGGCGCGTGAACCAGGCGCGGCGCAACTGCCAGAAATTTATCAATAATTTCATGGCGCAGGCTCCTGGGGCGGAAATTCACCCCGAGAATAGAGGCACACCGTTTCCATATCCGTCGCGCCAGGACGCAAAATGCGGATGCTGTCTAAGCCAATGCTCGACACCACCGTGCCATCCGGCAACGCATCGCCCGCTTGCACGCGGTGTGATTTGTGCGTTTGATCCAAAAAAATCATCACCCGCTCACGACCTTGCTCAATTACGCCGGAAAAATCCCAGCCTGGCGTCAATTGCGCAATTTCTGGCGGTTGCGCTGCGCCCGGATCAGGCGCGTCCTCCCCCCACGGGTGGAGATCACGCAAACTGGCGAAGCGTGTTTGATTGAGGTCTTGGCCATTGGCGTCGGTGGTGGCGGCGAGTGCAGGCAGCGCCCAGTGGCTGTCGTGGCTTGCATCCGCCGTAAGGCCGCCAGCGGGCGGCGTTGCCAGGCGCAACGCCAATAGGCCGCCCGCCAATCCAGCGCCTAACACCAATAAAAACAAAGTTGAATTGCTTTTGGGAAGGTTCATTGACTCATTACATTGCGTGGGAATACAAATGGAAGGTATTTTTCCATCCATGAAAACATTGCAGAAAGTATAACATCCCAGCACGGCTTATCCGTCTGCGCGCAGTGGCTCAATCACTTCCACCAGCGCGGCCAGCAGGCGATCTACATCGGCTTCTTCGTGCGCAGCAGAAAAAGTAATGCGCAAGCGTGCGGTTCCCGCTGGCACGGTGGGCGGACGAATGGCGATAACCGCAATGCCGCGTCTGCGCAAATGCTGCTCCACAGCCAACGCCCGATCCGCGCTGCCAAGCACCAACGCCTGAATCGGTGAAACCGACGGCAACAATGGCAAACCCTGCGGTTGCGCCAGGCGTTGGAACCGCTCCGCCAATTGTAACGCTTTGTGCCGCCGCCACGGTTGCGCCTCGGCAATGCGTAGCGCGGCGGACACACCCGCTGCCACGCCAGGTGGCAAAGCAGTGGTATAAATATACGTCCGGCAAGTTTGCGTGAGATATTCAATCAAAGTGTCCGCGCCCGCCACAAACGCGCCAAATCCGCCCAATGCCTTGCCCAATGTGCCCACTAGCACCGGCACTTGCGCTTGCCCCAGGCCATGCGCCTCCAGAGCGCCGCGCCCGCTGGAACCTAACACGCCGAGACCATGCGCATCGTCCACCATCAACCAAGCGCCATGTTCCACCGCCAAACGCGCCAATTCCGTTAGCGGTGCCATATCTCCGTCCATACTGAACACGCCATCGGTCACGATAAGTTTACGCGACGCGCAATTACGTTGCAGTAGGCGCGCTAACGCCTGCCAGTCATTGTGCGGGTAGCGCGAACGATTGGCCCCCGCCAGCCTGGCACCGTCCAGCAACGAGGCATGGCACAGTTTGTCCAAAAAAATTGCGCTGTGGCGGTCTGCCAATGCGCTCAACACGCCCAGGTTGGCCATGTAACCGGTGGAAAACAACAACGCCCGTTCCCGCCCGCAAAACGCGGCCAATTGCGTTTCTAGCCCCTCATGCAAGCGGCTGTGGCCGTTAATGAGATGCGAGGCCCCAGACCCCACGCCTTCGCTGGCAATCCCTTCAGCCATAGCAGCGCGTACATCAGGGTGCGCGGCCAGGCCCAAATAATCGTTACTGCAAAAACTCAACACCGCCTCGTTATCCAACACTTGCCACGGCAGTTGCGCGCCACCACGCACCCGGCGGCGGCGCGCCAGGCCAGCGTGCTGACGCATTTCCAATTCTGCTTGCAATGCCTCCCACGCCATGAATTACTCCGCCGACTCGGGCGGCGCTAATGCGCGTTCAAGCATTTGCATACGCTGATAAAACTCCTGCACCTGTGCATCCCAAGCACGGCGTAAATCAAGTAATTTTTGTTTTTCCTCCACCAACTGCCGCTGCAATGCTTCGCGCGCAGCCAACTCCTGCGCCAATGCCTGCTGCACGCTCTGCAAACGCTGCGATACCTCCAACGGCGCAGCGGGAGATGCAGTAGAATGCCTACCAACTTCCGCCAACGCGCGCAAGGGCGGCGCAGTGGGCACTGCTGGTTGCGAATAGGCGAATGGCGAGTTACAAACAAAACAGATAGCCACTGCCATCCACGCACCAATACCCCAGCGCGGTGCGGTTTTCATGTGGATGTGCGCACTCAACTCAAAAAATAAGGCCAGCATGTTGCTTCTCGTCAGCATCAAACAACACCCTGCCTGGCACTGCGCGCCAGGCTAAATTTTGCAAAAAAACTCACAGCGAAAAATCGTAGTCCCAGGGTAGCAATACCTTCTGGTACAATGCAAGCCATCCGCGCACGCCCGCGAAAACCGCCGAATTGCCAGTGCCATGGCAAGTTAGGCCATGGGCACGGTAGCATACCTGCGCCAATGTTGATAAATTACATGAATATGATGCTGTAACTTGTTATTTGCTATTTTTTTTATTACTCTTATACCCTACCCTGTCTGATGCCAGGACAGCAATGGCGTCGTGGGTTGTGCGGTTTATTACTTCTAAAGCCTTAGGATACCCGAACATGAAATTACGCAATCAACCGCTTAATTATTTGAAATTTATACTGTTTACGCTTGTTTTCCTGCTATTGACATCCTGCTCATACCTGGAAGGGCTATGGAGCGGATTGCAACTGGGCGGCGGCGAAGGCGGTGACGAAGAGGTTGCCACAGAAAACTTGCCGAACTTGGTTTTTGCAGCGCCTAAACAATTACCCTACGTGCCTTGGTTTTTAGCAAATGAAGAAGAGCAGTTTGGTAACTATAGCTCCATTTACCACGTCAATATAGAATTCCAATCTGGTGATTACAAACAACTTATTGAACAATTTATCTCCGGCAATATACACGCAATTGCCATTACAAATATTGACGCAGTAATCAACCTGATTCCGCGCAACGTAGAAGCGGATGTAATTTTAGTCAGCAGTTTTAGCAATGGTAACGACGCTATTCTCGTCCCTAAAGGTAAAGAAGGGATTACCCTGGAAGGCAAAAATATAGCCCTGATGGAGTATTCCGTAAGTCATTATTTATTAGATCGTTATCTGCTAAAACAACAAATGAGTTTTGACAGTGTTAAAAAAGAAAATACCAACGAAGAAAATATTGTTGCCGCATATGAAAACGCTGGCAATCATGGTGTGGTTACCTGGAATCCTATTGCCCATGAGTTATATAAAAATAAAGAGGGACAGGTTATTTTTAGCAGTCGATCAATACCAAAAGAAATCAATCACTTGCTTGTAGTTCGGCGCGACGCATTACAAGAACATCCAGGCTTAGCAAACGCCCTGCTGGCTATTTGGATTAACATCATGGAACGTATGCAAGGGAATATGCGCGGCGCGACCCTGGAGGCTATGGCCAATATTTTGGGTGTGGATCGCGATCTTTTTGAAGAAGAACTAGAATCTATTGCGCTTACCGACACACAAGTAAAAGCCTTGTCCACAATTCGTGATCGCAGTATGCGAAAAACCATGCGCCATATTCGCTATTTTATGCAACGCCATAATTTAGGCGGCGATGAAGTGGTTTCCAGCTGGGTATCTTACCCTGGTCGTCCGCCAGCATTATTGCATTATAATGCCAAGATGCTACAAACGTTTACCGCTGGCCCAGAAAATCAATAGCCTGAACCGGATGAACGTGGCATGAATAATAAAAGGCAAGGCGATAGAGGTTACCCATGAAATCAAAGTTGTCGCCGACACAAGCGCTTAACCGCCCATTTCTAAACCCGCAAGCGCTAGGGCAAAGTGCGGAGGAAGAAATTGAAATAATCCGACGCATGGGATTTAAGATTGGGGGAATGGGTCTATTGATTTCAGAAGGTACAATTAGCGAACTCCTCGACATTTCCACGCCTCCTTGCGCAGTACCCAATACGGCCAATTGGCTGGTTGGTTTAATTAATTTGCGCGGCAACTTAATTCCTGTATTTGAAATGACGGAAATTTTAAGTCTGGAAATGCCAGATACCAAAAAACGTATGTTATTGGTGCTTGATGAAGGGCAAAGCGCGGCGGGTATTATTATTGATGAATTACCAGCGCAAAAAACGTTCACCGAAAATGACAAATTAGCCAGTTTGCCCGCGTTGCCTACGGCAATTGCCCCATTTATTCATACGGGTTATGAGTTACAAGACGAGATGTGGTTTGTTTTTGACCACAAAAATTTTTTTGATTCTTTAAGCAGTCGGGTCGCGCTATGAAGACCCGCAATCAGTTAGTAATATTACCATTGCAGCAGTTAGGGAGGATAATGCCATGAAACTTAGGCAAAAAATGTTTATTGGTTCGGCGCTTCTCGCCGTAATTCCCGTGGCGGTGACCGTGTATTTCGTAAGTAGCCGCGCCGGTGAAATTGGTGAGAGTTCCTTACAACAAAGTGTGCAAAGCCATATTACCTCCATCCGTGACGCGAAAAAGAAAGAAATTGAATCTTATTTTAGACGAATTACGGATCAATTGGTCTATTTTGCCAAGCAGCCCAGCACCATAAAAATGGTGAAGGAGTTTACCCAAGCTTACAACGACTTCCAATATGAAGCACTGGGGTCAAGTGAAGAAGGGCCGCCGGAGCCTGGCAAAGAAACTACGCGCCCAGCCTTACCATTGGATCAATATAAAAAAGCATTGGCCGATTATTATACTGGCGAGTTCAGCATGGAATACCAGATGGCAAATCCAGAAGCTGCGCCTAATATGAATGAATATATTGAAAAATTCCCTGCCAACACATTAGCGCTACAATATTTTTATATTGCGGATAATCCTAATCCATTGGGCACTAAGGAAGAGCTGTTGGTAGCAAATGATCACTCTCGCTATAGCCAAGTGCACCGTAAATATCACCCACTGATATTTGATTTTATGTCCCGCTTTGAATTTGAGGATGTTTTCCTGGTGGATCATAAAACCGGAAATATCACCTATTCCGTTCTAAAAAATATCGATTTTGCCACATCGTTAATGGATGGCCCGCTTGTAGGCCAGGGTATTTCAGAAACATTCATGAAAGTAAAGGACTCAATTTCAACTGAAAATGTATCCTTGCAAGATTACTCCAATTATCTGCCCTCTTTCCAAAACCGTGTAGCATTCATTGCGGCTCCGGTTTTTGAAGGTGCGGAGAAAGTGGGGATTATTATATTCGCCCTATCCATCGACAACATTAACGACATTATGACGTATGACCGTTCTTGGCGGTTAGACGAATCGGGGAAAACCGGTGAAACCGTACTTATTGCGGCGGATGGCACCATGCGTAATGACAGCCGCCCCTTTGTGGAAAACCGCGAAGATTTCGTTGTTGCCGTGGAAGAAGCCAAGTTGCTTGAACAAAATGTAATTTCAACCATTGAATCTAAGGACACCACGGTAGGCTTATTAAAAGTGGACTCGCCGGGTACCCGCGCCGCGCTATCTGGGGTGACTGGGTTTGACATTTTCCAAAATTACATGGGGGTGTTCGTACTGTCTGCGTTCGCACCAATTAACGTGCCAGGACTAAACTGGGGTATTTTCTCCGAGTTGCAAGAAACAGAGTCTTTCGAACAACTTGATGCGCTTACTGGTGGTATTCAAAAAGCATCCTATCCTATCGGCTTTTTCGTATTGTTAGGCGGAGGACTATTTGGATTCTTCTTCTTTGGACGTATTGCCCGCCCGATCTCCATTTTGGAAAACACCATGAATAAAGTGGCAGAAGGTGACTTTACTGCCCGTGCGGACATTCGTACCAAGGATGAATTGGAAACGTTGAGTAAAGCGTTTAACGCACTCTTAGACGATCGCCTTACCCAATTGGCAAAAATCGAAAAAGAAAACGAAATGTTAAATAACTCGATTATTGAATTGCTGAAAGCATCGTTCCAATTGTCGCAAAGAGACTTGACCGTGCAGGTGCCTGTGACTGAAGACGTAACTGGCCCGTTGGCAGACGCTATTAACCAGATGGCGCAAGAAACCAGTAAGGTGTTGCTCAATGTTAAGAAAATTTCTGAGGACGTAGCCCATGCTTCGCGCCAGGTGAAAACTCAGGCAGATAACGTATCCAAGACAGCAGAAAACGAAAGAAATATTGTGGCCACTACACTCAGTGAATTGGCGGCTGCTGCTGAAGCCATGAATAAAATTTCCGAGGTGGCGCAATCTTGTAATGAAATCGCGGCAGAAGCCACGCGCTCCACGCAAATCGCGCTACAAACTGTAACTGGCACAGTGAATGGGATGAGTGAAATTCGCGAAACCATTCACGAAACAGAAAAACGTATTAAGCGGTTGGGTGAACGTTCACAAGAAATTTCTGGGATTGTGGATATTATTAACAACATCGCGGAACGTACACACGTGCTCGCGCTGAACGCATCCATGCAAGCGGCAGCAGCCGGCGACGCAGGCCGAGGATTTTCAGTGGTGGCGGACGAAGTACAACGCTTGGCGGAATCTTCCCGTAACGCGACATCGCAGATTTCTGCGCTGGTGAAAAACATCCAAGTAGAAACGAATGACACAATCGCTACCATGGATAAAACCATTCAACAGGTGGTGGAAGGTTCACAATTGGCCGAACGCGCCGGTCAACAGATGAAGGAAACTCAGGATACCACGGCCAATTTGGTAAAGGTGGTAGAACAAATTGCCATGGCGTCGCAACAGCAAGCACGGATCAGTAATGAATTACGCGAACACGCCTTGTTCATTAAAACCAGCACGGAAGAAACAGGACGCCAATTGGATGAGCAATCTATTCAGACAGACCGCTTGGCGGACTACTCTAACATGTTAATGGATTCCATCGGTCAGTTTAAGTTGCCGGGTGATTAACTTCTCCCATAATGGTTTGTGCGGTATTTTTCTATCCGCATACATGCAATAGGGTGGGCAATACGATGTGTACGCCAGAGCTGCTAAATCGACTACGTAACAAAATTATTGAAAATGCGTATACGTTGCATGAGGTTTCTGTCATCTCCAGCAATGTAGATGGCTCGCCTGCCCGCTTGCCTGAAGCATTAAAACAGTGTTTGCGCTACCTACAAGAAATTTCTGAAACTGCTGGGCACGCCAAATTATATGGTGTGCAGCAAATTTGTGTTCTCACTAACCGTAATTTGCTAGAACTCGCTGCTGCGCCTGGCGAAACTGCCACTGCGTATGATGAATTAGATCGCTGGCCTGGATTACTCACGCATTATTTGTATTCTCCACAAAATGAACAGACACACCAACATTTAATTCAGCATTTACAAAGCCCACGCTGGGCTTGGCCATTATCGGATCGGCAAGCAACGCTTTTACTGGCGCAATTGCAGCAGGACTATGAGCAACAATTGCAGCCCGCGCTTGCACAAGAAACACGGTCTAATGATGAGGAAATTATCAAAACTAAGCAAGCGCTATCTGCCATAGAAATGGAAAAGAGTTGTGTTTTATCAGAAAGAGAGCCTATAAAAGAAAAAGAAGCATTTGTCTTGGAAAATGAAGAGTGGACAGAGTGGGATGAATTATCCGAGGCTGATGGAATTTCTGACTTAGTTGAACAGGCGTTAGTAGCTTCATCGACAACCTCTACTACTGAAGTCGTATCCATGGAAGCCGCCCATGCTGGTGGAGAATTTCCAGCAAATGGGAATGTAGATAACGAAGCTCCAATTCATGTACAACAAGAAGAAGATTGGGATGATTTATCGAGCAGTGGAGATTGGGAATCCTTACTATTTATAAAGGAAGATATTTTAGAGGAAACTGCGTCTGCACAAGAAAATATGGATGAGGAATTTTCATTACCGGACGACAAAATATCTGCGAATGAGTCAACCGCAGAGCTTTTATTAGAACAAGTAAATGAAAATGTAGACACTGTATCAATGGATGTATTGTTTCCTTTACATCAAAAAGAGGTTGCCGCTCTAGAGGAAATTGATGAATTTGTTTTAAGTGCCGACGTTGATGTTGGGGAGATGGATGCGTTTGCGACTATAGAAGTAGATGAATCCAAAGAATTCGCTGCATTAAAAGAACTAGAGGTTAAAGAAGAGGATGATCTCCTCATTGATTTGGCCGACGAAACCGATGCCAGGGAGTTACGTAAATTTCCTGAGATTGAAACGCAGAATAGCACGGAAGAACTGTCTAATTTTCCTACACTAGAGTTTCCTCAGGCATTTGAAGATAAATTAGACGAATCGTTGCCAGAACAAACTGCGCCAATGTTGACCTTGGACGCACTGCCTAAACAGGAAAAAATATTTGCATCCATTCCTACCTCAGAGGCAAAGAGTGAAGCTCATGACGATTTGCTTGTAAGTGATTTGCCGGAAAGCCGAGATGGCTTGGATGGTATGGATTTTTGTGCGGAAGAACTGGCTTTATCAGATTTAGAGCCTGTTGCTGTGGATGAAATGGGGGAAGAAGAATTTCCACTGATTGAACTTAGCGGGGATATAGAGGATGATTCCTTCGTGGTTGAAGCTACACAGGAAAATCCCGTGGTGGCGGAAGACGACATGCCGTTCATTGGTTCAGAAAACAGCACAGATGACGATGCATGGCAATCCGCCGCATTGGCAAAAGAACGATTTGATGTTGAGGACATTTTAGAAGAGTTAGAAAAATCACCAGAAGAGTTTTCTTTGCTGAAGCAAGATGCGCCTGAATTGGTTTTATTGGCAACGGAACAGCCTCCATCGGCGGAGCTAATGTTAAATGGTGCGCTGGAATTGGGCGAAGATGGCGTGGAAGCCATGGCACACTTGCCTATGCTAGAACAAGACATGGTTGAAATGCAGACAGAAACCAGGTCTTCACAATGGGCTGACCAGCCAGCTAAAAAAATGATCGTCCAGAATTTGGATGTTCTGGTTGCTGATCTGGCCTATGCACTACAAGATGCCGAGCATATCTTGTTAGCCGCTGAGAGTACAGAAGATGCCTTGCTGTATGCAGCGGAACATTATATTGACCAACTTCAGCCTCTATGCAACGAATCGCTGCAACAGCAAATGGCTGGATTAGAGCAATGTTGCGCTTTTCTTACTGAAAATATACTGGCTTTGGCCGCGCAAACCGCAGAGGAACGTCAGGCGGCTGCGCCTGCGTTGACGGCCTGGCCAGCAATCATGATGGATTATTTGCTTGCGCCTGGGGACGGAGCGCAAGAATTGGCGGATTATTTATGCAATCCGGCTTGGCCTTTGCCCATGGCAGAAACGCACGCGATAGAGTTGGCTGCTTTGCTGCGCACTGGGGGGATATCAGAAACGGATGCCACAAATTTGCCCTTCGCTCGCGAGGAGGCAGTGATTATAGCTCTTGCCGAGGTGCCGGAACTCCCAGAATTGATTGAAGACAGTGCGGATGCTGTGCTGGATGAACTGAATGCAGCGCCAGAATTTATTACTCGGTTTGAAGACGATACAATCTCTACCCCCTTGGATCAAGAAGCGTTAGACGAAACCTTGCTTTTGCCCGCATTCAATGAAGACGAAGTAGATGCGAATGTAAGCCAGGCATTAGCTGCAAGCGAAATGTCAGGGATTGAATTGGGTGAAGAAACTCTTACAGAAAATATTTCCTTTATCACAGAAAATGAAGAAAGCGTATTATCTGAAGCGGAACAGGACGAGTTTTTTGAATTGGATGTGGCATTGGCCTTGTCGGAATTGGCTGAGGACGAAGCGGATGCGGATGCAAACCAAGCATTGGCCTCGTTGGCAGTAGAGGAAGAAACGCTGACAGCAGATATTTCCTTTAGCGCAGAAAATGAAGAAACCATATTATCTGAAGAAGAAGACGAGTTTTTTGAATTGGATGTGGCATTGGCCTTGTCGGAATTGGCTGAGGACGAAGCGGATGCGGATGCAAACCAAGCATTGGCCTCGTTGGCAGTAGAGGAAGAAACGCTGACAGCAGATATTTCCTTTAGCGCAGAAAATGAAGAAACCATATTATCTGAAGAAGAAGACGAGTTTT
>DYPE01000002.1:5140-13382 GCA_020720085.1 Dichelobacter nodosus | reverse complement strand
TCCTTTAGCGCAGAAAATGAAGAAACCATATTATCTGAAGAAGAAGACGAGTTTTCTGAATTGGATGCAGCATCGGCTTTGTCGGAATTGGCTGAGGACGAAGCGGATGCAGACGCAAGCCAAGCATTGGCCTCGTTGGCAGTAGAGGAAGAAGCGCTGACAGCAGGTATTTCCTTTAGCGCAGAAAATGAAGAAACCATATTATCTGAAGAAGAAGACGAGTTTTATGAATTGGATGCAGCATTGGCTTTGTCGGAATTGACTGAGGACGAAGCGGATGCAAGCCAAGCATTAACCTCGTTGACAGTAGAGGAAGAAACGCTGACAGCAGATATTTACTTTAGCGCAGAAAATGAAGAAAGCGCATTATTTGAAGCGGAACAGGACGAATTTTCTGAATTGGATGCAGCATTGGCTTTGTCGGAATTGGCTGAGGACGAAGCGGATACAGATGCAAGCCAAGCATTAACCTCGTTGGCAGAAGATACTTCCTTTAGCGCAGAAAATGAAGAAAGTGCATTATCTGAAGCGGAACAGGACGAGTTTTCTGAATTGGATGCGGCATCGGCTTTGTCGGAATTGGCTGAGGACGAAGCGGATGCAGATGCAAACCAAGCATTAACCTCGTTGACAGTAGAGGAAGAAGCGCTGACAGCAGATATTTCCTTTAGCGCAGAAAATGAAGAAACCATATTATCTGAAGAAGAAGACGAGTTTTCTGAATTGGATGCGGCATTGGCTTTGTCGGAATTGACTGAGGACGAAGCGGATGCAAGCCAAACATTAGCCACGTTGGCTGTAAACGAAATCCAAGAACCTAAATTTGCAGAAGAGACTTGCGAGGAAGAAATCTCTTTTATTGCAGAGGATGTGGAAATCGAAGAAATCGCATTTCCTGCGAGGGTGGAAGTTGATTTTTCTGAAGCCGAACTGCCAATTCCAGCAGAGATGCCTGTGGTTTGGTTTGCGCCAGACAGTATGGCTAATTTGCAAACTTTATTGAGCGATGCCACGGAGCCGCTGACGCAAGCCTTGACGACTATGGCGGATGCGCCAGATGAAAGTGAAGTGTTGCTAACGGCAGTAGGGGATTGTACTGAAGCATTTCAGCCATTTTGGACACAAGTCGAAGAAACCGGCTTTGCGCCATTATCCGACTTATGCGGATTTCTTAATGAAAACCTGATGGCATTTGGCATGTTAAGTTTGCCAGAGCGGCAACAGCTTTATCCTGCAATGGAATTGTGGCCTGGCCTGTTGCTGAATTATCTGTTTGACCCGCAAGGCAACACCGAGGAATTGCTTGCACATCTGCAAAGCGGTGCATGGCCCATGCCATTGCAGGAAGAAACCCTGCAAATCTTGGCCGGACAATTGCCGACACTGCGTGTGTTAGACGAAGATGCGAGCAGTGCGGAATCCTCGCCTGTGGCCACTGATGAGGAAATGCAAACGCGCGTAGTAAGCGCACCGTTTTCTGCTGCCACAGCGGAAAACATGACGGATTTGTTAACCTTAACCGCTGATGTTTTGTCTGGCATCTACGACACGCTGGCGCAAGCGGAAAATGACAGCGAAGAATTACTCAGCGCGGTAGATGCCCATGCCGAAGCCATGCAACCGGTGTGGGACGCCGCCGAACAAGCGGGTTTGATTGGTGTGCTCGACATTTGCACATTCGCCAATGAAAATGTCATGGCATTAACCATGCTTGACCCCTCCGTGCGCGGGGGTAGCCTTGATGGGATGCGCAGTTTGCCTGGGCTGCTGGTGGAATATTTCACTGCGCCTGGCCCTGGCGCAACGGCTATCGCACATTTATTGCAAAGCAGCGTCTGGCCCGCGCCGCTGGCGGAGCATGATGCAGACGCGTTGCGCGTAAAATTACTGGCCGTTGCGGTGGAAGAAGCCGCACGTGCCGCGCCGTTTGCGCAGGCAGTGAAAATTAATTTGGGTGATCCGGGCACGCTGGACCTACTGCGCGCCACCATAACGGACTCGGCAACTTCTTTGTTAACCGCGCTGGAGACAATAGTATCCATGGACAACACCAACGAGTCATTTCTCGAAGCCATAGAAACCTACACCAACCATGTGCAAGCCATTTGGGAAACAGCAGAAATGGCTGGACTGGCGGGGATTCAGGACGCTTGTTCCTTTGTCAACGATAATTTAATGGCGTTAAGCGGCGAAGAACTGCCGCAACGGCAAGCTGCACACGCGCAACTGGCAGCATGGCCTGACAAGTTATTGGCATACTTGGCTGATCCGGCGGCTCATGCGGCTGGCGTGGTGGCATTGCTACAGCATCCGGCCTGGACAGTCCAATTGTCAGAAGAGCAAGGGCAAGCGTTGTTGGCTAAGCTGTTGCAAGGTGCCCCTGGCGCGGAAGACATGGCTGCCCAAGACAGCGCTGAAGAGAGCGAAGCACCAGAGCCAGAGGAAGAAGATCAAACGCCGTTGGTTGCTGCTGAGAGCAGCGAAGGCATTTCGCTGGGCAATGCCGAAATGTTGGGGATGCTCAAAGGCGAGTTGGAAGAAATTCAAGGGGATTTGAACGAATTGCTTGAGCCGTTCTGCACCTTACCCAACAGCGAGGCCGGGTTCCCAGAAATTGCCGAAAATTATGCGGATGCGGTAGGCCGCGTGTCGGCAGTGATGGAAATGATGAATCTGGTCGGATTACAAGAAATTTGCGCCATCATCATCAACAACGTACAACAACTCGCCACCCGCGATCAAGCAGCACGCGCCAAGGTAAAAGGCGCGTTAGAACGTTGGCCTAAGCTGATTTTAGCCTACCTGGACGCGCCCAAAGAACACGTAATTTCTTTGCTCAACCTGTTCCGCGAAGACTATTGGCCAGCACGGCTGGCAGATGAGGATGCCCACCGCCTGCTTACTGCGCTAACCCAAAGCGTAGCTGGCCCGGATATGGGGGACGAGGAGGAAGATAAACGCGAAACTTTGGCCAAACCAGAGGATGTGTATCTTGCCATTCCTGAAGATGCCAACCAAGAAATGCTGGAAGCATACTTCACTGAAGCCCCGCAAAACGCCACTGAGCTAAATCAAGTCATCCAGCGCGTAGTGCAAAATCCCAGCCGCGAAGATGTGAAGCTGGCGCAACGCATTGCCCATACACTCAAAGGTTCATCCAACATTATCGGCATTAAGGGCGTGGCCAACCTGGCGCACCACATGGAAGACATCATGGAATATCTGTATGAGAATTCCGTGGTTCCGCCGAAGCCATTGGCCGATACCTTAGTGGAAGCTGCTGACACGTTGGAAGTGATGATCAACTTCCTGCGCGGGCAGGAAGATCCGCCGGAAAATGCCGTAGGCGTACTGCAAGGCGTATTGGACTGGGCCAACCGCGTAGACCGGGGCGAACTGAACATCAGTGCAGAAGAGTTGAAAAAACAACAAGAAGCGCGAGATGCAGCGCAGCAACGGGCAGCGGCGCAACCGCAACCAGCGGGCGGCAAACCGGCAGCGGGCGCAGCGGTGGATGTGTCCACCGAACAGACCTTGCGTGTTCCCACGCGCACGGTAGACGACCTGATGCGGCTGATTGGTGAAATGTCCATCTCCATCGGTCAGATTCAGGAACGGCTGAAACACCTGATTCAAAGCACCAAAAGCCTCAATGATCAAGATTTGCTCATGCAGCAAAAAAGCTTTGAGTTGGAAACTCTGGTCACAGTACAGGACATTTCAGGCCGCAAACATCATCGTAAAATCGGTAAAGATGAACCAAAACAAGCGCATGAATTCGACTCACTGGAATTTGAACAATACAACGAATTGCACAGCGTAACCCATAGCTTTGTTGAAACCATTGCCGACTCGCGCGAATTGGCAGGCACGATTCTCAATGACTTAAACGCGCTGGATACCATCTTCGTACAACAAGAACGGCTGAACAAAGAATTCCAGCAGATCATCATGAGCACCCGCATGGAGCCGATTCGTGGCATTGCCTCCCGGCTAGAGCGGATTGTGCGGCAAACTTGCCGCGCTACTGACAAAAAAGCCGAACTGGTGGTGGTGGGCGGCGACATTCTCATGGACGGTGAAGTGCTGACCAAGCTCACGGATCCCTTACTGCACATTTTGCGTAACTCCATTGACCATGGCATGGAACTGCCAGCGGATCGCATTAAACTTGGCAAGCCTGAATCCGGAACCATCACCCTACGCTCATTCCGCAGGGGTAACAGCATTGTGGTGCGCTGCGAAGACGACGGACGTGGGCTGAACTATGAGAAAATCCGCGCTATTTCCACCGAGCGCGGTCTGATTAAGGAAGGCCAGGAAGTCACTGACCGCGAATTGGCGCGTATGATTTTCATCCCTGGATTTTCCACCAAGAGCGAAGTCACCCAAGTATCCGGGCGTGGCGTGGGCATGGATGTGGTGCATACCAGCATTCTACAACTCAAGGGCACTGTAGACATCGAATCCGAACCGGGCAAAGGTACCGCCATTGTACTTACCCTGCCCATGTCGCTGGTAACCGAACACGTGCTGTTGGTCAAATGCGGCACACAACAATTCGCCGTGCCCACAAATTACCTGGAGCAAGCGCTCACCCCAGACGCTGGCGAGTTCCGCAAAATCGGCGGCAACTGGAGTTTCCACATGGATAAAAACGCCTATCCGGCAAAAACATTGGCAGCATTGCTGAACATCCCCGGCGACTCGCAAACCGTGCGCGACAAAGAAACCCGGCCCGTGGTGCTGGTGCGTGAAGAAGGCAAAATGACCGCTGTAGTGGTGGATGAATTGCTCGACAGCCGCGATCTGGTGGCCAAAAATATGGGCAAATACGTGACTCAAATTAAAGGCGTGGCAGCGGCATCGATTTTGGGGGACGGCTCCGTGGTAGTATTACTCGACTTGCCCTCGTTACTACGCACCCCCAGCCAATCGCTGGCATTCACCGCAGCAGCGCGCGACACCGGACAAGCCAGCGGCGCATTTGGCTTGCCTTATGTATTGATTGTGGATGATTCGCTCAGCGTGCGTAAATCCTTGTCGCAATTGGTCGAAGATGCGGGTTGTCAACCCCTGCTCGCTAAAGATGGCCTAGAAGCCATTGAAGTGGTAGGCCAAAACAAACCTCGGGTAATGCTGGTAGATATGGAAATGCCACGTATGAATGGCATTGAATTGACCGAACATATTCGCGCCAATTCACAAACCAAGGACATTCCGATTTTCATGATTACATCGCGTACCACAGAAAAGCATCGGGAACTGGCCAAAAATGCGGGCGTATCCGCCTACCTGACTAAGCCATATCCCGAAGAAGAATTAGTGAAAATGATTCATGATGCACTGAAATAACCGGAATTACTGCCGTGGCCCCGACCATTCATGTCCGTTTAGAATTTGATGGATTGCGTTTGTTTATCACGCAAGCAGAAGTGTATACCATAGAAATTATTGCGGACGTGCAAACAGAAGTAGAAGAAAATGAAAAAGCCGCCGGCATTTTGGGTTGGGTGGCACACGGTGAAGAGCAATATCCCGTTTTTTCTCTTTCTGGAAATTTAGAGATTTTACTGCGTATGCCGAGGAGCCGTCGCTATTGCGTAATTTTGCAAAGCGAAGGTACTTTGTTTGGGCTAACCTGCGAAAACTTGATAATGTTGCCAGTAGGGTACCGTTTGAATGAACAAGAAATGCCAGTATGTATGCGCAACGAAGATTCACCCATTCACAAACTGGCGCTTTATGAACGTGAAGTCGCCTGCATGACCACCGCCTCGCAACTCATGGAATTCATCACCACATGGGGTGCCGATGCCTATGCGGAAGTATAGCGGATAAGCCATGGAACCCACTCCATCCCACACCTTTACCCGCGACTACTTTGAAGAAGAAAGTGCCGACATACAACGCGCATGGATTCTTAATTTCGGTAAAGGATTCTACGCCGCAG
Source organism: Dichelobacter nodosus (assembly GCA_020720085.1). Taxonomy (GTDB): domain Bacteria; phylum Pseudomonadota; class Gammaproteobacteria; order Beggiatoales; family Beggiatoaceae; genus DYPE01. The sequence goes on along the minus strand of DYPE01000002.1, from coordinate 7,429 downwards.
TGGCCTTTCACGAAATGTCGCAAGTGCTTATTTCACCAAGATTATTCGACCTTCCCTACACACCATTGTATTGCAGTGAAGTGCTGCTGCTAGGGCGCGTCATTTTGCCTGTCATGGATGTTGCCACCCTGCTGGACGGCCGCAAAGACCCTGAGTCAGCAACCGATATTATAGGCATTGCAGTCTACCAGCAACAGGCGGGCAGCGAATTGTCATACGTGGGGCTGCATTTACAAAACTATCCCATTGCTGTGCGCATTACCGATGAAATGGCCTGCGAATTGCCCAGCTATCCCCCGCTGTGGGAAAAAATTACACTTTCTTGTTTTGATTACGAGGGTCGGCCCACGCCGATTTTAGACCTGGCCGCATTATTCTCAGATACTCTGCGGCAGATGGTACGGCAAGAATTTCAAGAAAACCTCATCAACTCAGGATAAACGCAGCAAAATTTTTGTACAAACACAAATGACCTAGCGTTCTTCGACTTTGTGCATAATGCAATACGGCGGGGAAAGGCTCTGTTAGGTTCTCTCCGAAGCATGTCCTCAAAACCCGATATACGCCGCTTTGCGTAAGTACTTATGCACGAACTGCCGAACTTTACTCATTTATCTGACTTTTTGGCGTTTTTACGCGAGCGCGACATCCGTTTGCGTGCGGAAGACGGCAAGTTGCGCTTTGACGCACCCAAGGGCGCGATGACGGATGCCATTTTAGCGTATCTAAAACAACACAAAACTGGACTGATGGCATTGCTGGAGGCTGAGCAAATTGCGGCCAATGCCGATGATTTAGTGCCTGCCCCGGACGGAGCGATTAAACCCCTCTCTTTTTTTCAAGATTGGTTTTGGCTGAATCAACAAAAAAATCCCAATTCCTGTTTATACAATCTCCCCAGATTATTTTACATTCGCGGCCCACTGGATGTTGAACCATTGCGCGCCAGTTTGGCCATCATCATGCGCCGTCACGAAATTCTGCGCACAGTCTTTCGCCAGGAAAATGGTATACCTGTGCAGCAAGTTGTGCAGGAAGGATGTGTACCGCTGACGGTGCAAACCTATCTTGGCCTGAATGCCGCTGAACAGGCGCAACGCTGGGAAGAATTGACGCAAGATTGCACGCGCCGCCCGCTGCGGCTGAATGAGCGCCCAGCTTGGCGCGCCACATTGGCGCAATTCGACGAAGAAGATTGGCTGCTGGTATTTTGCCATCACCACATCATTTTTGACGTGTGGTCTTTGAATGTAAAATTGCACGAGTTGGGGATTATCTACGCCGCACTGACCGCTGGACAGGCCATTCCCTTACCCAATTTGCCAGTACAATACAGTGATTTCGCCTATTGGGAACAGCACGTCACTGCGCCCAAGGCAGAGGCCGCATCATTGGCATATTGGCAGAATTGGTTTGCTCGCGGCGTGCCACCCGCAGTAACGCTGTCCTGCCAAAAAAACGCTGCCACAGTAGGCGTGCAGGCGCATGTGACACGCTATCATTTCCCAGAAACCGTAGCGAGCGCATTAACCTCACTCACGCAAGCCCATGATGCTACGTTGTTTATGGCGGTATTGGCCGGATTTGCCACTTTGTTGCACCATTACAGTGAATGCGACGACATTGTGTTGAGCGTGCCCTTCATGGCCCCAACACATTGGAAACAAGAGGCGCTTATTGGCCCTACTGGCAGAATTTTAGCCATTCGCATGGATTTAAGAGGCAATCCCAGCTTTGTCGAGTTGTTGCGCCAAGCGCGTGAGTCCGTATTGGCCGCGTTTTCCGGGCAAACTCTGCCATTTTGGGTGGCCATGCAGCGCCTGGGGATACCACAAAACCGTCCAGGGCCACTGTTTCATGCGTTATTGACCTATACGCCAGGCATAGCCACTGGTACATTGCCGCTACCCAATATGCAGACATCCAGTATACTGCCCAAAGAAGTGACCATGTTGATTCATTTGGCGTTGATTATTTGGGAAGAAAAAACTGCTGACGGCATACATCTGGCGGGTTGGTGGCAATATAAACTAGAATTGTTCGACAACGAAAGTATTGCCAATATTACCAATGACTTTCAGCATATTTTGCAACTGGCGGGTCAAGCGCCACAGCAATCCCTGCAATCGTTACGCGCCGCCCTGCCAGCACGCGGGGATGCGCGATAGATAACGCAACGGTCTAATTTTATAATGGGGCTAGAACCACCTTTGCTTCGATAAACTCAGCACAAGTGCTTCGATAAACTCAGCACAAGTGCTTCGATAAACTCAGCACAAGTGCTTCGAT
>DYPE01000002.1:0-5040 GCA_020720085.1 Dichelobacter nodosus | reverse complement strand
AAACTCAGCACAAGAATTTTTGGAGAAATACCATGATATTACAACTTGCTGCATTGGCGGGACTGTTGTTTGCTGGCCTGAAAAAAACTGAAACCATCATACATGTGGAAGGGCAATATTTGGCCAAGAACGACCCAATGGCTGAGGACGTTACTGTGTTCGCATCGGATGCGGAGGTTGCCTTTGTACCCCCTCTGACTGCTGCCCTACAAACCGCAAAAAATGAGGCATTTTACCGTACTCATGCTGCCGCGTTGTCTGCGCTGGCGCTCTCCACCGCCGGGTTTGCCTACGCTCCGTTAGCCGTGCTTAGCCTGCCTTTTGTGCTGTACGCATTTCGTGATTTATTCAAAATCACTTACTTGCAATTGCAAAATAAAAAAATTACCACGTATACGCTGATTACCCTCGTCACACTGGGCACATTTTTTATTTCCGGCGGTTTTTTTCTCGCCAGCTTAGTGGCAGTGCTATTTATCTGGAGCATTCGCCTCACCGATATGATGACGGAAAAATCCCGCCAGAATATCGCGGATTTATTTGAAAAAACACCAGAATATGTGTGGCTGGTAGTGAATAACGCAGAAGTGAAAACGCCGTATGCGCAAATTCAGCGCGGCGATATTGTCGTGGTGCAGGCGGGCAATCCTATTCCGGTGGACGGCATTATTGTCGAAGGCATGGCCACGGTGGATCAGCATATTCTCACGGGCGAAGCGCAGCCCGTGGAAAAAGAGGCGGGCGACGCGGTATTTTCCTCAACGATTTTGCTGGCCGGTAAGATTTACGTCCGCGTTGAGCAAGCGGGTGCCGACACTACGGTGGCAAAAATCACCCAAATCCTCAACAATACCGTGGATTTCAAATCCTCAGTACAAATGCGTTCAGAACGGCTGTCGCAAGAATTAGTAATGCCCGCTTTGGTGGGGGGAATCGTGGCAGCACCGCTGTTAGGATTAAACGGCGCGCTGGCGGTAATCAATTCGCATCCCAAAGAAAGAATGGCCTTTGTTGCGCCGATCAGCACATTGAATTATATAAATATTGCCATCTTACGTAATATCTTAATTAAAGATGGACGTTCGTTGGAATTGATCAATACGGTAGACACTGTAGTATTCGACAAAACCGGCACGCTGACCGAAGAACGCCCAATGGTGGGGAAAATTCATGCGCTGCCGCCGTATGACAACACCATGATTTTGGCGCTTGCCGCTGCTGCGGAGCACCGGCAGACGCATCCTCTGGCCAAGGCAATTATCGAAGCCGCAGAGCAGGCTGGCATTGTGCCGCCGCCACTGGAAGAGGGGGAATACAAGGTTGGTTTTGGCGTAGCCGTGCGCGTGGTGGGCAGAAAAATCCGCGTGGGCAGCGCCCGTTTTATGACCATGGAAGGGCTGGAAATTCCGCAAGCGTTGCGCCAAGACCAGCAGGAGGCCAGCGTGCAAGGCCATACTTTGGTTCTAGTGGCAATTGACGGTCAAGTGTACGGCTGTATCCAATTGCTACCCAGAGTGCGCCCAGAAGCGTTAACCGTATTGCAATATCTCAAAAAACTGGGTAAAAAAACCTGCATTATCTCAGGCGATCATGAAACACCCACGCGCAATCTGGCCCAGCAACTGGGCGTTGACCAATATTTTGCCCAGGTGTTGCCGCAAGACAAAGCAGCGATTATCGAACAACTTCAAGCCCAAGGCCACGTAGTATGCTACGTAGGCGACGGCATCAACGACTCTATTGCGCTCAAACAAGCACAGGTTTCAATATCCTTGGGCAACGCTTCTACGCTCGCGCAGGATACTGCCGCGATTATTCTTATGGATCATGGAATTAGCCATCTGCCCGAGTTGTTTACCATTGCCGAGCGCTATAAGAAAAACATGGATATTACCCTCCTCATCCTGCTCACTCCAGCGGTTATCGGTTTGGGCGGCGTATTTCTGTTGCACTATGGCTTGGCGCAAACCATTGCGCTTAATTTGCTCGGCCTGGTGGGCGGTGTGGCGAACGCAATGTGGCCCGTGCTCCAAGGGGAAGGCGTCAAACCCGCCTCTCCACCGGCTGAGGTATAATCTAGGCTGGATATTTCACAAACCGATGAATTCATGTCGTAACACGTTGATTTGTCATATGTAATCCAGAATTCCTTTCGAAAAAGCGATGGACGACGAAAAATGCTATGAGACAATCCGGCAGAAGTGCTGGCCTCATGCAATCCATTGTCCCCGTTGCGCCTCCAACAAGATTGTCAAAAGAGCGAAAAATCATCGCCATAGCGCCTGCCGTCGCTACACCTGCCGAAACTGCGGCAAACGCTTTGATGACCTGACGGGAACCATCCCTTCAACAGGCTCAGGACAAGCTTTGCGGGCCACCACCAACCGTTGCGAGTATGGCTCGCATACCTGTACCTGATGGGGCTGAATGCTTCGACAGAGCTTCAGCACAAGTGTGTCGAATCGGCAAATCGCCCTAGAATTGGGACTGCTTGTGCTGAGCATAGTCGAAGCATCGGAAAGCGATGGACAATCGATGGCGGAATTGCGGTGCCCTGAGCGCAGTCGAAGGGTTGCGCCAGGGCATATTCAAACGCCGTCAGCCGATGAGGCTGAAGGGCGAAGTGGAATTTGATGAGGTGTACATCGTGGCTGGGCACAAGGGGCGTCCCGACAAAATTGTGGGACGCAAAGCCAGGCGCAATCGTCTGTGCGAGGCGCGTGGACGCGGTACGCTGGAGAAGGAGAAGTCGCCTATTTTCGGGATGATTCACTCAAGCATGTCCTCAAAACCAGATATGAGCCTTTTTGTTTTCCATTGAGGTATAAAATGTATGAAAAAACTCCCTATCGGTATTCAAACTTTCTCTGAAATTATCCAGGAGGGTTATTGTTATGTAGATAAAACTCCGCTGATTTCCCGCATGGTAGAGGGGGGGAAATATTATTTCCTATCGCGTCCGCGCCGCTTTGGTAAATCATTGTTGCTCAGTACCTTAAAATCTGCATTTCGCGGCGAGCGCGAGTTGTTTAAGGACTTGTTTTTGGAACATCACTGGGATTGGCAAACGCATTATCCCGTGGCGCATATCAGTTTTGGCGCGGGGGTGATGCAAGACCGCCATGCCTTGAATCTCACCATTTCTGAGCGGTTGACGGAAACCGCGCAAGAATATGGCATTGAAATCTCCTCGGCTGAATTGCCAGCATTGGAATTTCGTCGTTTGATTCTGGAGTTGTACGCACGTTATCAACAAAAAGTCGTGGTTTTAATTGATGAATACGATAAGCCGATTCTCGATAATCTCGACAAACCTGAAATCGCTAAAGATATTCGCGCAGCATTGCGGGATTTTTATTCTGTCATCAAGGACAGTGACCCTTATTTGCGTTTCGCCTTGCTGACGGGCGTGAGCAAATTCAGCAAGATTTCCTTGTTCAGTGGCTTGAATAATCTCGAAGACATCACGCTTAATCCGCAAATGGCAACAGTGTGCGGTTATACCGAAGTAGAGATTAAGATAGCGTTTTCTGAGTATTTAGAGGGTGTAGATTTTGAGCAACTGCGTGCCTGGTACAACGGGTATAACTTTCTAGGTGAAAAGGTCTATAACCCCTTTGATGTTTTGTTGTATTTGAAAAACCGTCAGTTCGGCAATTACTGGTTTGAGACCGGCAGCCCAGCGTTCCTGGTGCAGCTATTGCGCGAGCGGCATTACCCCTTGCCTAATCTGGAGAAAGTAGAAAGCGATGATGAATTGCTGGGGACTTTTGATGTGGAACACATCAGCTTGGAAGCATTGTTGTTTCAAACGGGTTATTTGACCATTGATAAGATGGAAAGTTTTGACGGCGGGCGGTTTTATACGCTGTGCTATCCCAACCGGGAAGTCAAAGCCAGCCTCAACAATTATGTGTTGAATGCTTATTTGAATGCGCCTTCAACCGACAAAACACGGACGCAGAAGGCGGTGTATTACGCCTTGCGTGATGGAAAAATAGAGGATTTGCGTGGGATTTTCCACGCCTTTTTCGCTTCGATTCCGCATGATTGGTATCGCAAAAACCAATTGTCTGGCTACGAAGGCTATTATGCCTCGATTGTGTATGCGTATTTTAGTGGCTTAGGGCTAAATACCACAGCCGAAGATTGCAGCAATGTCGGGCGCATGGATTTGACGGTGCAATTCAATCAGCAGGTGTTTATTATTGAATTCAAAGTGGTAGAACTCGACACCACGCCCGGTAGCGCGTTGGCACAAATTCAGCAAAAACGCTATTTCGAGAAATACCAGGGCGAAGGACGGCGGATTTATTTAATTGGCGTGGAATTTAGCCGTGATACGCGCAACGTGGTGGGGTTTGAATGGGAGGCGTTGTGAGGGTACCTCTAATCCATCTTTAATACCCCATTTTAACTTGCCAATGTCACATTCCAACTACGACGGTGCAGGAGAGGGATATTCAACAACTTGTTGATTTTTAATGTAACTCTTTTTTGAACGCGCCCGGTTAAAAAGCACATCAGCGACCTGCTCGGTTGCCTGCGATACGGTCAGTTGTTTCAAGGGCATCACCGCGCGCAACAACGTGCGGATATTCGCCATTGATAGCGCGGAATACGTTTACCTCAAGTTCCTGCAATAACTTGGGGGCACGCGGGTGTTCCTGTGCCCATTCAAACTTGGTTTGCGCCACGAACCAAGAGGCCAGCACCGTCATCGCTAAGTGCTGTTCAAAGCCGCGATACTTCTGCGCTTGCAACACTTCGACAGAGCTTCAGTACACCGCTCGTCCCAGCCCAATTCTGACTGGGCATCTTGGTTGGCGCGTTCGATAAAATAGCGCTGGCATTTCCACCACGCGAAGGTCTGTCGCGGCGTGTCTGGTGGCGCATTGATCAGGGCATGGCTGAATTTTTTCGCTCTTTCCTGGCGTTCCACCAGTCCGCAAAAAAAAAGTAACACGCTTAAGTTGAGAGGATTGGGTGGGAAGTCCTTAGGTAAAGAGTGCCATTGAACCCCCGTTTTATTAATATAAA
>DYPE01000040.1 GCA_020720085.1 Dichelobacter nodosus | reverse complement strand
GCAGCAATGGCTTCCCATGGCTGTTCGCGCTGCAATAGCCGCCATTTAAAATAGCCCACCAACGCGGCAAAAGCATATTCTGGCGCGAATGCTGCCAATTGGCCCAGAACACGGGCATGGATTTCGTTCATATTTGGATTGGCCCACCAGCGCCGGAATAATTGGCGTTGGTGGGTGTGACGTTGGGCAATGGCCTCGTTTAGCGTGTTTTCGGGCCGCCACTTGTTCAGCAATGGCTTCCAACCAAAACCAATTCTACAGGCGATAGCCGCGCGCCAATGGTTCTTCCACCACCAACAGGCTCAACAGACGCTTCGCCGCGAAAGAGGCCGGGCGCGCAGTGGATTTCATCACCGTCTTGCGCTTGGTCAATGAGGCTTTGTAGTCCGGCTAGGCCATGGTGTGGTGTGGCGTGGTAGACCATAGTGGAGCGAGATAAGGGATGCATTGGCGCGGCCTTTCTTGATAAAAATCAGATGAATTATGAATTGTGAATTATGAATGATAAATTGTAACTTTATAATTCATAATTCATAATTCACAATTCGTAATTTACCACCGCATCACGCCTCACTGGAGGAACCTATGCACTCGTTACGTTGGAAAACCGGCTACCGCAGCGGCAATGCGCAAAAAGATCAGGAGAACAAAGCTGTGGTGGATTGCCTCAATATTTTGCTGGAGGCTGTGCGCCAGCGTGGCCATTGCAGTGGCGTGGAGGAAATGCTGGATGAATTGGTCAATCGCACAGACGAGTTGCTACGCGCCGGGCATCCTGCCGAGGTTGTTAAAGCGGTCTTACGGGATAATCTGCTTGCCACTGTGCCATTGCCCAATTACGGCAGCCAATCTTGCCGTGCTTGCGGTATTTGTGATTTGGCGCGTCATCAAGTGGAGCAGCATTTGCAGGCACCGGCATTGTGCATGGATTTGCCGCAAGTGGACTAGGCGCTGCGCCACGCCAAGACTAGGCAACGTTTTTTTGCCCATTTGCAACTTGCTCCCGCAGGAAAAATGGTCATACACTGCCCGCCCAAAGGTGAGTTCACTGCAATTGCTGTTCATTGGTTGTGCGATGGCCTACAATTCACCGTTTGCCTCTGTCTGCTTCAAAGAGGCTTGATTCCACAATGAATGATTGGGTCAGGGATATTCTATGCAAACCAAATCTGCTTCACCCGCTTCTAACGTAACGCTCGCCGCGCTGGGCGTTGTGTATGGCGACATTGGCACCAGCCCGTTGTATGCCCTGCGCGAATGTTTTAGCGGCAGCCATGGCATTCTGCTGACGCCGGAAAATGTGCTGGGTGTGCTGTCGTTGATGTGTTGGTCCTTGTTACTGGTGGTTTCGCTCAAATACGTTTTGTTCATTCTGCGCGCAGACAACCAGGGTGAAGGCGGCATTTTGGCGCTGACTGCGCTGAATCTGGGATTGTGGGAAAAATCGCCTAGAAAATTAAAATGGGTGGTCATTCTCGGTTTCTTTGGTGCGGGATTATTTTACGGCGATGCGATTATCACGCCAGCGATTTCGGTGTTGAGCGCGGTGGAAGGGCTGGAAATCGCCACGCCGCTGTTTGCGCCCTATGTTGTACCCATTGCCATCGGCATTTTGCTCGCGCTGTTCGCCATGCAATATCGGGGCACCAGCGGCATAGGCGCTTGGTTTGGGCCAGTGATGGTGGTTTGGTTCGGCACCTTGGGGTTGCTCGGCCTATGGCGCATTGCGCAAGCCCCGGAAGTGTTGTATGCGCTTAGTCCATTGTATTTCATCAGTTTTTTTATTTCCCAGCCTGTTGCGGCGTTTTTTGTGCTTAGCGCGGTATTTCTGGTCACCACGGGCGCGGAAGCCTTATACGCGGACATGGGCCATTTTGGCCGCAAACCGGTGCGCCGCGCTTGGTTTTGGTTTGTGCTGCCCGCTTTATTGCTGAATTATTTTGGCCAAGGCGGCCTGTTGCTACGCGATGCTTCGGCCATTAGCAATCCGTTTTACCTGCTTGCGCCTTCTTGGGCCTTGTATCCGCTGGTGGTCTTGGCCATGGCCGCCACCGTAATTGCCTCTCAAGCAGTGATTTCAGGCGCATTTTCCATTACCTGGCAAGCCATGCGCTTGGGCTACAGCCCACGGGTGGAGGTGGTGCACACCTCAGCGGAAGAACGCGGCCAAATTTATATGCCGCATGTCAACTGGTTGTTGTTTTTCGCGGTGCTGACGCTGATTTTGGCGTTTGAAAATTCTTCCAATCTATCTGCCGCGTATGGCATTGCCGTGGTCACTACCATGGTCATCACTTCGTTGTTGGCCATGTTTGCCTTGCGTTCGTTTTGGCGTTATCCGCTCTGGCTGGGCGTGGTATTGGTATGCTTTTTTCTGGTCATTGACCTGGCCTTTTTCACGGCCAATCTCAACAAAATTGTTCACGGCGGCTGGCTGCCACTCACCTTGGGCGTGCTTTTGTTTGTGTTGATGACCACTTGGAAAAAAGGCCGTCAGGTATTGCTGCAACGCCTGCAAACCGATTATTTGCCGATAGCCGATTTTCTTAACATGATTCAACCCAGCCCGCCCGCGCGCGTGGCAGGCACCGCAGTATTTTTAACCGGCACCCCGACGCACATTCCTCATGCCTTGCTGCACAATCTCAAACATAACAAGGTGTTGCACGAGCGCGTGGTGTTGCTCACGGTGCGTACCCACAGCGTGCCGCGCCTATCCACGGAAGAACGCATGGAAATTGACAACTTGGGGCAAAATTTTTACCGCGTCATTGGCCATTACGGCTATCAGGAAATGCCCAATCTGCCGCGTCTGCTGGCCTTGTGCGATGCGCGCGAACTCAAATTCGACATGATGGACACCACCTTTTTTCTCAGCCGCGAAACCTTGCTCTCTAACCCGCGCGAACACAGCATGGCCTCCTGGCGGCAGACGCTGTTTATCCTGCTCTCGCGCAATGCGGCCAATGCGACTGACTTTTTCCGCTTGCCGGTCAATCGTGTGGTGGAAATTGGTATTCAGGTGGAATTATAAAGCCTTGCTGCCGCCACGATGTAATCTGCCATACATGTAGCGCTGCTATCATTTGCGTTTGCGGCAAAAAGTTTTTATGATTGCCGCCAACACACTTGTACTTTATAGGGATATTTATGCGTAACAAATGGATTTTTTTATATTTTTTTATGTTTGCCCCCGCTGTCTGGGCGGCTGAAGCGCCGCAGCTTGGCGGGATTCCAGTGGATTTCATCTTGTTTGCGCTCACCTTGCTGGGCGTGGCATTGTTTCACCACCACACCCTATACGTCGGTTTGACTGGTTTGGCGAGCATTATTGCGTACAAGCTCGTGTTCACGGGTTTCAAACACGGCGACGGCCTAGCGGGCTTGGGTGCGCATTTTGCCCATGAATGGGTGATTTTGGCGAATTTACTGTGTTTGCTGATGGGATTTGCAATCCTGTCGCGCCATTTTGAAAAAAGCCATGTGCCAGTCAAGTTGCCCGATTATTTGCCGGATGACTGGAAAGGCAGTTTTGTGTTGTTAATCATGGTGTTTGTGCTGTCCTCATTTTTGGACAACATCGCGGCGGCGATGATTGGCGGTGCCATGGCGCACCAATTGTTTCGCGGGCGGGTGCATATCGGCTATCTGGCGGCGATTGTCGCAGCATCGAACGCGGGTGGTTCTGGCTCGGTGGTCGGCGACACCACCACCACCATGATGTGGATTGCTGGCGTCAATCCGCTGGATGTAATTCATGCCTATGCTGGCGCGGTTGTCACGCTGCTGATTGTCGGCTATTTTGGTGCAAAACAACAACATGCCTACCAGCCGATTCAAAAAAATAGCCACGCTCATACTCACATCGACTGGACGCGGGTGGGCATTGTGGCGCTGATTTTGGTGATGGCAATAGCCACCAACGTCACTGTCAATATTAACTTTATCGTGCTGGCCGACCATTTTCCGTTCATCGGCGTGGCAGTGTGGGTGGCGATTTTGTTAAGCCTCGTACTGCGCCGCCCGGATTGGGAAATCATGCCAGAAACCTTCAAAGGCTCGGTGTTCCTGCTGTCGCTGGTCAGTTGCGCGTCGTTGATGCCGGTGGAACAATTGCCGCTCGCCTCCTGGCAAACCGCCTTTGGCTTGGGCTTTGTCTCCGCCGTATTTGACAACATCCCGTTGACCGCGCTCGCCCTCAAACAAGGCGGTTACGATTGGGATGTATTAGCCTATACCGTCGGCTTCGGCGGCTCGATGATTTGGTTTGGCTCGTCTGCGGGAGTTGCCTTGTCCAACCAATTCCCTGAAGCCAAATCGGTGTGGTTATGGCTAAGACACGGCTGGCACGTTGCGCTTGCCTATATCATCGGCTTCTTCGTCATGCTCGCGGTCGTCGGCTGGCATCCCCATGCGCCCATTCATGCGCCTGAACCAGCAGTCGTGGAACAAGGGCATTAAAAATGGCGGGGATAAACCACGGGCGGGGATAAACCCCGCCCCTACGGGGTGTGTGAATGCACATCCCCATTTTGGCCGCGCTGACGCAAATAATGATCCATGAGCACCAGCGCCAGCATGGCCTCGGCAATCGGCGTGGCGCGGATGCCAACGCACGGATCGTGACGGCCAGTGGTCACGACTTCCACCGCTTGCCCCTGAAGATTAACCGTGCGGCCCGGAATGCGCAGGCTGGAGGTGGGTTTTAATGCGATGCTGGCGCGGATGATTTGACCCGAGGAAATCCCGCCCAGTATGCCGCCCGCGTGGTTGCTCAAAAACCCTTGCGGGGTGATTTCATCTCGATGTTCCGTGCCTTTTTGCACCACGCAGTCAAAACCATCGCCGATTTCCACCCCTTTGACTGCGTTGATGCTCATCAGCGCATGGGCAATCTCCGCATCCAGGCGATCAAACACCGGCTCGCCTAGGCCCGGCGGCACGTTCCAGGCGGCCACATTGACCCGCGCGCCTATAGAATTCCCTTCTTTGCGCAGTGCGTCCATATAGGCTTCCAACTCTGGGAGTTTGTCGGGGTCAGGACAAAAAAATGGATTGCGTTCAATGGCATCCCAATCCTTCAATTCACAGCGAATCGGTCCCAATTGCGCCAGATAACCGCGAATTTCTACGCCCAGGCGCATTTTTAGATATTTTTTAGCAATGGCACCAGCGGCTACGCGCATCGCCGTTTCCCGTGCTGACGAGCGCCCGCCACCACGATAATCGCGCACGCCGTATTTTTGTTGATAGGTGTAATCGGCATGGCCTGGACGGAAACGATCCAAAATGTCGGAATAATCCTTGGAGCGCTGATCCGTGTTTTCAATCAGCAGCGCAATCGGCGTGCCCGTGGTGCGCCCCTCAAAAACCCCAGACAAAATGCGCGCTATATCTTCCTCGCGGCGCTGGGTGGTGTGGCGCGAAGTGCCGGGTTTGCGCCTGTCCAGGTCAGTTTGCAAATCCGCCTCGGACAGTTCTAAGCCCGGCGGGCAGCCGTCCACAATGCAGCCAATGGCTGGGCCATGGCTTTCACCAAAAGTAGTAACCGTGAATAATCTGCCAAAAGTATTGCCTGACATAATTTATCCTATTTTTCAAAGGTCGTGGTGATGGGCGGTTGGACAAGAAGGACGTGCAAGAGACAACGCGCGGGGATTTTTTCGGTAAGAAGTTATTTTAGAATAGTAGGTTAGGCTAGAGATTATTGATTATTTCATCAAATGGATGCGGCGAGCCGAGCCGTGCGCATGAGGCGTTTCATTTCGCGCACCGCTGCTTGCCAACCCGTGAATAACGCCCTGGCCACGATGGCATGGCCAATATTGAGTTCACGGATGGACGGCTGGGCAGCAATGGCCTCAACATTATGGTAATGCAGACCATGGCCAGCATTGACCTGCAATCCGCTGGCGTGAGCCAGTGCCATGGCTTGAATAATACGTTCTAACTCATGGTATTGTGCAGTATTGCGTGCCTCGGCGTAGGCACCGGTATGGATTTCCACCACGGGCGCGCCGCAACGCTGGGCGGCATCAATTTGTCGGGGTTCGGGGTCAATGAAAAGCGACACGCGGATGCCAGCGGCTGCCAGACGCTGGCAGGCTGCGTGAATTTGCTTCTCTTGGCCCGCTACATCCAAGCCGCCTTCGGTGGTAATTTCTTCGCGCCGTTCTGGCACCAGGCAACAGTCTTGCGGTTGCAGTTTTTCCGCCAAGGCCAGCATGGGTTCGGTCACTGCCATTTCTAAATTCATGCGCGTGGTTAACACCTCGCGCAGCAGGTGAACGTCGCGGTCTTGAATGTGCCGCCGGTCTTCGCGCAGGTGCAAGGTGATGGCATCCGCCCCCGCTTCCTCGGCGAGCAGCGCGGCTTGCACCGGGTCTGGATAAGACGTGCCGCGCGCTTGACGCAAGGTGGCGATGTGGTCGATATTGACGCCCAATAAAATGAAGTTGTGACCAGTAAGCATGGTGCTATTCCACATAACCCAATTGAGTCAACATGCGCTCGTCATCCGGCCAGCCCGCACGCACTTTTACCCATAATTGCAAAAAAATCTTGCTGTCAAATAATTTTTCCATATCTTCTCGCGCTTGTGTGCCAACTTGTTTGAGCACTTGGCCCTGGTTGCCAATAACAATACGTTTTTGGCCAGGCCGTTCTACCCAAATCACTGCCGCGATGTGCAGTAGCGGTGGGCGCGCAGAATTGGCTTTTGGCGTGTTGTCTTCCTGGGGAGGGCGCATGAAACCAAAATGTTCAATTTCCACAGTCAGTTGGTAAGGCACTTCGGCACCCAGCAGCCGCATGAGTTTTTCACGGATTAATTCCGCTGCCAAAAAACGCTGCGAACGGTCAGTGATGTAATCTTCAGGAAATACGAATGGGGCTTGTGGCAAATGGCGCAGGATTTCCGTTTCCAATGCCTGCACATTGTCCCCTTGCTTGGCTGAGATGGGCACAATGGCGGCAAATGCGAAGCGTTCGCGCAGTTCTTGGATGGCGGGCAGCAGTTGGCCGCGTTCTTTGAGCCGGTCGATTTTGTTGATGGCAAGGATAACCGGCGCATGATTTTTTTCCAGCACCGCAAATACCATTTCGTCGCGGTCGCGCGGATTGCCCGCTTCAATTACGCACAGCAGTACATCCACGCCTTCCAGGCTAGAAAATGCGGTGCGGTTCATGTAGCGGTTCATGGCGCGTTGCGGCTCCGCTTGCAACCCTGGCGTATCCACATAAACAATTTGGGTATGTTCTAGGGTTTTGATACCCAACAAACGGTGGCGGGTGGTTTGCGGTTTGGCGGAAGTAATGCTAATTTTCTGCCCAATCAACCGATTCAGTAAGGTGGATTTGCCTACGTTGGGGCGTCCAGCAATGGCTACATAGCCACATTGGGTGGGGAATGGGGTCGTTTCGCTCATGAGACTTTCAGTAGATGTGCCAATGCAGCTTCCGCCGCGATTTGTTCGGCCCGGCGACGATTTTGTGCTTTACCGATAAAAGTGCGGGCAGACGGTTGTGTGGCGCATTCAACTTCAAAAAATTGATTATGCGCTTCCCCTGTTACGGTCAGCAGACGGTATTCAGGCAGAGGTAAGTTGCGCGATTGCAAATATTCTTGCAGGCGAGTTTTGCAATCCTTGTCCACATCGTCCAACGACAATGCGTCTAGGCGCGGCTGAAATAACCGCAACACCACCTGGCGGCAGATTTCCATGCCCAAATCCAAATATAGCGCGGCAATAAGCGCTTCAAAGGCATCCGCCAAAATAGAAGCGCGCCGCCAGCCGCCACTTTTTAATTCGCCGCCGCCCAAGCGCAAGTATTGGCCAAGTTCCATTTGTTTGGCCATTTCCGCCAGGGTTTCTCCTTTAACCAGTTGCGCACGCAAGCGGGTAAGGTCGCCTTCCCGTGCGCTGGGAAACCGTTGGAACAACGCTTCTGCAATCATGCAGTTGAGCAGGGCATCCCCTAAAAATTCCAGCCGCTCGTTATGCGGCTGGCCGTAGCTGCGATGCGTTAGCGCGGTTCTAATGCCTGCCTCACCGCTGAACGACACGGCCAAGTGCTTGGCCAGCGGCGCAAGATCCGCCATTTGGCTATTTTTAGACAAAGGCGTTATTTTAACGGCGCGGATGCATTAAATTTAGTGAGAATATAGACATTTACGGCAAACTTGGCCTCACGGTTATAAGCGACTTGTATTTCCTTGCCTTCGGCAGTTTTGTTGATGGTGAAGTGCTGGTCAAAGTTTTCATCGCTAATATCGCGAACATCGTTGAGATTAAGCTTGTTTAATAATTCCCGCTTGATTTCATGATTGCTCATCGCCGCTACTTCCGGCATCATCGCCAATTGATTAACACTGCGCATAATGGACATGTTTTCCATATAAAATGGCAATAGCTTAAGCACCACAGTGACTACAAAACCAATCACGATTAACAAAAGAATTAATTTACCCATGCCTTCGCCACGTTGGCGCGTTGGTGTACCCTGGTATTTCATGACAATATCTCCAGTAAAATTTAACTTATTGAATAGACATAAAAATACGCGACCATGAAATCCAGCCGGGCATTTTCCAATCCCAGTTCATCCAGATGAAAAACGCTTTGCCAATCAAGTTTTCATCCGGCACAGTCCCCCAGTAACGGCCATCTTGGCTGTTATCGCGGTTATCGCCTAGTACAAAATAATGCCCCTCTGGCACCACCAAATCTTCGACCGGCCCGCTCCTCGCTTCACGCGGGTTAATCAAAATGTGGTGTTCCATTCCCAACAAGTTTTCTTTTTGCTCATTATAACCTGTCATGGCCGTGCCTGAGCCATTGATTTGATACACGCCTATGGCTTCATTGCTAACGCGCTGACCATTAATATACAAGATTTTTTCCTTAGCATCATACTGTACCGTGTCTCCTGGTAAGCCAACAACACGTTTGATATAAGGAATCGTGGGGTTTTTGGGGTAGCGGAATACCACGACATCGCCCCGTGATGGCGCGCCAACCGCGATAATTTTATTATTTAATACCGGTAAGCGGATGCCGTAGGCAAATTTATTCACCAGGATAAAATCCCCCACCAGCAAAGTAGGCATCATCGAACCTGAGGGAATACGAAATGGCTCGGCAAGAAAAGAGCGTAGCAGCAATACTGCCAGGAAAATAGGAAATAAGGATTTAAGGAAATCCACCCACGAAGGAATACGACTGGCGCGTTCGCGCTCGATGGTGGTGGCAGTGTCTGGCAGTTGCGCCAGCGTGTGTGCGCGTTTGGGCGCTAGAAAAAAAACCTCATAGGCCCATGCCACTGCCGTAATCGCGGTGCAACTTACCAAAATTAATGCAAGATCAATGTGTCCCATCATTTTTTCCCAACCTTGAGCACGGCCAGGAATGCATCCTGGGGAATGTGGACAGAGCCTACTTGTTTCATGCGCTTTTTTCCTTCCTTTTGTTTTTCAAGTAACTTTCTCTTCCGTGTGGCGTCACCGCCATAACACTTGGCAGTGACGTTTTTACGTAGCGCTTTGACCGTGGAACGGGCAATAATTTGTGCGCCAATGGCCGCTTGAATCGCTATATCAAACATTTGGCGGGGAATGACTTCCTTCATGCGTTCCACCAAATCTCGTCCGCGCTGGTTGGCGTGCTCGCGGTGAACAATCGTGGATAATGCGTCTACCACTTCGCCATTGATCAACACGTCCAATTTTACCAGTTGTGCGGGCTGAAAGCGCAAAAAATGATAATCCAATGAAGCGAACCCACGGCTGACCGATTTGAGGCGATCAAAAAAATCTAGCACCATTTCGTTCATCGGCAGTTCATACGCCAGGGATACTTGCGATCCCAGGTATTGCAATTTTTTTTGCACACCGCGTTTTTCTATGCAAAGGTTAATGACGTTGCCTAAATACTCCTGTGGCAACAGCATGTTGGCCTCAATAATTGGCTCTCGCGTTTCGGCAATGGTATTCCACGGCGGCAATTTGGCGGGATTGTCTACCGCTTGTACTTCGCCATTGGTAGTGTAAATTTCGTAAGCCACAGTGGGGGCCGTGGTGATTAAATCCAAGTCGTATTCGCGTTCCAGCCGCTCCTGGATGATTTCCATGTGCAACATGCCCAGAAAGCCACAACGGAAACCAAATCCCAATGCAGTGGACGTTTCCGGCTCATAATGTAGGGCCGCGTCGTTGAGGCGCAACTTGGACAGGGCTTCGCGGAAAGATTCATAATCGGCTGAATCAATAGGGAACATGCCAGCGAACACGCGCGGCTGGATTGATTGAAAGCCGGGCAATGGCGAGGTGCAAGGGCGGTCCGTTTCGGTGATGGTTGCGCCCACCGGCATTCCGTTGATTTCTTTTTCGCCTGTAACCAGAAATCCCACTTCGCCAGTACCCAGTTGCTGCGTTTCCAGGCGTTTGGGGGTGAAAATGCCCAGACTATCCACTTGCAGTTTATGGTCGCTGGCCATTATCTTGATTTTCTGGCCTTTGAACAGGCGACCATTCACCACGCGCACCAGCGATACTACGCCTAAATAGTTGTCAAACCAGGAATCGACAATCAATGCTTGTAACGGTTCATCTGGAGAACCCTGCGGTGGGGGTACCCGCTTTATCAGCACTTCCAGCAACTCATCAATGCCGATGCCCAACTTGGCGCTGACGTGTAGCGCGTCGCTGGCTTCAATACCGATGATTTCCTCAATTTCACGGATGACTTTATCTGGGTCTGCCGACGGCAAATCGATTTTATTTAATACCGGCACTACTTCCAAACCTTGCTCAATGGCAGTATAACAATTCGCCACGCTTTGCGCTTCCACGCCTTGCGCGGCGTCCACCACCAATAATGCGCCTTCGCACGCGGCCAGGGAACGCGAAACTTCGTAGGAAAAATCAACATGACCAGGCGTGTCGATTAGGTTTAACTGGTACTGATTACCATCCTTGGCGCGATAACGCAAGGTCACGCTTTGCGCTTTGATGGTAATCCCCCGCTCGCGCTCCAAATCCATGGAATCTAGCACTTGATTTGCCATTTCGCGTTCTGAAAGTCCGCCGCACAACTGGATAAAACGGTCAGCCAGAGTGGATTTGCCGTGATCCACATGGGCGATGATGGAAAAATTACGAATGTGTTTCATGCGTAGCGGGGCTGCCTCCTGGCTTTTAAACGAGCGCTAAAAACCTGGGGAGTATATCGGAAATCCCCGTGATTGAGTATAGCGCGCGGTCTGATTTTCCCGCGCTGCCAGGCGCGTTATCTGCTATACTTTGGCCATTTTACCGCCACGATAATTAGCCAGGCCATGAACGAAAATAAAACATACGATTCAAACAACATTAAAGTATTAAAAGGGCTGGACGCAGTACGCAAGCGTCCGGGGATGTACATTGGCGATACCGACGATGGCAGCGGCCTGCACCACATGGTGTTTGAAGTGGTGGATAACGCCATTGACGAAGCGCTGGCAGGATATTGCACTGAAAT
The DNA here is from genome assembly GCA_020720085.1 of Dichelobacter nodosus. GTDB lineage: Bacteria > Pseudomonadota > Gammaproteobacteria > Beggiatoales > Beggiatoaceae > DYPE01. Next base: position 10,732 of record DYPE01000040.1, on the reverse strand, counting down.
CGAAGTCGTACTCACCATTGAGCAATCGGTAATGGTGAGCGACAATGGGCGCGGCATTCCGGTAGACATTCACCAAGAAGAAGGCCGTTCCGCCGCTGAAGTCATTATGACCGTGCTACACGCGGGCGGCAAATTCGACGACAGTTCCTACAAAGTCTCCGGCGGCTTGCATGGTGTAGGCGTATCCGTGGTGAACGCGCTGTCGGAATGGCTAGAATTGGAAATTTACCGCGACGGCCAAATGTGGGGACAACGGTATTGCGACGGTGTGCCGCAAGCGCCGTTGGCCGCACGCGGAGAATCCAGCCGCACGGGCACTACCGTGCATTTCAAACCCAGCACACAGGTGTTCACCAATACCGAATACCACTATGACATTTTGGCCAAACGCCTGCGCGAACTGAGTTTTCTCAACTCTGGCGTGCGCATCGTATTGCGCCAGGAAGGTACAGAAAATCAAGATATTTTTCAATATACTGGCGGCATACGCTCCTTCGTTGAGCATTTGAACCGCAACAAAACACCGCTGCACTCCACCGTGTTTTACCTGAATCAGGAAAAAGACGACATCACCGTAGAATTGGCGATGCAATGGAATGATTCCTATCAAGAAAATGTATTTTGCTACACCAACAACATTCCGCAAAAAGACGGTGGCACGCACCTCACTGGCCTGCGTTCGGCATTAACCCGCACGATGACGCATTATCTCGAACAAGAAGGCTTTACCAAGAAAAATAAAAATACCCAGGTTACAGGGGATGACATCCGCGAAGGACTGACCGCCGTGCTGTCGGTGAAAGTACCAGACCCTAAATTTTCCTCGCAAACCAAGGAAAAACTGGTCTCCAGCGAAGTGAAGGCCATTGTTGAAAATTTAACGTATGAACGGCTGTTAGAATTTTTGCTTGAAAAACCCGCAGAAGCGCGCTGCATTACTGACAAAATTTTCGACGCCGCGCGCGCGCGCGAAGCAGCACGCAAAGCGCGCGAAATGACGCGGCGCAAAACCGCACTGGACATTGCCGATTTGCCAGGAAAATTAGCGGATTGCCAAGAAAAAGACCCAGCCAAATCCGAATTGTTCATTGTGGAAGGCGACTCGGCTGGCGGTTCTGCCAAACAAGGGCGCGACCGTAAATTCCAAGCCATTTTGCCGCTCAAAGGCAAAATTTTGAACGTAGAAAAAGCCCGTTTTGACAAAATGTTATCCTCCGCCGAAGTGGGCACGCTGATTACGGCCTTGGGCTGCGGCATTGGCAAGGAAGAATTCGACTTGCAAAAGCTGCGCTACCACCGCATCATCATCATGACCGACGCAGATGTGGACGGCAGCCATATCCGCACCTTATTGCTCACGTTTTTTTACCGGCAGATGGCGGAATTGATCGAGCGCGGCTATATATACATCGCCCAACCGCCACTGTACAAAGTGAAAAAAGGCAAGCAAGAGCGTTACGTGAAAGACGATGCCGAATTGCATGGATTTTTGCTGGAAAGCGCGTTGGATCAATCCCTGCTGATAACCGCCGAGGGCGCGCCGCCATTGCGCGGCGAAGCGCTGGAGCAACTGTGCCGTGAATATTTGCATATTGGCCAAATCATCCAACGCATGGCGCGCAAATTGCCAGAATCCGCGTTGCGCGCTATGGTAGAACTGTCGGCCTGGCCGGGCGACGCGCCAGACGCCGCAGCATCAAGAGCCGAATGGCTGTCTGCGTTATGCCAGCGTGTAACGCACGCCAGCGAAACCACCCGCCTGAAAGCCAGCTATGATGAAATGAGCCAGGAAATACAGTTGGCACTGAGCGTACACAGCGTAGAAATTGAACATTGCATAAGCAAGTCGTTTTTTGAATCCACCGAATACCGTGCTATTCGCCAGTTTGGCGAAAAAGTGAACACCCTGCTGGAAGCGGGTGCCTATGTGCAACGCGGCGAGAAAAAATTGCCCGTGCAACGCTTTGCGCAAGTGGTAGAGTGGCTATTAGAAGAAGCCAAAAATGGTTTGGCCATTCAACGTTACAAAGGTCTGGGCGAAATGAACCCTGTCCAGTTATGGGAAACCACGATGAATTTGGAAACCCGTAACATGATGCGCGTGCGCATTGAAGACGCAGTAGCCGCCGACGAGGTATTTACCACGCTTATGGGCGATCAGGTCGAACCACGCCGTGATTTTATTGAAAAAAATGCGCTTTTTGTCAGCAACTTGGACACATAGTGCCGTATAGCACACATGGCCAGACAGAATTTACTTACCTCTTAAACCCAAGGATAACGGCATGAAAAATCAAATGATGACCGCCATCGCCCTATCGGGCTGGTTCCTCGCTTCGCCCGCACTCGCACAAGAAGCGCCAGCGGCACAACCGCCAAGCGCCCCCCCGCCTGCCACCACAGGCACTGCCGCGCCGCCTGCACCCGCTACGCAACCCGCTCCGCCGCAACCACAATTACAATACCGCATTGGCCAAAATCCGCCTCAGCCGGTAGATTTGGCCGCCCTGCGCAAAGACCCTGTCGCAGCACTCATGAATATCGTGGGGCAAACTTTCACTCTGGCCAAAACCCAACAAAACAAAGCGGAAGGCAACTTGCAATGGTTTGTACCACCAGGCGTAAAGGACTTACTCGCTGATTTGCCGCCGTTACAATTGATTACTCAAGTGTTGGCCGATGGCCAGGGCCAAACAGATATTGTCATGAATCCCCTGACACGCGACATTACCGATGGCAAACGCACGGGCAAGTTAGAATGGCAAGGCATCACTGGCCAAGTGCTGTACGCCGCTGATCTCAGCGCGCCGCGTGCCACTATGCAACTGCCTGGCTGGCACTTGGTGATTGAAAAAGATGCAGATTTGCAACTTGCCGAATTGCGCGGCAGTGCTGCGCTGGACGCCAAACAAAAATTACAAAAAATGGATGTGGCGCTGAAATCCTTTGCTGCCGACACCGATGGCAATACCCTGAGGCTTGACGGATTACAGGCCATGATCGACATCAAGCCGCTGGCTTCTGGCCTGCGCGTGGGCAACACCGAGACCAGCATGGCTTCATTGCACATGAAAAAAGCCGACAACAGCGAACTTTCCTTGAAAAACATGAAAGTTTCCGGCCACGCCAATGCAGAAAAAACGGGTATTGGTTACGTGGTGCGCACCACCCTGGAAAAACTGAACTTACCCAAAGAAATGTCCACTGGCAGCCTGGCAGAATCCAGTTTTGAATTGGAACTGGGCGTGAGCAACCTGCTCGAAAGCGTGTTGTTGGACTTACAAAATCAAGTAGACGCCATGCAACAGCAAGGACTGTCTGACCAACTGCTCGCTTTCGCAGTGCTAGGAAAACTCAGCCAGGCTGGGCCAGAATTGCTAAAAAACTCGCCCAAGGCCGAGCTGCGCACCTTACGGCTGACCACCAAAGAAGGCACACTCACAGGCAACCTGACCGTGAGCCTGGATGGCAGCAAACTCCAAGGCGATGGCAAAAAGCCACTGGCAATGGATCAAAATGCCATCAAAGCCGCCGTGCTGGCAGATGGCAACTTCTTTATTCCACAAACCTTAGCGCGCGAAGTGTATACGCAAAGGATCACAAAATCCTTACAACAAGCCGCTGCCACACCTCCGCCCAAGCCCGCTGATAAACCAGCGGATTCTGCCAAGGAGCCAGCCGCACCGCCTACTGCGCCGCCTAGCGCCGAGGAAATCGCCAAAAAAGTGGACGCTGAATTGCAAGCCTTGCAAGATAAAAAATGGTTATTGCCTGAACCAGGCGGCTTCCGCGCCACGGTTCAATTCAAAGATGGAAAATTTACCGTCAATGGTCAAGAACAACCCTTGCCCTGGCTATAACTTTCTGTTTTTTTTACATACCCAAATAATGGCAGTGAGGAGGACAAAAAATGTTAGTAAGAGACGTAATGATTAAAGCGGTCAAATCCATTCACCCGGAAACCAGTTTACAAGAAGCCGCGTCGTTGATGTGTTTACAACGGTTTACTGCGTTACCCGTTACCGACGATCAAAATAACCTGGTGGGCGTTATCGCCGAGCGCGATATTCTAGGCTTTCTTTTCCCAGACATTAAAGAGTTAATGGAAAATATGGGAACAGTGAATTTCGAGGATTTGGAAAAAGATTATAAAAAAGTCTTTACCATGAAGGTTTCTGACCTCATGCATAAGGGCGTCAAAGCAGTGGCACCGAACTTCCCTATTCTTAAAGCGGTGTCACTCATGGCGCGCAACAATTTCCGCCGCGTGCCGGTGGCGGAAAACGGCAAATTGGTAGGCATGATCAGCTTAGGCGATATTCACCGCGCAATTTTCATGGAAAGCTTCAGCAGCCAGTCCTGAAACCTTCCATGCTGCAACCGCCTAACCCTGTGCCCAGCCAGCCATTACGGCTGCTGGGCATAGACCCAGGCTCCAGAGTGACTGGCTTTGGCGTGATAGAAGTGAGCCTAACCCGTATTCGTTACTTAGGCAGCGGCTGTATTCGCATGGAACAACACGCCCTGCCGCAACGCTTGCGCGAAATTTACGCTGGCATTTGCGAAGTTATTGCCTGCCACCACCCCACAATACTGGCGGTGGAAAAAGTTTTCATGCACAAAAACCCCGATTCCGCACTCAAGCTCGGCCAAGCGCGCGGCGTAGCCATGGTCGCAGCCATCAACCATGGTTTGGAAGTGGTAGAGTACACGGCCAACCAAATTAAAAAAACCGTTTCTGGTCAAGGTCATGCGGACAAACAACAAATTCAGCACATGGTGAAGATTTTGCTGCAACTGCCACAAGCTCCGCCGTCCGACGCAGCGGACGCACTGGCAGCCGCCATCTGCCACGCGCACCATGTACCCCGGTTGGGCTAATAAAGAACGCAAGTTAAAACTACCCGCAACGCACGAAAGCGCAGGCGAATGGCGACGAAATGGCTTCCTTTCGCCGCCACTTTGTTTATTTCTTACAGACCCATGCAATTCGCGTAATAGGTCACAGTGCCTGGCCAATCCGAGAAAATGCCTTTAATACCTACCTGTTGCGCCAATACATCAAGCAACGTCAGCATGTCGCCCGCCATTTGAATAAGCAACCACTGTTGCTACCAAATCAAAATGGACATAACCATGCCCAAAGCCTACCGGCTATCTCGCCGCGCAGCACTTTGAAAGTGAAAACCTTTTTTAATTTGGCAGTTATTCAACATCATGCGCACAGGGATATTTCGCTACTCTCTACCCATGTGCTGATGCCCACTGCTGCGGTGTGACCTTAAGTTCCCGTCGTTGCATCGCAGTGCGTTGCGCCAGTCGAGCCAATTGTCTGCCAGGTGAATGCGAAACGCGCACCGGGACGGCGTGTAAAAATGATTGTGAAATAAATAGAACCACCTTCGCGGATCATTCTCAACTCGGAAATCCGCATTTTTTCGTGGGGAGGGAAGGGGAATTAGTGCTTCTCGTTATAAATATTTTTCAAAATCTTTAAACTTACACTCCATGGAATCATCCCTGATTATAGAAAAAGTGGCCAATATTTTTCCATCAAAGACTGTAGGTATTCCAGACCACACTCCTTTTTTATAACTTTCATCAATGTAATGCTGAAATTTTCTTCCTGCTTAATAAGAAGCCATAATAATGTGTACTGTAAATTTCTCTCCACTATCAGCACCTAGCGTAGAGTTTCCTATTGCAGCAGTGCCAAAAAACTTTCCATCTTTCTTTACTATCAAAGGCCCGCTGTCTGGATGATAACTGCCCTTATGAGGCTCTTTAATAATCCATAACTCCTTGCCCAATGGCATATTTTCTATAATGCCATATATATGAGCATAATGTCAGCAATTCCCGCTCATACCCGCTGTTACACAAAAATCGCCATACCCGCGCCCAACTGACCGCCATGAAAAACACCGGCGCAAAGCAACCTCTTCCGTTTGCCGGAGAAAATTGAATCCTTATTTTTGCGCGTTTTATACCCTCATAATTTCAAAGCAAATCTGAAACACATTGTTTTATTTAAGATGAATTTGGCGCTAACTTCGCCGCTTGGTGGCCATAAATAATACTCAACCAAATATCATCCCATGAATCAATAAAATAGTTTGCAAACAGACTGCGCAGCTTAAACCATAGAGTTGTTTTAGAATGGCAGCGATTTCTTGCAGCTTTGAACAAACTGCAATTTAATTCCTGGATTTGGTCAACCAGAAACATAATAAACATCAATATTCCAAGCACACTGGCGAGATGTTGTTTACCATGCCCGTAGTTGTGTTCCAGATTATATCCTTGATTTTTAAGGGGGTAATGCCCCGATAAATAGGGTACCCCTGGAATAGTTGATTGTTTTTATTATTTTTTTATTGCCTGTCACCCTGTGGATTGGGTCACTACCCAAATACTTTATCCAACTCTGCTGGCTCAAGCGGGTCAAGAATCTCGCGCATTTGCGTGTCGCTGGGCGCTTGTGCAACGCCGTACAGCGTCTGCAAATTGTGGCGGATGTGCTTTTCCTGGCGATTTTCATCAAACTTGAGCAAAGACGGGAACTTGAGTCCAAACACCGCCGCCCCTGACATCAGAACATCAACCAGCGAATAGCTGAATCTCCCAGTACCGTAGTCTGGTATGGCAGAAACTGTCCGCCGTATCTCCGCAATTAATGGCTTGATTGAGAAGTGTTTTGAGGGCTGGAGCGTGTCGCGTTGCGGGATTGGTGGGAGTGCTCTTGGCATATATTGTCTCTTTTTGAGTTATTTTGGTTGTTTTTAGTGGGCGGGAGTTGCTGTAGCAGCACCTGTTCATGGATTATTTGCGCACCAAAGAGCGTTCTACTTCGTGCCATTGGCCATTGGTCCACTCGCGCACGGTCAATTCAAATACATCCTCGTATTGATGTTGATATGAGGATTCTTTTATTTTGGTTAATTTGCCGTTGATGAATTGGTAAACTGCCTTGCCGTATTGGCTGGCGCTTTCGCGCCATTGGCTATGAATTTGCTTGGTCGCAGCGTCGATGCGCACTTCGGTGAGTTCGCTGAGTTCGGCGTGATAGCTGAATTTTTTGCTGGCCGGGTCAAATAGCCAATAAATAAACGGCACATTCGGGCCAGCAGGCAGCAGCTCCATCAACCGGATATCTTTGTAGCCGTCAAAATTTACGTCTTCAATCATAAATCCGCTGCCGCCATCCACATCCAAAGTTTGTGTGTCCAGCGGCTGGCCGCCATATTCGGTGATGCTTTGCAGGATGCTTTTACCGCCATTATTGGAAATATCGATTTGTTTGATATGCGCCACTTCATTTTCCATAGCGCCGCGCAGCACAAAGCGATAGGCAGAGCCGCTTTCCGTCAGCGGTGTGGTGAACTGCCACAGCCGTCCGCCTACGCTGGGTTGGCCCGCTTCCAGTGCCTGAATGCGCTGTTGATACACTTCCAGTAAGCACGCATTCATCCCGGCGGGATTGGTTGGATTGTCGCAACGCGCGCGTTGTTGCAGCCAGGCGCGTTGCGTTTCTTTAAGGCTGTCTTTGTCGGCTGTGCCGTTGGTTTTGCTGTATAACTTGCTGTACAAGCGGCCTAGGCGCGCATCCGCATCGTTCAATTGGGCCTCCGCACACACGGCTTTTTCTACCGCAGTGGACGCCTTGGCGCAATCAAAACTGGCCGCTTGGGCCGCGAATGGGACGCAAGCCGCCACAGCAGCCATACCATTCATCCATAATGCGTGCATAATTTCCTCCTAATGTCTAAACAATATCACAATGAATCAATGCCCGGAGCGCCAATTGCGTGGCCGCGCCGGGCATTGCCGTGCGTTGGGTTATTCTACAAACAATTGCCCGAACGCGGCGCGGTAAAAGGCCATGCCGACTGGCGTGCGCGAATTGGACGGTGTGCTGCCGTCCGGGAATGGTGCGTAGGCCACCCCGAAGTCAGTGAATTGACCGGTTTTCTGCGTATTGTCAAACCGCACGGTGAGGAGATATTCCCCGGCTTGGGTGGGTATGAATTGGGCCGTGTATATCCCATCGTGGGCGGTTTCATCTGGACTGATGCCATCGTCGACAAATGCCAGCGGCAGGTCGGCAGCGTCAGCATCTGGGGTTTCTAGCACACCGTTGACCGCGATGTCAGTGACCGGCAAGTCTGCGCCCGCCATGGCTTCCACCACTACGGGTTTGTTTACTGCCAATGATGCCTCGTTCAGTGGATACACACTGGCAAAGAAAGATTTTTCATTGTCCGCTGGCAAAGCTTGCACAAGGTAGAGCAAATCGCTGCGTCCCCCCACAGGGGCCGCGTGCAACCGCCATTGCCCCGGTTCAGGTTGGTACAACTCCATCATGCAGTAGCTATACGCCACCTCGCCGACTTCTGCTTCGTCCACGACATCGCCGCAGTGTTCGGCGGTCACTGGATACTTCACGCCCTTGGGGTCTTCCAACACCAGATTCATGTTCGCTGGCGCGTCAAAAAATGCCAGGGTGATTTCCACATTGCCCAATGTGCCGTCCAAATATACCGGTACGCTGGCCGTTTTATCCACCGGTATAAAATTGGCGTCTACCGTTACATCAATGGCGGGCGAAGAAGCAGCCTGGATTTCCCCTAGCGCGCGTTCCATCATGCCCGCACTGGGCGCACGGAAAAACATACCGCCCATCCAATCGGTGACTTCACGCATCACCAGGTTAGCGGCTTCGTCTTTGTCCATACTGATGACATTGAGCGAAATGTCTTTTTGGTACAAAGCTTGCGCGGATTTGAGGAAGTTGGCCAATTCTGGAGTGGTGATTTTTTGCAAGGATTCTTCCGTCATGCTGCCAAAATTCACGCTTTGCAACTGCGCACTGATTTGTTTGGCGTTTTGGCCTGCCATGCTTTTCATGTCGGCGAATAAGTATACCGACCACACAAAGTCGTCAGACACTTTCGCCTGTTCAATTCCGTGCGCCGCGCTGTCCAGCGCCAGATTCAAATTGGGTTGGCCGCTGCCGCTGCCAGGGGTCAGGCTTTCCAAGGTTGCGATTAAGGCATCGCGGGTTTCCTCGCTTTGAATCAAGGTCAAGGGAATCACAGCTTGCGGCTGGGCATCAAAGGCAACCACGCCAATGACATCGCCCACTTCGGCTTGGTTGATTAGATTTTGTACCGCTGTCTTGACATCATCCAACCGCTGCGGTGTTACTGCGCTAGACCGGTCGATGACCATTTGGCGCACTGTGCCTAACCAATCAAAACCCACGCCATCGGCGCGGCGGGACGAGGTTTCATCCGTGGCCGCGCTACCGGGTTTGAACGTGACCACTACCGCTTCACTGGCTGCTTTCAATCCTGCCTCGCTAAGCAAGTCCAACGTAGGTTCCTGCCCGGCCTGCGGTGCCACTGCGGCCAATTCGGGATAATAAGGACGCCCCATCGGGCGCGGGTCTTGCTCGGGATTGCGTAACAAGGTTTCCCAGCCGCTGGCAGCATACACGCGGTTGTGCGCGGTATTGCCAGTATTGTTAAGGGCCGTGGAAAAATTCAGCCACTTCACGTCGCCCAAATCGCCATTGGCATCCACTGCTTGCCATTGGCTGTTCATGATGGCCGGGACAACCGGTTGATCGGAGGCACACGGCGAATTGGGTCGATCCGTATCACATTCGCCTTTCCCTTGGTATTCATCAAACAAGCCGTAAAAAAAATGACCCCATTCATGACCCAGGGTATAGCCGCCAGCACGAACCTTTTGCAACATGTTGTAACGCTCGGGATTATTATTGCCAATGTCGCAATGCTGCACGCGCGCGCCTTTGCGCCCGCGTCCACCGACATTGGCATTGAACCAGCACGCCTTGCCATTGCTACCGACATCATTTAACCACAAAATATCCGTATCATCAGCAAACGCGCCGTCGGTGAATACGGTGGCCTTGCCAATGCGGTGCGCGCCATTGCTGGCTTCATACACAGCCTCAGACAAATGGCGCAGACTGGCGGTAATCGCGTCCTGTTTGGTCTTGGTATTTTCAAACGTGTCGTAATAAGACACTCGGACGTTGATGTCCTTGGGGGTTACTTTGGGCGCTACTGCCTGACCGCCGTCAGTTGGCGTAGTATTGCCGCCCGTGACGGTATCATTGCCGTTGCTCGCTTGTTGTTCCTGATGCGCAACATATTTCCAAAACAATCCTTCTTGGCCAGGATTGGGTGTGAATGCCAATTGCGCGCTATGTGGCTTGCCGCCCAGGTTTAAGCCTGACAGTTGAATGCCGAGATTCGTATCGGTTGTGGCGCAGGCCACGGTGTCCGGCGTGCAATCCGCTGGTTGTAATGATGCCAAGTCCAATTGCCAGGCCAAGGCGACATCTGGCACGCCTTGCGCGGCGAGCAGTGTGGCTTGGTAATTTTGGTTTTGATACGCCACACAGGGAAGGCGGAGAGTGAGCGTATCCATGACCACGCTTGGCGCGGCGCAGGAGGCGGCCAAACTGTCCGCACCATGCAGCGCGGCAGCCATGGCCAAATAAAGCCGGGTATTATGATGATTCATCGCGTATTCCTCAAAAGTGGTGGTGTAGTGAAATATAAAAACGTAGACGGGTTGCTCCGCTCCTTGGGCAAGCAAGGATAAAGCCAAATAAGGCACTGGGGGGAGCAAAGGTAATGATACAATGAGTATGATAAATTATAGGCGGGAACGCCGCCGTAGCAAGTCTGCGAGCAGT
>DYPE01000039.1:17481-22252 GCA_020720085.1 Dichelobacter nodosus | reverse complement strand
TCTGATTTTTAATTCATAATTCATACCCTGGCCCAATGTGACCTCGGGCAAGACGGAAACCGAAATTGCCGATGCGGTAGTTGGGCGAGTGCCAGTAGCGGGACGCGGAGCGCACGAAGCGCCCGTGGAAGCTCCAGGAGCCGCCGCGCATGACGCAGTAGCCGCTGCGGTCAGCGCCCACAGGGTCACTGACAGGACTGCTGTCAGCAAGCTGATAGCTCCCGTACCCATCCTGGCACCATTCCCACACATTACCGTGCATCTGGTATAAGCCCCAGGCATTACACGGCAAAGCCTTCACCGGCACGGTTGTTTTTCGGTACACGCCTTTCTTACCGCCCGCATACGGATAATTGCCATCGTAATTGACCTGCTCCGGCGTGATATTCTCGCCGAACCAGAACGGCGTGGTGGTGCCTGCGCGGCAGGCGTACTCCCATTCCGCCTCGCTGGGCAGGCGCAAATTCAGTCCAGGCATGGCCTGGTTCAACGCGCTTAAAAACCGCTGCGCGTCATTCCAACTGACGGTTTCCACGGGATTTTCCATCCTCGTGAAGCGGCTTGGATTATCACCCATCACCGCCCGCCACAATGCCTGGGTGCAGGCAGTGTCGGCCAGCCAGAAGGGTTGGGTCAGGATAACCTCGTGCTGCTGCTCGTCGTCATACCGTTCCCGCTCGGTCTTGGGCGAACCCATCATCAACCGCCCCGGCAGGATCAGCCTCATGCGCTGGCTGATTTTTTTATAATTGAAATCCGCGTAAACCCCGTATTCATCCCGTTCAATCCGCTCCGCCCACGGATTGCTCTCGCGCAATGCCCGCAAGACCTGACCGGTCTTGCTCCCGCCTGCCGGATCCTGTTCCGGCCCGGCTCGCTGTCGACCTCGGGCAAGACGGAAACCGAGATTATCAAAGCGACTACTAGGATCAATCAAATGCCGGACACTTGACCGACAGGTTTTAGCGTGAATAGTACTCCAACTGCCACCTCTGTTTACGCGCTGAAATCCACTATCGGAACCACTTGGGTTACCCTGTGGTTCTGGTAAGTATTTTCCATACCAGTCTCCCACCCACTCCCATATATTTCCGTGCAAATCATGCAAGCCAAATTTATTTGCTTTTTTCTCTCCCACGGGATGTGTTCTATTACTTGAGTTCTCTCCATACCAGGCATATTTCACCAGTTGCTTTTCGTCATTACCAAAACAGTATGCTGTATCACTTTCTGCTCTACAGGCATATTCCCACTCTGCCTCTGTCAATAAGCGATAATCCTGGTCTGCCTGTTCACTCAACCAAACGCAGTATGCTTGTGCATCGTTCCAGGTAATGCACACAACTGGGTAATTGTCATGTTGTTCAAAATATGGGTTACGCCAATTAGCATCTTTTATTTGATTAAAATTTCTTTGTCTGTCACGAATACCACTGCCATCTCCAATTTCCGCTTCCGTCTTGTATCCCGTCGCATCCACAAATCGCCGGAACTCACCCACAGTCACCGGGTATTTGCCTATCAAGAAGGCGCTCAAGGTCACTTCATGCACGGGCCTTTCCCTATCTTTATCTCCAATGCCTTGCTGGTCGCCCATCTTGAACGTCCCGCCGGATAAAAAAACCATTTCCGGGCCGGGGGTGCCGTCCTTCAGGGTATCGCGGAAAGAAGGCGGCAATGAATTGGCTGCTTCATGCAACACAATGTGCTGATAAGTAAACGCTTCCCCAGGCAAAGCATACCGGCTGGCAATCACCGCCGAGACGCCCGGCCATGCGCGGCTGCCGATTTGTTGCAGCAGTTCTGCCAAGCGCCAATCCGTCACATGCCCAGGGATGCCGCGCCACTCGCCGCTGTCTTGGAATGTATCCAGGCCGTCCAGCAACAATAAACCGCCACGCTCGGCCAGGGTTTGTAAGATTTCCGAAAAAGACGCATGTGGTTTTTTCAGCCACGCGCCCAGTGCTTTGATGAAACCGGGAATATGGGGGGATTCGTGGAAAGAATAAACAAATATTGGGCGTGAATTTTCAGATGCCAACGCAGCGGAGACCCGCTTGAAAAACTCTGCCAGCAAAGCGGTTTTTCCTATCTCCGCCGCGCCGCTAATCAAAAATAAACCTTGCGGATTTTCTTGCCATTGGCGCACCAACGCATCTAATTCCGGCCTGGCGCGCCAGGGTTTGGCCGCAGGTAAATCGTGCATCACAAAAATAGCTTGCGTCACGGCTTTGGCCGCGATTTCGCCCAATTCCACTTCGCCGCGCATGGCGACCAGCCATTCGTGCTTTTCCTGTTTTTCCGCTGGATTCAAGCGGGGCAATTGGAGTTGCTGCGCTGCGATAAGCTGTTTGGCCTGGTCGCGGTCAAGGTGTTGTAAGGCGGTCAGCCATTGCGATTTTTTCAGCGTGTCCAGCGCCAGCCAATCAGCGCAGGACTGCGTGTAGCGGGCAATCAGCACGCTTAAACTTTCGATATTGCCGGGATAACGGTGATACAGACGTTTAAGCAATTCCAACCGGATTTCCGGCAGGATTTCGTACAGGTCTTCGCTGATTTCGCGGCACAGCGGCGACAACAGCAGTTCCGCTTCCACTGCATAATCAAGCCGGGAATGCCCATTGCTGTGTTCGTGGGCATGGAAAAAATTCAGCCGAATCAGGTGCAGCAGTTCGCTGTTGAGCGCCACTGGCAAAGCGGCGTGGCAGGCCAAATCCAACACGATTTCATCACGCGAGCCGAAACGGTCACGGCTCCAGGCCAGGGCGGCGGGGATTTCCATTATTTTTTAAAACTCCGGGCAAGTAACGGCAAAACGTCTTGCTTCATGGCAACCGTTCAAGGACTAATAAACTTCATCATGCGATCCAATATCCATAAGCACGGCATTAAATTCATCCACGAAATAGAAAATCACCCGGACATCAAACTCAACGCTGAAACTCCACAAGTCTTTCAACTGTCCTGTCAGCTTGTGAGTTTTCAACCTTGGGTCAAATGGTTCTTGGATGAAGTATTCTAATTTCTGCCAGAATTTCTCCTGAAGCTTGTCGTCGTGCTTAAGGCGTTTACGAAAGCTACGCTCGAATGCCTGGCTAAACGCAACTTTAATCATCCAAGCCGCCTTTTCAGTTCATTGATGTCACTAGAAAAGGTCAAAGTATTCTCTGACTTCTTCGCTTCCTGATAGGCATAGTAAATACTGTTGCGTCGTTCCTCGCGCAGGTAATTTTCAAGTAATTCCCATAATTCCTGTTTCTCATCAAACGGCAAGTGCTGAACCTGTTCGACTAGGTTTGCAAATGAGAGTTGCTGCATGGTGTTATCCTCTATTACGTTTTTTAGCGCGGTGTGATAAGCGAAGAATTATCCATTGCTCATTGTCCCAACGGATAGTCTAAATCGTGAGTCTGCCCGCGCAACATGCAAAAAAAGAGCTTGCGCACCGGCTTTCAGAGTCGTTTTTTCCAATAACCTGGCTGTTGGCGCAGGTGCATGAGCGCAATGATTTCGATGTGTTCCGGCTGGATACGGAAAACCAAGCCATAGGGAAAATGAGGCAGGCGGCATTTACGTAGTTCACCTTCGATTTTCTTGTATATGAATGGATTGCGCTGAACTCTCAGCACCGCATCTTCGACAATATCCAGAAAGCGCATTTCCAATCCAGCTTGTTTATCCTTGTAATAGGCTGTCGCATTATCAATTTCACGCAAGGCTTCCGGGTGGAAATAACAAAATTTCATGCGTATTTTCCGCGCAAATGAAACAGGGCATCTTGCGCCGGAATCAACTCAACTTCCCCATGATCTATTGCTTTGCAACGGCGCTCTATTTCTTCCCGCCAGGCGGCGGAAACCGGAAAATCTTCCTCAAAGTCCAGGCTTTCCAACAACAACTCTGCCAACTGCGCTCTAAGATTTGCTGGCAGGCGCAAGGCGTGTTCGGCCAGGGTTTCTATCTGCGTACTCATCATGCTCTCCATTTTGGTTTGCTCATTATCCCAACGGATAGTCTAAATCGTAAAGCTGCCCGCGCAACACATTGACCGCCTGATGCAAGCCTTCCTGATCCACGGTAAACATCGGCACACAACGGGCGATTTGCGCGGCGCTGTTGTTGCGCCAGGCTTCCGGCGGCAGGGGGTTGAGCCAAACCACATGCGGGGTGCAGGCGGACAGCGTTTTGAGAAACGCCAGGGTATCCACCAGGCGGGCGGTGTCGTAATTGCCCCGCGCCGCGCCAGCGTCGCTGATAATCACCGTTGCGCCGCCAGTGTGCGGCTTGAGGATGTCCGGCAAGGCCACGGTCTCGCGCAACGACGGTTTGGCGTACACATAACCGCCGCTTAATGCCTGAACTTTTCCCGCGAAGGTTTCCAACGGCGGATAGAGTTGCCCGCTCAATGCCTGGAGCAGCGCGTTGTTGTCGGCATTGCGTTTGCCCGCTGGCACATCGTGGAAATAATACACGCTGTTGTACTCAAACCGCCCGGATTGGCTGATCGCCTGATGCACGGCGTTGTCGGTGAAGTGGTGAAACGGCGTCATAGAACCCCGGCGATCCATCAGCAACAACAGGCGCACCGCATTGCGCGGCCTGGCCCGCAACACCATCGGCGTTGCCACGCCTTGCGCGCAACGCAGGGCAATGCTGGCTTCGGTATCCAGTTCGGTTTTCGGGCCGCTGCGCACCGTGCGCCGCAAACGCCGCCAGGCTTGCGCCACCTGGCGGTAACTGACGATATAGCGCGGGGTGAGAATCAGCGTAG
>DYPE01000039.1:9414-17381 GCA_020720085.1 Dichelobacter nodosus | reverse complement strand
GCTTGCGCCACCTGGCGGTAACTGACGATATAGCGCGGGGTGAGAATCAGCGTAGAATCGGAAAACTTGTTGACTGCATTGAATAAACTATCGTCCGCCATGCCGCCTGGCTCAATTTGTAGGATTGGCGGCGCTTCGATTGGCAGTGGCTTCTCTGTCTCACTTTCCTGAGCGATTGCCGGTTTTTGTTGTCCGTTGGCCGGCGAACTGGATGCTTGGGGGGGTTGCGCAAGGTTGGCCTGCGGCGTGACGGCTTTGTTTTCGACCAGTTCTTCGCGCCAATCTTCCCAGCCAAAATCCTGGCTTAAGCGGTCAAATACGCTGTACAGAATTTCCTGTTCCTGTTTCGACTTGGCCCACACCGCCGCGCACACGAAACGCAAATCAGCCAGCGATTGCCAGCCGAAACCCGCATTGAGCGCGTCATGCAGGCTTTGGTAATCCTGTGGCGACAGCGGGAAATTCCAGGTGCGTAAGGTGCTGAATAATTCCCAGAAAAACGCTTGGCGGGGCGGGGTCATGGCTTGGCAAACTGTTCCAGGGCTTTTTTCTGATCCGAACGCTGCTTGAGCAAAGCATCCGCATAAGGCAGTTTTTCCAATTCCTCCGGCGACAGGCCGAGATGCGCGAGATAAGCTGTCCAATCTATCAGTTCACTCAATCCCGGTTTTTTGCTCAAAGATTCCAGGCTGCGCAGCCGCCTGATGATGTCCACGGCTTTCTGACTGAGTCCCGGATTGTCGATATGATGTAATTTGAGGATTTCCAGCAAGCTCTGCTCAGTCTTGGGAAATTCCACATAATGAAAAATGCAGCGCCGCAGAAACGCCGCTGGCAGAGGCTTTTCTTCGTTGTAGGTAATCAGAATAATAGGCCGTAATTCGGGTTTTTTTTCGTCTATTTTGTAAGGCAGTATCTTCTGATCTTCCATCACCCGGAATTCCAAGCGGTCAAGTTCCCATAACAAATCATTGGGAAAATCCAGATCGGCTTTGTCTATTTCATCCAATAACAACACCGAGCGGCGGTTATATTGGGCGCGAATAATCGCCCGCCCCAATGGGCCGTAGTGGATATAATGCCGTACCGTCTTGCTTTTCTCATCCGCCATTTCCGCGTCGTACAAACGGCTTACCGCATCGTAGGTATAGAGCAAATCCTGGGCGCGGGTGGTGGATTTGATATAGAACTTTTCCAGCGGCAGATTCAGCGCATAGGCCACCGCATAGGCCAAACGGGTTTTGCCGCAACCGGGATCACCTTGCAGCAATAAAGGCCGTCCCAGGGCAATCGCCAGGTTCACGGCTTTGACCAATTCCGCATCCGGTTGGTACGGTTCGGCTTTGACTGTTTCCAAAACGGGCGTTGCTGTGACTTCTTCTACCTCGGCTTTTTCCAGCAGTTTTTCCGGTTTATCCGGGTAGCCAGTCATGGAAAATTCGGTTTTTGTATCGAGGGGTCTGTACATGGTTAGGATGCTCTCCTTTTATGGCTAAATTGTTCAAACATTGCCACTACGCTGTTCTTCACGCCAATCGTGCAACAAGGTTTGTATAGCGATCAGTGATGTATTGCGACGCAAATAGGTCAATGATTCAGCAAGTGTTTGATATATTTGATCTGTATGTAGACAATTATTTATGGCACAGCGTTGCATAACGAACTCAAGCCATTCCGCTTTAAGATCGGCTTTTTGCGCCTTTCCTCCTGGCAAAGCATCTGTAATTAAGCTAATCCAATCAAGGAGGTGATCTTCTGTAAATATCGGTGCCGGGAAGTCTTTAGCCAAGGATAAAGGGGAATTAAAATTATCCTCTTTGATAATAAGCACTACCAAACAACATTGGTATGATTCATTAAAATTATTTTGCAGCATTTCCCAGAAACGAGATAAGCGTTCTTCATATTTCACTCTTATGATTAACAGAATATCGTGGTCTTTCAAATCGTGCTTAAATTGTACTACTTTCTTCACTGCATTCTCTACATTAAGATAAGTGGAATTTAACGGAATGCGCTCAACCTTAACCCCTGCCCTATATCTTCCATGCGCTATCAGCATATTTTCAAGGCGTTTCTCTAAATGCCCATGAAATTCCAAACAAGAATCAGTTGAATCTGCAACGGCAATACCTATCAGTCCAGGTTTAAGGAAAAATCGCCGGCAAGTATTGAACTGCTCCAAGTCGAAA
This sequence comes from Dichelobacter nodosus, assembly GCA_020720085.1. Taxonomy (GTDB): domain Bacteria; phylum Pseudomonadota; class Gammaproteobacteria; order Beggiatoales; family Beggiatoaceae; genus DYPE01. The sequence continues at coordinate 15,189 of DYPE01000039.1, read as the reverse complement.
TTCGACAAATCTTCTAATTGGGCGGGAAATACAGTTGACGTAGCTTGAGATGCTTGCAATAAATCCGATGGCATCTCCGGCCAAATTTTCGCTAGATTAGCGAGGGATATGGCATAACCGCTTTCTCCCTTTGCAATGCTATGACTGGTGACAGCAAACACCAGACCGCTGGCCGTATCAATGACCGGCGAGCCGCTGTAACCGCCTTCGAGCAAGATTTTGCTGTCTATCCACAGCCGCCAGGCTTCGATCCGGGTACCGTCGGGATGTTTCAGTTCCGCGTAGCCCAGCGTTCCTTGCAGCGATTCAGCGCGTTTCAGTGGGCTGCCGCTGTTCAAAGACGCATAGCCGGTAATCGTGCAATGCAGGCCATCTTTGCCCGTCAGACCCAGCGCCAGCGGGAGAGAGCCTAGCCCCGCGACGCGCAGCACCGCCAGGTCTATTTCGTCGGATTTGCCGCAGGCCAGAATTTCGGCGGGCCTGCCGTCTATCTGGATACACCCCGCGCCGCCCACGTCTTCCACCACATGCGCGCAAGTCACGATCCAGGTCATGTCTTGTTCACGCCGAATAGCAAAGCCGCTGCCAAATTTCTTGTTACTGGTATCGGCGCTGGTAATCAGCACGATTGAATCGAAAATATCAGGCATAAGGTATTTATCCGGCAGATTTCGGTTTTAGGGTGAGTTTGATCGTGAGATTGGCGCTGCCGGTCGCTTTGGTGACAAACAGATTACCTTCTGCTTCAAACCCCAGCCCCAATTCGATTTCGACCTGTTCCAGGCTCAGGTCTTTATTCAGTTCGCCCCATACTTCAATAACTGGTTTGCAGGCTTTGAGGATAATCGGTTTTACCTTGTCCATCGCGGAATCCACTTTATCCGCCGCGCCGCCGGAGATAGCGCGTGTCTCGTTTTCTTGGGCTTCGACTTCCACCAGAATGCCGTCTTGTTTCAGTTTGATTAGTTTGGTTGCCATTGGTTGCTCCTTTTCTCATTTTGGGCATGGTCAAATATTTTATAGGTAATAGCTTTTTACCATCCGGGCAGCCTATGCAAGCTTCGGCATTCCGGGGTATAAACTTTGCCAGGAACACTGGCGTTCTGGTCAAATCTCATGGGCAACCAGGTTATCTTCCACACGGCATAGGCTGTGCAGGCCGCAATATTGGCAATGTTGTGTGTGCAATGGCGTGACCGCTGCCAGCCCCTGGCTGAATTCTGCGGCCAGTGCTTCCAAAATTCCGCGCCAAGTTTGTAGTTGTTCTGCCCAAGACGGCGCGGCATTTTTGATTTCTGCCAATGCGCGGATGCCGGGAATGTCATAGGTCTCGCGCGCTACGCCGTTCAAGCAACGCATTGTGCTGCGCAGATTTTTGCTATTTACTTGTGCGAATGCCAGGCCATCGGCCTGCAAAGCCAGTGCATACAAGAGCAATTGTGGCTGTTGCGGTCGAGCGCATTGCGATGCGCTGAACCAGTCCGCGCCAGGAACACTGGCGTTACTGTCGGCCTGGCTGCCGGTTTTGTAATCTATCACCAGTTGTGCGCCATTGGCTAATGTATCCACGCGGTCTACGCGAATGCGCATCTTCAGGCCATTTAAGGTGATTTCTTGGCTGAGTTCTGTGGCGGCTACTGTGAATGGTGGACGTTGTTTTTCCAGCTCCAGCCAAGTGGTCAACAAGGCGGTCTGGCGTGCTATTTCCAATTGGCGCAAGCGCGGCCCCAAGCGGTGAGGCGGTTGTTTGTTGGCGGCGCGTTCCAGCGCGGCGGTGAGTTGAGTGGCCAATTCCGCTGTGGGTACGCGGCAGAGCGCTTGTTGCGAACCCCATTGCCGCCATACACGTTCCAACACCTGGTGTGTCAGTATGCCGCGTAGCACGGCATATTGCGTTGCACCGGGTTCGGGCAACGGCCCGGTTACATTCAGGCGGTAGCGGGCAAAGGCTTGGAACGGGCATTGCGCTTGTGATTGCAGTATGCCGCTGCCACCGGCTTGGGGATTGCAAAGCGGCAAGGGCGGGCCGTACACATCCGCGCACAGTTCCAGACCAGGAACACCGGCGTTGCCGGGAACACCGGCGTTGCGTGCGGGCGGGGCCAGCCAAGCAGGACGGGCGGGCACGGTGTGTATGCCCGTGGCCAGCGGTAAATCCGCCAGCAGGGGCGTGATGGTGCGGGTTTGGTCTTGCTCTTGGCGTGCGTGGCTGAAAATCACGTGCGGCGCGCCGTTGCGCAGGCGTTGCAGCCATTTGTCGGCCCATTCTGCCAAATGTGCAGGCGAGGCTTCGGGTATGCCGCGCTCACGTTGCAATGTGACGGGCAGTAGGGAATTGGGCCGCACAGGCGGCGGCCAAGCCGCGTCGTGCATACCCATCACCCACATGCGGTCGAACGGCAAACCTGCGGCTTCGCGCAACCTCAGCACTTGAATTGGCGCATCCTCGTTTTCTGCTGGCAGCAGCTTTGGCTGAAAAATGCGTTCTTGCGCCAAGCGTTGCGCTTGCTCCAGCGCTTGGGCGCGCGTCCAGCTTGGCGCAACACTGTCCCAGTGATGAAATTCACGCAGCCATTCGTGCCAAGCGTGGACGATTTGGTATTCCGTGCTGGACAACGCCAGCGTTCCTGGCAACGCCAGCGTTCCCGGCAACGCCGGTGTTCCCGGCAACGCTGGTGTTCCTGGCAACGCCAGTGTTCCTGGCAACGGCGCGCCAGGCCAGCCCATATCGCGCAGCCAAGCGAGCCAAGTGTCTGCCCAGGCGCCTGGCGCTTGGCGGTCTGCAACGCCGGTGTTCCCGGCAACGCCGGTGTTCCCGGCAACGCCGGTGTTCCCGGCCAGCGCGGTCAGCCTTTCGGCCCAATGTGGACAAGCGTGTGCTGCTGCCCATTGCGCAACGGTTTCAAGGTCTAAACGTGGATTGCCATCGGCGCGTAGCACTGCGTCCAGGTGTGCGCGCGCATCCTGTGTATCCCCTGTGAAATACGGTGAATGCAGCAGGCGCGACCAAGTTGCTGGCGGCAATTCCCCGGTGTTGCCCAGTTGAAAAATGACCAGTGCATCTTGCACCAGCGGATACGATGCCAGGGGCAGTCCCAGTGAAATATTGAACATCGGCAACATCGCACTGCTGCTGTGCGGCTGTGGCAAGCCAGCGGCGGCATTGTCAGCAAAGGCTTGTTGAATCAACGCGCGTTGTTGTGCCAATTCTGGTACAACAATGGCAATGGATAAGGCTTTGCCACTGCCAGGAACACTGGCGTTGCCAGGAACACTGGCCCAGTGTACAGCGGCGGCCAATTCTTGTTGCGGCGTGTCAAAAACCGCCAATTCCGCAACGCCATTACCGGCTTGGCCAGCCGTCCATTGCCAATGCCATGGTTCGTGCGTGACGTTGGCACCGAATGCCTCCAGGCGCGCCAGCAAATGTTGCTGCTGTGGTGTCCATTGGTCAAAGCCGATCAGCAGCGCATCCGCCTTGTGCGCCAGTGTTCCTGGCAACGTCGGTGTTCCCGGCAACGCCAGCGTTCCTAGCAACGCCAGCGTTCCTGGCAAGCCATTGGCCAAGACATCTGCCAAACGTGCGTAATCCAAATAGCCCTGTTGTGCGCACTGGTTTTGATATACTGCTGCCCAATGGCAAAATACCTGGGTATCACGGGTTTGCAGTGCAGCGGCAAATGGCGGCGGCATACGCCAAGCATGAGCCAAATGCCACGCTTCCCGTGCGGCTCGCGCGGCTTGCGCAGGCAATAGCAGGGTTTCCTCTCCTTCAGCGCCAACGTCGGCATCGCCGCTTGCGTAGATAATGCGTTCCCACACCAGCGTTTCGCGCGTGGGCGACAGCAAATCCGCTGCCAATGCAGGCACATAGGGCAGGTATTCACGCCACAATGCCTCCATCCAACCATGCCAAGGCAAAATGCGCGGCGACGGCCAGGTGGCCAAACCATCCTGATATTGGCCCTGGTGATAGTGTTGGCGCAGCCAGCGCGCCAGACGTTGATTCGGCGTCACTACCGTAGCGCCGCGCGCAATGGCGGCAAAAAATGCAGCAGGAATGCGGTGATGCGGGTGCTCGGGCATGTTTATTGCTCGCCAAAATTCATAGAATTCATCCTAAATTATCTGAGTGCTGAGCCACAACATGACGCACCAATCTGAAACAAATCATGCAGAATCCCCGGCGGAAATCCAAGCCACAAGCGGCGATGCCTTGCAAGCGCGCTTGGCCGCCTTAATGCAGGAAAACCAGCAAATGCGCCAACAATTGGCCGCTGTGGGCGTACTGCCCGCGTGTGACGATTGTACGCAGCAAGAACAGGAAAAAGAAAGCCAATTAAAACAATTTCTCGATGCGGTACCCGTAGGCGTGTTTGTGGCTGACGGCGAGGGTAAGCCGTATTATCTCAATCAATCAGGCAAAGAAATCCTGCATTTAGGCAATCCGCCTGGCCAATTGGATGAAATCAAGCAGCACCAAACCTTTATCGCAGGCACGGAAATTCCTTATCCGCTGGAGCGTAGGCCCATTGTGCAAGCTTTGCAAGGGCACGCGGCTAAGGCGGACGACATTGAAGTGCATACGGGCCATGGCGTGGTGCCATTAGAAAGTTTAGCGCGGCCTATTTTGGATAGTCAGGGCCGGGTGATTTTTGTGGTGTCGGCATTTCAGAATATTAGCGAGCGCCGCGCGATAGAGCAAGAACGCCGCCAATTCACCGAATCGCTAGAGCAAAAAGTGCGCGAGCGCACCACAGAATTATTGCGCAGCAATGAAGAACTGTTGCGTTTGAATCAGGAAAAAAATGAATTTCTCGGAATTGCCGCACATGATTTGAAAAATCCGCTGGCCGCCATTCAGGGCATGGCCGAGGCCATCCGCGATATGGCGGATGTGGCGGTGGATACGCGCGAATATGCGGAAATGATTCATGCCAGCGCGCGTAAAATGCTTGGGCTGGTGACCAATCTGTTGGATGTGAACAATATCGAATCGAATCAAATCAAACCGCATGTCCGTACGTTGGATATTTTGCCGCTATTAACTGAGTTGCTGCGGTTTCATCGCACCCAAGCCATACGCAAGGGGATTTCGCTGGAATTGGCCGCTTCTGAGTCGGTGTATTACGTGCAGGCAGATGACAACGTGGCGCAGCAAATTCTCGACAACCTGCTGTCCAATGCCGTTAAATATTCACCGTTTGGCAAAAAAGTCTGCATTCGCGTGGACAGCCGTGGTTTGTTTGTCCGTTGTGCAATTACTGACCAAGGGCCGGGCTTGAGCGAGCAAGACCAAGCCAAGTTGTTCACCAAATTCACTAAGCTCACCCCGCAACCCACGGGTGGCGAGCATTCCACTGGCTTGGGTTTGTTTATTGTGTATAAACTGGCCGCTGCGATGAACTGCAAAGTCTATTGCGAAAGCTCTCTGGGTACGGGTTCTACGTTCAGTGTGTTATTTCCCCTGGCTGAGGAACAGTCTGTGCGCGCGCCTGGCGAACTCAGCCAGGAACACTGGCGTAGCCAGGAACACTGGCGTAGCGGATTGCGCGTTTTGGTGGCTGAGGACAATCCCGTTAATCAAAAAATTGCCATTCTGGCTTTGCAAAAACTAGGGTGCGTAGTGGATTCGGTAAGCAATGGCCGCCAAGCAGTGGATGCCGCACTCGCTAAGCAGTATGACTTTATTTTTATGGATTTGGACATGCCAATATTGGATGGTGCCAGCGCTTGTGGCGAAATTTTGCGTGCTTATCCGCAACGCCCGGGTTC
>DYPE01000039.1:0-9314 GCA_020720085.1 Dichelobacter nodosus | reverse complement strand
ATGGTGCCAGCGCTTGTGGCGAAATTTTGCGTGCTTATCCGCAACGCCCGGGTTCCGGGCCTGGCCAAGGCCCAAAAATCATTGCACTTACTGCGTCCATGACCCAGCGGGAATGGGAAAAGCTCCAGAACCTGGGCGTACAGCGCTGGCTGGAAAAACCGTTTACGCTGTCTGCACTGCGCGCGTTGTTGGAAGAATTAACCAGTTGAATAAAATGCAATAAATTGGCAACGCCATAGCCGGTTCACTGCCATTAAGTTAGACAAAAAACACGTCCTGAAAGAAGGGCGTAATATTTAGAGCCTTGGGCTATAATATTTCGCCCTTTCAGGGCATTAAGATGCCAAACTTAATGGCAGTGCATGGCTACGCCAGCGTTCCTGGCCGGTTACACCGCTATATCGGCCTTGATTGCTGGATGGCATTGGTAATTCACAAACTCAAAATCTTCGTATTGATAGTCAAATAGCCCTGGCGTTGTGTGCATCTTCAATGTGGGCAATGGATAGGGCGTGCGCTGTAACTGGGTGGCCACTGCATCCATATGATTATGATAAATATGACAATCTCCGCCCGTCCAAATGAATTCACGCGCCTGATACCCACATTGCGCTGCCACCATGTGCGTAAGGAGTGCGTAGGAAGCAATATTAAACGGCACCCCCAACACAGCATCCGCTGAACGTTGGTACAACTGGCAGGACAATTGGCCATTGGCCACATAAAACTGAAACAACACATGGCAGGGCGGTAGCGCCATTTTATGCAATTCTGCCACGTTCCACGCGCTTACCAGGTGGCGGCGCGAATCAGGATTGCAACGTAGTGATTCCACTACTTGGCTTATTTGGTCGCAAGGCCCCTCCGGCGTAGGCCACGAACGCCATTGCACGCCGTAAATTGGGCCAAGTTCCCCCTGTGCATCCGCCCATTCATCCCAAATTTTTACCCCATTCTCATGCAAATAGCGCAAGTTTGAGTCGCCGCGTAAAAACCACAGCAACTCATGCACAATGGCGCGCAAGTGGAGCTTTTTTGTAGTTACTAACGGAAATCCTTTAGTTAAATCAAACCGCATTTGATAGCCAAATACACTGCGTGTGCCCGTGCCGGTGCGGTCGGGTTTATCTATGCCCGTATCGCGGATGTGCGTAAGAAAATCAAGATATTGCTGCATAAAACTGGGTTCTCAAAAAGGGTTGGCCATGCGGGCCTGTGCAAGCTTCGGCTTGCACTCCACGCCAAGTTAATTGGTCTCGGCGGATGCGGCAAAATAGGCGGTTACTGTGAGGCTAAAGCGTTTATTGCCGCTGGCAATGCGTTGAATTTCTAGGCGTTCCATTTCTATAAAGCGCGGCGATTGCGCTATGGCGAGTAGCCAGCGGTCAAATGCCGGTTGGTGAAAATCGCCGTCCAGGCGGGCGGTTACCCGCCACAAGCGGGTTTCCACGGGTTCCACGTCTGCGGTGTTTTCAACGGTCAGCCGGGTGTTTTGTAGGCCCGCTTGCGTGCTTTGTTCTGCTACCCAGGTTTGAAAATCCGCTTGCGCCAGCCCCTTGCTGCCCGCTTGCCACAGGCGATTGTCCAAATTTTGGCGCAGTTCACGCGCGGCCAGCGCGCGTTGTGGCCATTCTTGCTGTTGTGCGATGGCAGTTAATCGCGCCAGTAGAGCTGAGGATTCTTTCACTTTGGCAGATAAAGCGCGGTTGGCGTCGCTGACGGTCAGAATACCGTATGCCGCTGCAATGGCGGCAATTAGCCAAGCGCCCAGGCGCAGGCGGGAGTTGGTGCGTAATTCGGTGAGCCACGCCCGTGTTCCGGGTAGGGCGTTCATGGTGTGCGCTCCCGGCAGGCAGAACAGGTAGGAAATTGGCGACAGCGTGCGCGCAAGCGCTCGGGCGCGACGCCTTGCAATTGGTATTGAATGACCGCGCATTCATGCTGGAACAAGGTGGCATTAAACTCGTGGCCGCCGTCGCTTTTGGCAACAAAATACAGCGCTTGCCCGGGTGCGGGATGGGCGGCGGCTTGCAAAGCCGCGCGTCCAGGCAGGCAAATGGGCGTGGGTGGTAGACCGTCGCGGGTGTAGGTATTGTAGGGTGTGTCGCGGCGCAAGTCCTCGCTACGCAAATCACCAGTAAATCCAGACCCTAAACCGTAAATCACCGTGGGATCGGTTTGTAGTTTCATGCCTTGTTGTAAGCGGCGAATGAATACGCCAGCAATCTGGGCGCGTTCGTGGGGTTGACGGGTTTCTTTTTCCACAATGGAAGCGAGGGTGAGCAGTTGCGCGGGCGTTTGCAAATGGTGGTCGCTGGCGCGTTGCTGCCAGGCGGAATCGAGTTCTTTTTGCATTTTTTGCCACGCCAGCCGCAAAATTTCGCTGTCCGCAGTGCCAGCGGGCACAAGGTATGTGTCTGGGAAAAACCAGCCTTCTGGAGCTTGCGCTGGCGCGCCAATTTTGGCCATGATTTGGCTGTCGCTGAGTGTGCCCAAGGTATGGGTGAGTTTGTCTTGCGCAGCAAGCATGTCCAGCATTTGGCGGAATGTCCAGCCTTCCACAATGGTGTAGGGGTAGTCCACTGATTTGCCGCGCACAAGAATTTCTAGCAAGCCACGCGGGGTGGAACCTGCGGGAATGGCGTATTCGCCCGCTTTAATCTGACCCGCTTGGCCTTCGAGCCGGGCCGCTGCCACCCACACCATGGCCATGGGATAGCTGAGCAAACCGCGTTTAGCCAAATCGTTCGCTACACTGAGGATGCGCGCGCCAGGTGGCACAGTGTAGTGGATACCCTCTGCTGGCAAGGGCATCACCGTGTGCAATCCCTCGTTATACAGCGTGTAGCCCAACCAGGTGAGGCCCGCAGCCAATAGCATGATACCGCCGATGAGGCGGAGCAACAGGTGGCGGATGAAGTTAAGCATGATAAGGTACCATGGCGTTGCAAAGTGGCGGCGATTGTTGCAACTGGCGGGTGATTGGCCCGACTGCGTAGTGCTTATCCAGTAGGGTGTGCACTGGCCAAATACCCAATACACTGTTGCATATAAAAATTTCTTGCGCCAGGGTGAGCGTGTTCAGCGTAAACCGGCCAATTTCCACGGGAATACCTTGTAATATAGCGGTTTTTATTGCCATCGCGCGCATGACGCCAGCAATGCCGCAACGGGACACATCGGGCGTAATGAGTTTACCTTGACTCACCCAAAATAGATTGGTGAAAGTGCCAGAGAGTACGCAGCCATCCGCATCCAGCATCAGCCCTTCGCCATACGGCGCGCCCCATTCGCGTTGTGCCAGGATTTGCTCCAGCCGGTTGAGGTGTTTAATGCCCGCGAGCGCAGGATTGATGCCCAAGCGGGTTTGGCAGAGCGCCAGCGCAATGCCATCATGAAAGGCTTGCGCAGGATAATCCGGCCATGGGTGCCGTTGCAGGATACGTGTGCACGCGGATGCGGTTGCTGGGATGCGGTAGCCGCGCCCGCCCACGCCACGAGTAAGGATAATTTTCAACACGCCTGCCCCGGAACCCGGACGTTCCTGGCATTGTTGACAGAGCGCGTTGGCTTCGGCCTGCACCACCGTGCGTAGCGGCATGGCCAGTCCCAAGCGTTCCACGCATGAGGTCAGTCGTTTCCAATGCGCGCTAAATTGTAATGGGCGGGATTGGTAAATTGCCAGCGTAGTGAAGCAGCCGTCGCCATACAGCAAGCCTCGGTCGTGGCACGATAAGACATCCGCCGCCTGGCCATTTACCAGGATATTCATGGTATGTTACTTCTCGCTGGCCTTGACGATATAGTGGCGGTTAATGATTTGTACGCCCTGCGTTTCGTTGGTAAGCACAATAAAATCCTTGGGTTGATTCAAATAATCCGATAAACGGTGGCTGGCACCAATGACCAGATAGCCGTCGAGAACCGAGCCATCGTGGAGTTGTAGCACGACTGCGATTTTGTTGCGGGTACCCCCCGTCATGGTTACGTCTGTCAATGCCAGTTCCTCTGGTAAAATTACATCATCCGCTGTTTTTTCGGTCAGATTGTGCATGTTGTCCGTATCCCTCAAGGCGCGGTGTTAAAGCGGCTACATTCAAACGATATAGCAAAGACAATACCCACTTTAGGTGTGGCCTCCGGTTGGACAGGCGGACAACCAATCCCCCTTCGGCAAGCTCAGGACACTGCTCAACTTAGCGCGCCACTTTACCCAAAAATTAAGTTAATACATTGTAATTTAATCATTTATTCAGAATAACATAATTGAGATTTTGGGTTTTCAATAGATTTTTTGTATCAAATTACATTATATCAATATGTTATTCTGTATGCTTGGTGTTTTATGAAATATTTTGGCTAAGGGCATGATTTTGTTGGTTTGTCCAAAGTTCAATTAAACCAAACCGTCCCGCTTTATCCCTCTCCACCATGCCCAACGACTCCAGCGCCGCCAGCACTTGCGTCACGCCTTTCAGCGGTTGGCGTTTGAAGTGGGCGGCGAGGCTTGGCGCGTCGAGCGGCGCAGTGGCGAGGTGGGCGCGGACGGCGTGGATTTGGTCTTGCAGTTCTTTCGGCCAGTTTTGTTTGCTGGCGGGTTCGGTAGTGGATTCTTCCACGTCGGCGAGCAGGTTGGTTTGCTGTGCGGTGCTGGCGATTTTTTGTTGCGGGTTTTGGAATGCTGGGCGCAGCCAGCGGATGTGGCCTTGGGCTTCTTCGGCGGCGCGTTGGGCGTTGCGTTCGACTAAGCGGCGCAGCAGTTCTTCTTCGGCTTCGGCCTGGTCGTCGGGTTTGTCGACCAGCGGCGTGGTTGCGCCGGGGCGGCCTATCAATTTTGGTTTCAAATCGTCCCAGCCATAGGCCGAAAAAACCGCGCTGTCTAGTTCGTCGTGCAGTTCTTGCAGGACGGAAATCAAGCCCTGTTGGTGGATGATTTTGTCTTTCGCATCCAAAGTTTCGCCGCTGCGCAGTTTTTCCAGCACGTTGTACAGGCCGGTGAGGGTTAAGTCGGGATGTTCGGCTTGGCGTTCCTTTCTTAGTTTGTCGAGTTGTTCAGCAAGATTACGAATCGTATCGCGGCTTTCGGTGTCGGGAAAAGGGAAGGTTTCGCAACAGACGGTTTTGTTGTAACGCGCCGCCGGCCCAAGTGTGCCGCCTTTTCTATGCACCCATGCAACATGAATGCGACTGGACAACACGCCCAAATAAAACGCATCATCCAGCGCGATATTGACCAGCATATTATCCGGCAAAATCGTTTTGTCGAGAAAAGTGAAAAAGCGGTGTTTGCTGGTTTCGACGGTGGCGATGTAACGCTTAATATCCGCATACATGCGCCGCCATTCGCTGCGTGCTTCGCCGAAAATCCACCAATTATTACGGTAGCTGGCGCGGTTGTTGTGGTCGCGCTCTGGTTTGACACGATCCAGCACCCATTGATAGATGGCGGGAAAGCGTTGTTTAACTTCTGCGATTTTCAAGCCGAACAAGTCAATCACCATGACATCACGCGGACTTTGGGTTATATCGCGCCCGTTGCGGTATTCGCGGATATGCTTGTCCACATTGGGATTGCGGCCCCAGCCCAATGCTTTCGCTTCTTCTCGCGTGACAATAAAACCTGCGCCGATAAGTTGGACACCACGGCTACATAAATCTGAATTCGCGACCAGCGCCACTGCCCCCGCAACATTGACCCCGATGCTTAAATCCGCGTTGATCATGCCGCGTTGGGATTTTAATTTAACCCCGATGTCATCCCCGCTGGTCGCGTGTTCTGCGTATACCGTTTGTAATAGCCCCGGCAACTCGCCACCGCGCCCTACCGTCATGGCGATGCGCACCGCCGCGCCGTCCGCCGCGTCTACCCAAGGGTGGTCGGGAATGGCAAAGGTTAAAGATAAAGGTTCGCACGGAGGCACAGAGGCACGGAGATTTTTACTCCGTGTCTCCGTGCCTCCGTGAGAGTTATTTTCCAAGTGAAATTGCACCACGCGCCGATTAAACGTCTGTTTTAGACTGTTGGTGGTGATAAAGCCAAACGCCTGCGCCGCGCCGCTGCGCACCGTCAGCGCGGCTTTGTGCCACCAATACATGACGAAATCCGCCGACTCCGGCACCTCATTCCACGTCTTGCGCACCGCTTCCACATAACCGTCGCCCTGCGCGGCACGCATCGGCCCCGCACCGATAAACGGCGGATTGCCGATGATAAAATCGGCTTGCGGCCAGTCGGCCTGGCGCGGATTGAGATATTTTAGTACCGCGACGCGGGCGCTTTCGTCCGGTATTTCCTTGCCCGTCACCGGATGTTTTTTAGTCGTCCGTCCGTCCCAGCGCGTCAGCACTTCGCCGTGCTCGTCGCGCACTTCGTCCACACCGTCGTAACGAATCAGCGCATCGCGGCATTCGATAGTGTGAAAATCGCGCAGCACGGGTTCCGGCGGATTGACCTTGCCGTGGGCGCGGTAGTGCCATTGCAGATAGCCGATCCACAGCACCATTTCCGCAATCGCGGCGGCGCGGGGATTGATTTCGAGGCCGAGAAACTGCTGCGGCGACACCGTGATGTGCTGCATTTCCAGCAAGCCTTGACTTTCGCCCAACTCGTGCAGGGTGTTCAAAATATCCCCTTCCAGGCGTTTCATATGCTCCAGGGTGACATAGAGAAAATTGCCGGAACCGCAAGCGGGGTCGAGGATGCGCAGGGCGCAGAGTTTATGGTGGAAGGCGCGAATCAGGGCTACTGCGTGTTTTTTGTCGTCGCCCACCATCGCGGCGGCGGTTTTCACATCGCGCCACTCCGCCCGCAGCGGTTCGATAATGGTCGGCAGCACCAAGCGCTCCACATAAGCGCGGGGCGTGTAATGCGCACCCAGTTTGTGGCGTTCGTGAACGTTCAAAGCGCGTTCCAGCAAAGTGCCGAAAATCGCCGGTTCGACTTGGCTCCAATCTGCCAGTGCGGCTTTGAGCAACAACCGAAGCTGATCTTTATCCAGCGGCAGGGCGTGAGCCTCTTTGAACAGCCCGCCGTTGAAACACAGCAGTTTGGCGCGTAAAGCCGAAGAAAAACCGCCGCTGTTCATCACCCGCCACAAGTCTTCCAGCAACGGCGGGAAATGTTCCGGCGTGTCGAGCAAGCTTTCCAGCAACTCGGTAAAACTGCGCTTGGGCAGCAGCCCCACGTCTTCCGCGAACATCGTAAAAATACACCGACTGAGAAAACCGCTGACCTGCTCGGCGTGGTGTTTTTTAGCCTCCAGGGATTTGGCAATCTCCGCCAACTGCGTGGCAATCTCTCGCGTTACCCGCGCCGCATGACGTGCCGGGTCGAGATTAAGCGGATCGAGCCAGATTTGGCACAGGCGTTCGCGGATGTCTTCACGGCGCAAATCCTCCAGGCGAATATGATGACTGCGCGGGTCAGGAAACGCGATATACGTCGCGCCCGTGCGGGAAAATTCTGAATACAGCTTCAGCGAGCGCCCCACGTCAACCAACACGAGAAACGGCGGGCGGCCTTCGTCAGCAGGCAGGGCGCGGATATACGCATCGGCCTGCGCATAGGCGCGATCCATCGCTTTGTCCCATGCGCCGCTGTCCAATTCGTGCTTGGTCTTTTTCGACTCCAGCACAAAACAACCGCGCCGGTACAAATCAATCCGTTTTTTCGTGATTTCACCACTGGGCGCGACAAAATCCACCCAGCGCTCGAACACATAGGCGTTTTTCGCCGCGTCAGCGCTGGCCGGTTCCGGTCTGGGCAGTTCCAACACTTCGCACAATTCGCCGAGAAAAAGCTGGGAGTTGGCGAGTTCGTTGCCATCGGCGTGTTGCCAGCGGGTGATGAAGGTTGCGATGGACATGGGGGAATCCTGGCTGAATGATGCGGTATTAGATTTATTGCGACGGCGATAGCCTGCTAGTTTAACCCGATTTAGGAATTATTTTAGGCTCATATCTGGTTTTGAGGACATGGCTCAGGCTGTAGAAGCATGTTCAGAAGGGATCCCAACAGAAGCCCTACCCCGCCGCTTCGAATTATGCACAAACTCAAACAAGCTAAGATAAATGGGCATTTCTCTTGGGAAATTCCTCTGTGTGGACGTAACCAAGCGCGCAGTAACGACCAAAATCCCTCCATAAATGACGTACTCGTCGGTGTACACCTGAGTCCCGGCTTCCACAGTGCCCACTATCAGTGGCTTGATAGTGGCCTGTTTAACGTCCCCCAGCATACGAATCCCCCCCCGCGCCACCGCGCTGAATCATCCCGAAAATAGGCGGCTTCTCCTTTTCACTGGCTGGCGGCATTTGAATATGCCCTGGCGCAACCATTCCGCCATTGCTTGCCGCAGTTTCGGCAGGGTAACGCCAGCAAGCACTATGGCGATGATTTTTAACTATTTCGACAATTTTGTTGGAGGTGCAACGAGGACAATGGATTGCATGAGGCCAGCGCTTCTGCCGGATTGTCTCATAGCATCTTTCGTCGTCCATCAGGTCATGAATGTGGTTCATGATTAGCTTCGGGCAAAATTGCTATCATGGCATATTTAGAATGTCCTCAACACTCGATAAGAGCCAATCGGTTTATGCTGTTTTCTTGAATGCCACTACTATTGTTCCCCTTGGCCGCAACCGCTTATTCCATCGGCGGGTAATATGTCTTATCCAAAATTTGCGCTTGTGTATACGGACAGTGCGCCGGAAAGGTATTCAGCGCCAGGCCAGTTTCATCGGCGGCATCTTCCCTGGCATCTTGATAAACACGCTGTATCGCGTCTTGCATCTGTATATTTAACCCAGGTGTTTTACGCAACAATCTTTCCAGTTGCCGCCGTTGTTCCTTAATCGTGTTTTTCCAGCTATCGCCTTTGAATTCTTGCCAGCGCTTAGATAGTTGCTTGTATTGAAACTGCCATTTCAGCAGGTGCGCCAGCAAGATTTGAAGCCGGCTTTCAAGTTCCCGCTGTTCGCTTGCGCCCATACCTTCAAGTTCCTCTACCAAATGTTCAATGTCCAGTTGACCAAACCCACCAGCCTTCAATAATTCCGCCGTGTGATGTGCCCACGCTGTATAATCCTTGCTGTACAACTCGCTTAATTCACTCATGGCTATACCTCCATATCATGCCGTTTTACGAAATTCTACCACGTTGTTCCCAGCACCCGCCGCACCATTGCGGTAGGTAGGTTGCCCTGTTGTAAGCTGTGCCGTTCACATCCGGCACAGCATGGGCAAGCACCGCTTCCATTACGTGAATCGTCATTTTTTCTTTGTAGTCACCCTCGCCGTATAGCGCCTGCAATGT
>DYPE01000038.1:4984-22556 GCA_020720085.1 Dichelobacter nodosus | reverse complement strand
AGACAGTGCCTATCTGGAAAATCCAGCGGATTTTGTGGCGCGGACTTACTAATTGATGTTACGTGTAATTTTCGTAACCTATTGATTGATAGTGGGTGAATTCTTGAATTACTGAAGCTGAGGATTAGGCAGCCTCGGTGCCATACAGTTTGGCGTACATGCCCAATCCTCTCAACTTAGCAACAATCAATTGATTTATAAATATATTTATTTCAATCTCCTTGCGTTAAGGGTGCTATGAAGTGGCGACACACCGGTATAGAACCTTGGTGTATCCTGACGGCATGCCTCCGCGATGGGTTCATGCAAAAAATAATTAAAATAAAAATCAATATATTACATTGGGTTGAGAGGGGTGCGCGCGACTTGGGATGAGAAACCATAAAATCGCCTCACTTACACCACCCGGGCGCGCAAAATGTCCAACATATGCACAACCCCAGACAAGGTATGGCTGGCGTTCAATACCATGAGGGAACTGATGCTCAATTGCTGCATCTTACCCAGCGCGTCCACAGCCAAGCAATCCTCGGCTATCCAATGGCCGCCTACGGTCATGGTTTCCGCAATGCCTACAGTGCGTACGTCCACACCGGAATTCAGCACCCGGCGTAAATCGCCATCGGTAAATATGCCCACAGGATGGTCTTGCGTGTCTACGACCACGGTCATGCCCAGCGTTTTGCGTGTCATTTCCACCAGGGCATCCATCAGCCTGGCTTCGTGGCTGACCTTGGGCACGCTGGAGCCGCCATGCATAATATCGCGCACTTTTAGCAGCAAGCGCCGTCCCAGTTGGCCGGAAGGATGCGAGCGGGCAAAATCTTCCTTGCCAAAGCCACGCGCTTCTAAGAGCGCCACCGCCAGCGCGTCGCCCATGACCAACGCGGCAGTGGTACTGGCCGTAGGTGCCAATCCCAAGGGGCAGGCTTCTTTTGCCACGCTTACGTCAAGGTGCACGGTAGCCGCTTGCGCCAGCGACGATTGCGAATTGCCGGTGAGCGCGATAAGCGGCGCGCCTAGCCGCTTGATCAGCGGTAAAATAACCAAAATTTCATCGGTTTCGCCAGAATAGGACAATGCCAGCACCACATCTTTGGTGGTAATCATGCCTAAATCGCCATGGCTGGCTTCGCCTGGGTGCACAAAAAACGCTGGAGTGCCTGTGCTGGCCAACGTAGCGGCGATTTTGCCGCCAATATGGCCAGATTTTCCCATGCCAATCACCACCACACGCCCTTCACAGGCGAGCATGTGGGTACATGCTCGAAAAAAGCTGTGGTTAATGCGTTGCACCAAGGCTTGCACAGCGGCCAGTTCGGTGTCAATCACCGCCTGCCCCAGCGCTAAAATTTTATCTTCATTCAATCTCATTGCGCATGACTTTTATGCAAATATTGTAGCTTTAGGCGCGTGTGCCTTAGTAGATGGGGATAGCTTGCTCTTTTCGCTTGGCTAAAAAGCGTCGATTTTATTCAGCCATCCGCTTGATGAGGATTTATGCATCTAGCAATAATTCTAACGTGGGCATTAACCGTTGCAGATTTTTAAGCAGCCGCGCTTGCCAGGGGATATTTTCATAGCCGCGCACAACCAATTGGATGTGTTGCTGATTACGCACTTGAATGACAAACTTGGTAAATGTGTTAATTCCTGAGCTATTAAGGAATTCTAAATTGCGCAAATCTAAAGTCAGCCTGCCCTGTGTTGGCTGCGCATCGGCGGTGGTGTTTAGGAGCTGTAAAATAGGCGCGTATTCTTCTGTGCCGCTTAGCAAAAAGGTGCCTTCACAAACGACAGTAGCCGTTTCCTCGCGATACACGACATGATAGTCTTGCGATATGATTTCCATAACAATAGTTCCCCATGCATTCACAGGTCAAGTGTCACCATGGTGGTGACGTTATAGCACAAAGGATCTTCGCAGATAGTAGTTATTTTCCAGCCGATTTTAGCGGAATAGTCGCACATCATGCTTAAAAATCCCAAACCAGAGTAATGTTCGCTATTATCCATAGCATTTGCTTCCATTTGTTCCAGATATAGGGCTTGCGGGTCTCCAGTTAACAACGTCTGGATGACTTGGTCTAGTTTTCCCCTACCTTTGGCCGATACCGTATTGCTTACTTGGAAGATTAATTTGTCAATTTGCAAGTTGAACATAATCTGAGCCTGATGCGGATAACCGAGCAGAGGCTCATGAAATTTCATAGTATTTTCCAATAATTCATTGGCAATATATTTCACTGCATTTTTACTGCGTACCGGAATAGGCGCGGTATTTTTTTTCTTTTTTTTACTTTCTTTATCTTCATAGCCAACAAAAAAAATCCGTAAATAATCCGCAATAAAGTCAGCGGATAAGCCGTTGGCCCGCCACCGTTGTTTGAGTGGAAACGAGGTGGGTGAGAAACTAATAATCAAATATTCAGTTTTTTCAGGCATAATTTCAGTAAAATGCCCGAAAATTTCCATGCGTTGTTCCATGCGCATTTCCCCTCATGGTCTGGGTTAGTGTTTGACCGCCGTGGGGTCGCCCTTAGGTGGGAAATCTTTGAACAGTGCATTGACTGCCTCGGCAATTTTTTCCGGCATCGCGTCGCCAAAGAGCACGCTGGCCTCGCCGCTGGCTAGACCGCGCCAGTAAAATCGCGGCTTGGCAGGGTCATGCATAGTCAATTCCAAATTCGCTTCCTGGTAGCGGTAGGGAATCTCTTGCCGTCCGCTACGGTTGCCCGCTGCGCCTTGCGACAAGGTGGCGGCCATGCTTAAATTGTCGGTTTTCGCTTGGATAGTAATATTGTACGTCATAATAAAGTCTGGCACCGCGTTTTTCTCGGCGTGGATAAATCCTTTGTTTGTAAGTATATTTTCTAAATTTATGTGCGCCACTTCAGCGATTTTTTCCGCATCTATGCGCGGATCGCGCAAGGATGCTTGGCTTTTGTTAAATAAGTTGTAGGTTTTATATAGGGAAAAATTAATAGATTCATCGGTCTCGGTGTTGAATCGGGTTTCCTTGACTTCGTTGCCAGTCATGGCGCATCCGCCCAGGGCCAGCGCGAGTACCGCGACAGTGATTATTTTCATGCTCTCTCCTTAAAAATGATTGGCGATGCACAAGCGCGCGGTTTTTGGCACGGCGGACACATACCGGTTTGGCTAACCCACCAAACAATAACATGCGAAATACCGTATTTTGTGCTGGAACAGAATATTGTACCGGTAAAATGGAAAAACAGTAGTTAAAACTCAGGATTTTTATGCGCAACCTCATTGCCCTGCCTTATTGGCGCTTGTCTGGCTATTATTTATTTTTTTTCGGCGCAGTGGGCGCGTTCGTGCCCTATTGGCCGGTGTACCTGCAATCCCTGGGGCTGTCACCCGCGCAAATCGGCATTATGTTAAGCATTGTTATGGCAGCGCGCATTCTGGCACCGTATTGGTGGGGTTGGTTGGCAGACCGCCATGGCCGACGTATGGCAATTGTGCGTTGGACCGCACTGGGCACGCTGGCTGGTTCTGTGGGCGTGTTGACGTTGAATGATAGCACGGAAAATCATGTGGTTTGGTTGGCATTGTGGACAGCGGTAGTCAGCTTTTTCTGGAATGCAGGATTGCCCCAGTTCGAAGCAGTGACACTGGCGTATTTGCATGGCCGCACATTTTTATACAGCCGCATCCGCGTATGGGGATCGTTGGGATTCATCGCCGTGGTTGCAGGCGTGGGCGCGATGCTCGAAACTTGGCCAGTGGCCACAGTGCCGTGGGTATTAACGGCGTTGTTCACGGGCATCTGGTTGGTCAGTCTGAGTATCGCGGATCAGGCTACGCCGCATACCGCGCACCCTGATGGTGGGCGGCTGAATCTCCTGCTGCGCCGCTGGCCAGTGTGGGCTTTGTTACTCGTCTGTACGCTGATGCAGGCCAGCCATGGCCCGTACTACACTTTTTATTCGATTTTTCTAACCTCGCGCGGTTACAATCCCAGCCTGATCGGCGGCTTGTGGGCGCTGGGCGTAATTGCTGAAATTGGGGTTTTTCTCATTGCGGACAAGTTGATGCACCGCTTCGCGCTGTGCGCGTTGCTCACCGCCAGTTTGCTCATTGCGGCGCTACGTTGGATTTTGCTGAGTTTGCTGGTGGATTATTTTTGGGTGGTGATTGTGTTGCAAGGCTTGCACGCAGCCACCTTCGGCCTGTTTCATGTGGTGAGTATCCAATTGGTTCATCAGACTTTTCCCGGCAAGTTACAAGGCCGTGGCCTGGCGTTGTACAGCAGCATTGGCTTTGGCGTGGGCAGTATGGCGGGCGCGTTGGCCAGCGGCTATGCTTGGCAAGCGCTGGGCGCGGAGACGACGTTCATCTTGGCCAGCATCACCGCGTTAGCTGGCGCGGGGCTGGCCTGGTTCAGCGTGCACGGCCATCTGCCGCCGTAGGGCGGATTAAGCGTAGCGTATCCGCCATGCCTACTGCCTTACCGTAACCATATGGCGGATACGGCGCAAACCCACGCGCCTTAATCCGCCCTACGACTATTGCCTAGCCCGTGTTCCGGGTCGTGTTTACGCCACCACTTCCTTCAAGCAATCCACCACGTAGCGGATTTGTTCTTCGGTCAACTCCGCGAACATGGGCAAGGACAATTGCTCGGACGCGCAACGCTCGGCCACTGGGAAATCCCCGGCTTTGTAGCCCAAAGATTGATACGCTTCCTGCAAGTGTAACGGCACTGGATAATGAATGCCGCAGAACACACCTTTTTCCTTCAGGCGATCCAACACTGCGTCACGATTTTGCACGCGCACAGCGTAAATGTGGTACACCATTTTGGCATAATCCGCTTCCACTGGCGTCATCACGCCCGGAACGCCTGCCAACAGCGCGTTATACTGCGCCGCGTGCTGGCGGCGCGCTTCGTTCCAAGCAGGCAAATGCTTGAGTTTTACATCCAAAACTGCGCCTTGCAGGCCGTCCATACGCGCATTGAAGCCCACCATGCTGTGATAATATTTTTGACGCTGGCCGTGATCGCGGAACATTCTCATTTTCTGCGCCAAATCTGCGTCATGGGTCACGGTTGCGCCTGCTTCGCCATAAGCACCCAAATTTTTGCCAGGATAAAAGCTAAAGCCAGCGGCAATGCCCATGGAGCCGCAACGGCGGCCTTTGTATTCTGCGCCGTGCGCTTGCGCAGCATCTTCAATCACATACAAATTATGTTTGCGCGCGATTTCTAAAATAGGATCCATGTCCGCTGGCTGTCCGTACAAATGCACGGGAATGATGGCTTTGGTGCGCGGTGTAATGGCGGCTTCCAGCAGCGCGGGGTTCATGTTGTAGGTGTCTTCAATGACATCAACAAATACCGGCTTAGCACCCGCGTAAGTAATCGCCTCGGCAGTGGCAATAAACGTATTGGGCACTGTGATGACTTCATCGCCCGGCCCTATGCCCAAGCACACCAATGGCACCCACAGCGCGGCAGTGCCGTTTTCCAGCGCCACTGCGTGCGGGGCTTGGCAATAGGGCGCAAAATTTTCTTCAAATTTGGCCACAAACGGGCCGCCGGCAAATGCAGTGGCGTCCATCACCGCTTGCATGGCAACGGTGATTTCGGCTTGAATGCTGAGATATTGGGCTTTTAAGTCTAAAAAAGGCACATTCATGATGAATTCCTAACAGGATGACTATAAATGATAAAAGTTGGGAGAGCAGAGAATACCGCGCAGCGGTATTCTCTATTCTCTGCGTAATTATTTCTGGCTTAACGGAAAAGCCTGTAAGCCAGGATACGGCGCGCCAGTTTTTTCTTCAATACGAATCAATTGGTTATATTTTGCCACGCGGTCGCTGCGCGACAGCGAGCCGGTTTTGATTTGCCCCACCGCAGTGGCCACCGCCAAATCCGCAATGGTGGAGTCCTCGGTTTCACCGGAACGGTGCGATACAACTGCGGTATAGCCAGCGTCTTTGGCCATGCGGATTGCGGCCAGGGTTTCGGTCAATGTGCCAATTTGGTTGACTTTAATCAAAATCGAATTGGCAACGCCGAGCTGAATGCCTTTTTGCAAAATTTGGGTATTGGTGACAAATAAGTCGTCGCCCACCAATTGAATGCGCTGGCCCAATTTGTCGGTGAGCAGTTTCCAACCATCCCAATCATTTTCCGCCATGCCGTCCTCAATGCTCAGAATGGGATATTTATCTACCCAAGCGGCTAAATAATCACAGAATTGCGCAGAATCCAGCGTGCGGTTTTCCGATGCCAAGTTGTACACGCCGTTTGCATAAAATTCTGACGAGGCCACGTCCAATCCCAGCCAAATATCCTGGCCCGGACGGTAGCCGGCCTGCTCAATGGCACCGAGAATGACTTCAATCGCTTCTTCATTGGAAGACAAATTGGGCGCAAAACCGCCTTCGTCGCCCACTGCGGTGTTCATGCCTTTTTTCTTTAACACGGCCTTGAGCGCGTGAAAAATTTCCGCACCATAGCGCACAGCTTCGGCCAACGATGGCGCACCGGTGGGCAGAATCATGAACTCCTGCAAATCCACGCTGTTATCCGCGTGCGCACCGCCATTGATGATGTTCATCATCGGCACAGGCATCCGCAGCGCATTTTTGCCTGCCAAATATTGATACAGCGGCACATCCATTTCATCTGCCGCCGCGCGTGCGGTTGCCAGCGACACGCCTAAAATCGCGTTCGCGCCCAACCGGTCTTTGTTATCCGTGCCGTCCAATTGCTGCATGGCTGCGTCCAGCGCCTCTTGCGCAAACACATCTTTGCCAATGAGCGCGCGACGCAATTCACCATTGACGTGTTCAACCGCTTTGCGCACGCCCTTACCCAGATAGCGCGATTTGTCGCCATCGCGCAGCTCCAACGCCTCGCGCGTACCCGTGGACGCGCCCGAAGGCACTGCCGCACGGCCCAACGCCCCAGCCACGGTGCGCACATCCACTTCCACTGTGGGGTTGCCACGGGAATCCAAAATTTCACGGGCATGAATATCTGTAATTTCAGACATATACTTTCCTTTTGCAGTTGAGAGGGAGCCTTGGCACCAGCGCGCGTCCTTGTGAGAGCGCTCCGGTGCGGGGTATTGTACCAAAACTCCGTGCGCGTCCAGGAGTCAAAAACTTGGGGTGTTTTTTTGTGCCGCCGCTGAGCCGTTTATCTTTTGCCAGGATAGGTTTCGCTCACGCGCCCAGCGTAGTGTTTGCGCAGCAATTTGCCCTTGAGCCGTTGCACTTGTTCCCAGTGCAGATACTGCGTGACTTCGGCGGGAATTTCCGGTTGCGCGCCGCGCAGCCATAGCGAAAGATAGCCAGCGAACATGAGCAGACCGCCGATCAGGAAGGGCGGGTAGCGAAAGCGCAGTGCAGCGCGGCTGAGTTGAAATAGAATGTGGTTGCCGCTGTGGAAATCCATTTTGCCCTGGCGGTATTTGGCCAGAAACAGGTTGGTTTTTTCGGTGCCCGTGGGGCGGTGGTGGTGCACCGGCAAATCGCTGAATGCTTCTACCCGCCAGCCGTGCATACGCACCATGGTTTCCGCAGTGCCATCTTCGCTGGCGTAGCGCAAGGGTAGGTAGCCGCCAATTTGTTCCCATGCCGGACGGCGAAACATTTGAATGGGGCCGCTAACGCTCCAGTCGGTGTGCATGAATTGCCGCGCCCATGTGCCGTTTTCTGGTTCGTATAACACGCCGCCAGCAATGGCGAGATCGGGAAACTGTTCAAATTTGGCAATTACTTGAGCGTAGTAATCCGGCGCAAAGGAGATGTCGGCATCCAGAATAGCCAGGTAGTCATACGTTTCGCCATGCAAGGCTGCCATGCCCGCGCGAATGGCGTGTACCTTGGAAGCAAATGAGCGTTGTTCCTGCTCTGGTTCGCGGCGCAGCAATTGGATAAACGGAAAACGGCGGGCGTATTGTTCTACCAATTCGTCGGTGCCGTCGGTGGAGCCATCGCTAACGATTATCCAGCGCGAGGGGGGATGGTTTTGCGCGGTAACCGCACGCAGGGGATGCTCAATGTAGTTGGCTTCGTTGCGGGCTGGGGTGAGAATGGCGTAAGGCGCGGGCATAGGCGGTCAGGGTTGAAGTTGGAAAACGCCTGAACCCGGTTGGATGGGCGTTAAAACGCGGTTGGGCGCAATTTGTTGTTCCAGCGCAGTCAGTCCGCCAGGATGGCGCACACGGATGCGCAAGCGGCGGGGTTCGGTTTCTACAAGATGAACATTGGCCGCTCCGCTGGTTTGGCGCAAGTGCGTAAGCACGCGCTTGTGATCACTCAGGCTATTGACCTGATCTACCACAATTTCAAATTCTTCACCGCCCGTTGTGGGTTGTGGCTGAGCTGGCGCGGCGGCTTGTGTGGGTGTGGCAGCCGGGAGGGGATTGGTTGCTGTGGCGGCGGGGGGCTGATTCGTTGCTGTAGTTGGCATGGGGGGGGCGGCTGGCGCGGTAGCGCGTTTGGGCGCGAGCTGATCCACCAGCATGTCTACACCTTCGCGTGCCAGCGCGTTTACATCCTTAGAAGTGGCACTCCAGCGCAGGGCTTGCGTGCCGAGCAAAACCAGCCATTGCGCGCGCCATTGCTGATTTTCTAGCTGAATGTAGCCGCTGAACACCGCGTTGGGCGCGTACCGGCCCGCTGCCTTGCGCAGACGGTCTTGATCCTCCGCACGTAGGTGTTGTGGCGTTAGCGCTTGCCAATCCTCTTGATCCATTAAAGGAAACATAGCGGGCAGCCCGCGTTGGCGCGCTTGGTCTGCTATGGTGCGCGCTAAATCAGCGGTAAAATCGGGGCTGACCACCGCTTCTTGCTTGCCATCGTGAATGCCAAGCCAAACCAAGGTGAGCGGACGATCCGATGGCCATAGGTTGAAGCCCGCTTGATTGATGGCAGTTTGTATGGCGCTGTCGGTGAAATGGACATTTAAAAGGTATTGATTGGCATTGGCCGGGTCTGGCATGACAATATGCCGTTTGGCATGGGTGCGTGCTTTCGGTAAGTCTTTGGCAATGGAAGGGTGTTTGAGAATTTCGCGGCTGCCCGTGGCTTTGACTAGCACTTGCTTCCAAGCGTGTTGAAACGCATTGACCAAATCTTCCTCGCGGTTATTGGCCATGGGCACGTCGGCTTGGTTGAGTTTGTCGACCATTTTTGGCCATGCCAGCGGTGCGTAATGGCATATAAGCAGAATGAGGGCAAGGCGGAGAAGCGAGGTTTTAGGCATGGCAAAATTCCAAAGGCATGTTGGACAAGCACCGCCTGCCGAGCGGGTTAGGCCCGGCGGAAGCGGATTATTTTTGCTGCCATTGGCCGTTGGCTTGATACCACCAGCCTGGTAAGGCTTTATCCACCCAACGGCTGGAAAACACGCGGCGGATTTCGCTTTCCCATTCGGGGTGGCCATTGGCGTCGGCAATTTCGCGGTACAGTTCGTTGCGATCTTGGTTTTCTTCGGACACCAGGGATTGCACTTTGTTGCGTGCGGGCAGTGGCACTAGGTTCATATCGCGCACGGTCAACATGCCATCCGCTTTAATGCCCACAGCACCGCTGGTGTAATGCGGCTGTAGCTGCCCATGGCGCTGCGTCATTTGCGCTTGCAAAGCTTGGACGCGGGGCGTAGAAATATTGAAATCCGCTTGCGCGTGCACGGCGGGAATCAATGTGATGGCCTGCGCCCAATGGCGAAGTTGCAATAAGGAACTGGGTTGTTCGCTGGCTGGCGTAGCACTGGGTTTCGACGGATTGGTCGGCGCGCTGGCAGGTGGAGTTTCTGGAGTTTGCGGCGGTTTTTCTTCGGCTTGCGGTTTGCCCTTATACACTTGGTTGATAATTAAATCCGCTGCTTTCTCAGCATCCGCAGCCGGGAAGTAGACGTTAATAGTGACACAGGCGGCCAACAGGCCGAGCAGTAAAAAAAGACCAGAACGCGGGATAAATTTCATAATATTGCTGTTGCCTCGCGCGAATAGGGATAAAAAGTCAAGCCAATAAACCGTTACAGTGTACGCGAATGCGCCCCACCCAGCAACGGTGGTTTGCCATTGCCGGGTGGGGCGCGATTACAGGGTGCAGATGGCGCGGATTAGTTGGTGCTCAACACATCCTGACGTTCACCATTGGGATAGACCACGGTGATGTCTTTCAGGCCATCTTCGTTTACATCCCCGGTTTCTTCAAACTCCACCCCGCCGCTGACAGGCGGTTCGCCCTGGGTCACGTTATAGCTCAACATGCCCTTGCGTTGGCGGCCCTTCATGGTGAAGGAAATATTGCCGCCAAATTCCACTTTGACGTTTTCCACATTGGATTCAGAGTCATCCAAATTGGTCAACACTTCCATGTCCGCTGGCGTGGGATAAATGATTTGTTGGCGCAGGGCCTTGTGTTTGTCTTGGAACACCAGCACCACCAGATTCTCGAATTTATCACGCGACAGAAATGGAGAATCAATGAAATTGATGCCCAACTTCAGCTTCTGCTTGATTTTAATCGATAAAATATCCCCCTGGCCAGAATAACGCACCTTGGTGGTCAATTTGGTATTGGCGGTTAATTGGCCGCGCATACTCATATTTAAGTTGCCAATCATGATGTCCGCTAACCCTTGTACGAACTGGCCAAAGTCTTGCACCATGGGCAGGGCAATGATTTCATGACGGTTTACCGTGACAAAGCGCACGCTGCCATCATCGGCGATGCGGATGCCTTCTGGCGTGCTGTCTTCGGCCTGTTTCACTTCCACCGGGCTGAGTTCATAGTCCACGTCACCTTGGCTCAGGCTCAGGCTTCCTGTGTCTGTTTCCTGTTTCAGGTTGCTGTCGCCGACCATGACTTTGATGTCTTCTAACACGGACGGTGCGTCTTCCACCACGCTGGTGGAAAGATCAACCGGCATGTGATTAACCGCCATGTTTTGCGTGGTATTGACCTGCGCGTTGATATGCACGGTATTGGTGATGTTAATTTTGGTAAACGTGGGCGTGAGATCCAGACCGGCAGGAATGGCCCGGTGGGTACGGAATTTTACTTTCGGCCCCAGTTTCAAGTGCGCGCCTGGGTTCACTTTTACATTAACAATCACAGCATTGGAAACCTGCACCGTACCTTTGATGACATTGCCGTCCAGCACAGCCGGTTTTTCTGGCTTGCCTACCACGGTGATGTTTTCCAACTCTTCGTCCTTGACCACCTCTTCCTTGGCTTTAGTGTCTACGCCCATATTCGCGCCAAATGCCAAGCTAGTAATGACGGTATCTTTGGTGGCCCCCGTAAACTCTTGGCGCAGTTGCCCGGCAGCGCTAAATACGCGGACTTTTTGTCCGCCTGCCTTGCTGGCAAGAATTTCCGCCTTGCCGTCGCCATCGGTGTCGCCAGCAGCAATGACTACGCCATAGCCTTGGTAAGGTTGGCAGTCTGCTTTGTTGCCATTGGCATTGGCAATGCCAGGGAATGCGTTAAATGCATGTTTTTGCATGCCTTTAAGGTCGTACACTGCCACGCCATAGCCTTGATTTTTGCCAATTTGGCCAACAATGATTTCTGCTTTGCCATCACCGTCCACGTCACCCGTTGCTATAGCCAACGCAGAAGATTGGCCAATATCTACTTTGGTATCGTCAGCACGGCGGTTGTCATTGCGCTCGTCTTGCGCAGTGCTGGAGCCTGTGGGCAATTTCACTGCAAATGAGCCTAGGCTTTTGCCATTCTCATCGAAAATAAACACGTTGTCGCCCGGCATGGACTCCGCAAATGCCACCACCAAATCTTCAACCTTATCACCATTGACATCACCAATCGCAATGTTGAGTTTGGTTTCTTTATCAAACAATTTCAGCGGGCGGATGGCTTTGCCCGTAGCTTCGTACAAGTTGACTTGCTTGTCTGCGGACTGGTTGGTCACGGCAATTTCAAATTCCTTGTCCGCATCCATGTCGCCAAAGGCCACATGCACGCCCTTGTTGTCGCCATTGGTCAGCACCGCGCCAATTTGCTTTTTGTTCGCGTCGAAAATGAGCACGTCCTTGCCTTGGCCCAATTCGCCGATGGCGATGTCGGTTTTATTGTCCTTGTCGAATTTCAGCGTGCGCAAATAAATGCCTTTGGCAGTAAAACCAGTATTAAAACCATGCACCTGTTGGCCTTGCGGCGTGTTGATGGACACGCTGTTGTCTTTGCAACTGTGTTTGCCAATTAAAATTGCGTTGCTGGCCGCCACAGGGGCGATTTGGCTGGTGATTTTGATTTCTGCTACAGGATTTTTGCCAGCCAGGGTCAATTTGGTGGGTTCAAAGACATAGCCATCCTTGGTGGCCACAATGGTATAGCTGCCTGCGGGCATGTCCTTGACAGAGAATTTGCCTTCTTTGCTGGTGGCTGCCTCCTTGGTTACTTTGCCTGTAATATTTTCCAGTGAAACCTGAACGCCTTCAATTGGTTTGCCTTCAATGTCCAGCACCATGCCCAGGACTTGATAGGCGCTTAAATTGATGGGAAGCGTGGAAGGATTGCCCACGTCGTCCAGCATCGTGCCTGAATGGCCTATGGCATCCATGGTTTTTAAATCTTCTGCCGCCACGCAGGTAAGCGAGGTCAGCAGAGGCAGAATTACATACGTATTTTTCATAAACTCTTCCTTTTTAATCAATTGACGCAGTTGAAAATACCTACCCCGTGCGTGACAAGGGGCGCGCCGCCGCGTGCCATCAGGCGGACTACCGGATAAAAATTTCACGCTATTACTGACAATTAGATTTGTGCGCATTCCCTCATTTGGGCCTGAAGAAATGAATTTGCGCTTGCCGTTGTGTGAATGGCAAGCTGGATACATTGTACCGACTTCCCAACCAATAATCACAAACGCAGGTAGGAGTGGGATAAAAATTCAGACACGCGGTTGCCTGGCGCATCGCAACGTGGGCGCGTTCGGCGTTGCATGGCGATAATTCCGCACCGCCAATCTGTTGTTGCCACGCTGCCTGCGCTACAATTTCTCCTCATACGCCAACGTTACTGGGTGATCCACCTGCCTGCGAGGTAAAATTATGTCCAATATTACAATGTATTGCACCCGCATATGCCCCTATTGCATTCGTGCCGAACAGTTGTTGCGTCGCAAGGGGGTGCGGGAAATTCACAAAATCATGGTGGATCAGAATGCCCATCTCTTGGAAGAAATGATCCAACGCACCCACCGCCGCACAGTACCACAAATTTTTATTGGCGATCGTCATGTTGGCGGCTATGATGATTTGGTAGACTTAGATTTGGCCGAAGAATTGGTGCCGCTGCTCACAACCGCCGCTGGTTCGGCATAAAAAAACTGCCACAAGAGGGCGGGGTTGTTGTAAAATCACCCTAT
The DNA here is from genome assembly GCA_020720085.1 of Dichelobacter nodosus. Lineage (GTDB taxonomy): Bacteria > Pseudomonadota > Gammaproteobacteria > Beggiatoales > Beggiatoaceae > DYPE01. Next base: position 9,163 of record DYPE01000038.1, on the reverse strand, counting down.
TGAAATAACATGTGGCTTTTCAGACACACTCCCGTTGTACCAAAAATACAAAATCGCTAGACGGAATGCCGGGCATCTTGCTAGAATGCTACCGTTATATAACCGGTCTGCATCGCATAGGATTTTCAATTTTTTAGGTATAACACCGAAACAACAGACAGGAAGGACTCAACAATGCTTGATAAAACTATCCATAAAATTTTGGTGGGGATGGCTGCCGGCGTAGTAATCGGCGCGGTATCCCCTATTGCTTTGGCGGGTGATGCCCCTGGCTACGTGCTGACCACACGGGAAGGCGAGCCAGTGACTTCTCCTTACAACAACTGCGTGCTTGCGCCTAACCAGGGTCACACCCCGTTGGAAGCTTGCGGTGATGGCGCGAAGAAGCCGGAAACCAAGCCGGAAACCAAGCCGGAAGTCAAGAAAGAACCGACCAAGGAGCGGATTGTTGTTCGCCAAACCCTGGGTCAGGACAGCGTAAACTTTGATTTTGACAAGTCCTCGCTCAAACCCAAAGGCAAGGAAGTTCTGGACTCGCTGAGCAATAAGATTAAAACAGCGGGCGGTGATGTGAAGGAAGTTCATGTCAATGGTCATACCGACCGCCATGGTTCGGACGCTTACAACCAAAAACTGTCCGAACGCCGCGCGAAGACTGTGGGCAATTACCTGCAATCGCAAGGTGTGGACAACAACAAGATCATCGAAAAAGGCTTCGGTGAATCGAAAATGCTGTGCACGGACAAGACCAAGGCTTGCGACGTCAAGAATCGCCGCGTAGAAGTGGATGTTTATGTGGATGTTGTAAAATAATATCCGCAAGGCGTTTTACGCTGGCTGAAAGTGCGGCAATCCTTGCGGGTTGCCGCATTTTTTTTGTCTGCCGCCATGGCGGACGCCCGCCACGAACCCATGACAACCCGATTGAGAAACAAAAAATGAGCACTGCCAAACAACTATACATTATGCCAAGTTCTGCCTTGCACGGACGCCTGCGCGTGCCTGGCGACAAATCCATTTCCCACCGTGCAGTGATGCTCGGCGCATTGGCTGAAGGCGTGACCGAAGTCACGGGCTTTTTGCAAGGTGAGGACACCCTGGCGACCCTGGCCGCATTTCGCGCCATGGGCGTATCTGCGCAAGGCCCTGAACAGGGGCATCTGGCCATTCACGGCGTGGGCCTGCATGGCTTGCGCGCGCCGGGCCGGGCGCTGGATTTAGGCAACTCAGGCACTTCCATGCGCCTACTGAGCGGCTTGCTGGCAGGGCAAGCGTTTGACGTGGAACTGACCGGGGACGAATCATTGTCACGTCGTCCCATGCGCCGTGTCACCGAGCCACTCGCTCGCATGGGCGCGCGCGTGGCAACCCGTGCGGAGGGCACTCCGCCCTTGCGCATCCACGGCGGCCAAACTTTACAAGGCATTACCTATGATATGCCGGTGGCCAGTGCCCAAGTCAAATCCTGCCTACTGCTGGCCGGATTATACGCGCAAGGCCGCACTTGCGTGCGCGAACCCGCGCCCAGTCGGGATCATACCGAACGCATGTTGGCGGGATTTGGCTATCCTGTAGAGCGCCATGGCGATACGGTATGCGTGGAAGCCAACGGGCGGCTTACGGCGTGCACGATTGATGTGCCCGCAGATATTTCCTCCGCCGCATTTTTTCTGGTTGGTGCCTCCATTGCGCCGGGATCAGACCTTGTGCTCGAACACGTGGGCGTAAATCCCACGCGCACTGGCATTTTAGAGATTCTTACGCGCATGGGTGCGGACATTGAAGTGCAAAACCCGCGCGAGGCAGGCGGCGAGCCAGTGGCGGATTTGCGCGTGCGCGCTGCACCGTTGCATGGTATTCAAATTCCTGAAGACCTAGTGCCATTGGCCATTGATGAGTTCCCCTCGATTTTTATCGCCGCCGCCTGCGCGCAAGGCCAAACCACGCTCACCGGCGCACGCGAGTTGCGCGTCAAGGAAAGCGACCGCATCCAAGCGATGGCGGATGGGCTACAAATCCTGGGCATAGATGCCACGCCCACCGAGGATGGCATGATTATCCACGGCAAAGGCGAATTTGGCGGCGGCACGATTGACAGCCACGGTGATCACCGCATAGCCATGGCTTTTGCTATGGCCGCGCTACGCGCGCGTGCAGCGATTCACATCTTAGATTGCGCCAATATTGCCACTTCGTTCCCCACCTTCTTACCCTTGGCAGCAGAAGCTGGGCTGGACATCCGGGAAGCCAGTGAACATAAATGATGAGGCATGGTTGTGCTGCCCGGCACCCGCCAAATTAAATTTATTTTTGCACATCACTGGCCAATTGCCCAATGGCTACCATACGCTGCAAACTATTTTTCAATTCATCACGTTACAAGATGAATTGGCGTTGCGCGCGCGCACAGACGGCCAATTGCTGCTGCACTGCCTGGATTGGACGCTGCCCGCAAGTGGCAATTTAGTGATAAAAGCTGCGCAAGCTTTGCAGCAGGCTGGCGCAGTCAAGCTGGGCGCGGAAATCCGGCTGGATAAAAAAATTCCCATGGGCGGCGGTCTAGGTGGTGGCAGCTCTGACGCAGCCACCACGCTGTTAGCACTCAATCACTTATGGGAATTGCATTGGCCGCTGCCGCGCCTGGCTGAACTGGGGGCCGCACTGGGTGCGGATGTGCCGGTGTTTATTCACGGCCAAGCCGCTTGGGCCGAGGGCGTAGGCGATCAATTGCGTTTTCTGCCGGATTTGGCGGAACCGTGGTATGTCCTGGTGCACCCCGGTTGCCATGCCGCCACTGCGGAGCTGTACCGGGCCGCAGATTTGACAAGAAATCACCCTTCTGTCACAATAGCGGACTTTCTTGTCGGCCAATGTTGCAATGATTTCCAGCCAGTGGTCAGTGCCTGGTTCCCAGCAGTGCAAGCCGTGCTGAATACCTTGGGGAAATACGGAACCGCCCGCCTTACCGGCAGTGGCGCGTGCGTGTTCGTGGCGCAGGCCAGTCAACGCGAAGCAGAACAGCTTGCTGCCCGCCTGGCAGAGCGATGGCCGGTTTGGGCTGTGCAAGGTCGCAACCAGTCTCCTGCGCATGAATTTCTGGCATTGCGCGCAAGATAGAAATAACGCATTCTTGGGATGTCGCCAAGCGGTAAGGCACGGGGTTTTGATCCCCGCATACCTAGGTTCGAATCCTAGCATCCCAGCCATTTTCAACCGACAATCCCATGTTTGAGGGGGGCCAATGGCCGGCAATAAAATGGCGGTTTTTACGGGTAGCGCCAATCCTGCACTGGCCAAGGCCGTAGTTGGTTATCTACAAATTCCTCTGGGCCGCGCTTTAGTGGGCCGCTTTAGCGATGGCGAAATTCAGGTGGAAATCCTGGAAAACGTGCGTGGCAAGGATGTATTCATCATCCAGCCCACCTGCTCGCCTGCCAATGATCATCTTATGGAATTGCTGATTTTGGTGGATACTGTGCGTCGCTCCTCTGCCTCGCGCATTACCACAGTGCTGCCCTATTTTGGCTATTCCCGCCAAGATCGCCGCGCGCGTTCCGCACGTGTGCCCATCACCGCCAAAGTGGTGGCCAACATGATCACCAGTGTGGGCGCGGATCGTGTGCTGACAATGGATTTGCACGCTGACCAAATCCAAGGTTTTTTCGACTTGCCGGTGGATAATATTTATTCTGCGCCGATTTTGCTGGGCGATATTTGGAAGAAAAAATACCCGAATTTAGTGGTAGTATCGCCCGATGTGGGCGGCGTGGTGCGCGCACGCGCCATGGCCAAGCATTTAGACGACGCCGAACTGGCGATTATTGACAAACGCCGCCCACGGCCCAACGAAGCGAAAGTCATGCACATCATTGGCGACGTGCGTGACCGCACCTGCATCATTGTGGATGATTTGGTGGACACGGCTGGCACATTGTGCGAAGCCGCCTCGGCCCTAAAAAGGCATGGCGCAGCCAAGGTGCTGGCGTACATCACGCACCCCGTGTTGTCGGGCAAGGCCGTGCAAAATATTGAAGCCTCACAATTGGATGAAGTGATTGTCACCGACACCATCCCCTTGCGGCCCGAAGCGCAGGCCAGCGCCAAAATTCGCCAATTGAGCATTGCTGAAATGCTGGCTGAAACCATGCGCCGTATCAGCGAGGAAGAATCGGTCAGTTC
>DYPE01000038.1:0-4884 GCA_020720085.1 Dichelobacter nodosus | reverse complement strand
CTGAAATGCTGGCTGAAACCATGCGCCGTATCAGCGAGGAAGAATCGGTCAGTTCTCTTTTCATGGATTAACGGTATATTCAAGGTATGAGCAATATACATCTCCAACTGCCGGAAATCCCCGATGCCGAGCAAACGCCATTGGTGCAGACGTTGGTGCGGATAATTTGGGAACAACAGGAACGGATAGAAGCCTGGGAAGAAGAAATCAAGCGGCTGAAGGAACTCAAGGGCAAGCCGAAAGTCAAGGCGAGCCGGATGGATACGAATAGGCAAAAGGACGATTCGCAAAAGACGCGCAAGCCAGGGTAACTTCTCATTGAGTTCTGGCAACCGCACTGCATCATGACTTTATCAGTTTGATATTAAATAAATTTAATTTTTTGTAGAGCGTTTTTGCCAGGACTTAATGAGAAGTTACGATTAACGGACGAAAATTCATTTTTCGCCGCAACCGCCGTTCACGGCGGACACGCCGCCCTTGGTCGCGGGGGCGGATTTTACCAATGCCCCCACTGGGGGTTTTTTTATTGCTGGAGCCAACATGACTACTACTTATGACCTTCACGCCGAAGCGCGCGCTGACTTGGGAACCGGTGCGAGCCGCCGCCTGCGCCGCACTGGCAAAGTGCCTGCCGTTGTATACGGCGATGCACGCGAACCGCAATCCATTATGCTGACGCATAATGAAATTATTCGCAAATTGCAAGAAGAAGCGTTTTACAGCAGCATCTTAAATCTACATATCGACGGCGAACCGCAGCGCGTGGTGCTGAAAGATTTACAACGCCATCCGTACAAGCCCACGATTATGCATGCCGACTTTTTGCGCGTGAATGACAATATCACATTGCAAAAGCGCGTACCGTTGCACTTCACCAACGAAGACCTATGCATCGGCGTGCGCACTGGCGGCGGCATGGTTCAACATTTCTGCGTGGATATAACGGTCGAATGCCTGCCCAATGACTTGCCCGCATTCATTGAAATCGATATGAAAAACCTGGAAGTAGGCCAACGGCTGACGCTTTCTAACCTGCCGTTGCCAGAAGGCGTAACGATTCCGGCATTGCGCAAGGGCAAACTGCAAGATGTGCCTGTGGTGCAAGTCAAAAAAGGCCGCACTTAACCGTTCCGGCCAATGAACACGCCGGTTTTTCTGGTTGCTGGCTTGGGCAATCCTGGCGCGCGCTACGCCAATACCCGGCACAATGCTGGGTATTGGCTGGTGGAACGGCTGGCTGCACAATACCGCGCCGCGTTCCATGTGGAAACTAAATTCCATGGCGAAGTGGCCAAAACGGGGGCACCAGAATTCCGCCTGCTCAAACCCGCCACATTTATGAACCACAGCGGACGCGCCGTGGCCGCAGTGGCGCATTTCTACAAGCTCGCGCCCGAGCAAATTCTTATTGTGCATGACGAATTGGATTTGCTGTCTGGCGTTGCGCGCCTCAAACTCGGTGGCGGCCATGGCGGCCACAATGGTTTGCGCGATATTATCGCCCAACTGGGCAGCCAACAATTTTGGCGATTACGCATTGGCATTGGCCATCCTGGTCACCGCGACCAAGTGGTGGAATACGTACTCCACGCGCCAAGTTCATCCGAACAAACCGCCATTGACACTGCGCTGGACAATACGCAGGCGGTATTTACCGACATTTTAGCGGGCAAACAAGACGCTGCCATGCGCGTGTTACACGCCACCGGGCGCTAACCCGGCCTGGCCTCACAGCAACGCTTCCTTGCGCAAGGCGCGGATTTCATCGCGCAACAGCGCTGCCTGCTCAAATTGTAGATTTTCCGCCAAGCGGTACATTTCCTTTTCTTTCTGCTTGATAATTTTAAGCAATTGCTCCGGCGGCATGGCCAAATACTGGCCGCGCTCATCTGCTGCTTGCGCGATTTTGTGCGTTTTAGCCTGGACGCTTGCGCGCGCGCCCTCCATGATGTCGCCAATGGCTTTGACTACGCCGCGCGGCGTAATACCATGTTTTTGGTTATATTCTGTTTGTTTGGCGCGGCGACGCTCGGTTTCGTCCATAGCGCGACACATAGAGCCAGTGATTCTATCGGCATACAGAATCACCTTGCCATGAATATTACGCGCAGCACGGCCCATGGTCTGAATCAGCGAGCGTTCTGAACGCAGAAAGCCTTCTTTGTCCGCATCCAGAATGGCCACCAGCGACACCTCCGGCATGTCCAGCCCTTCGCGCAACAGGTTAATGCCCACCAGCACGTCAAACACACCCAAGCGCAAATCGCGGATGATTTCCACCCGCTCCACCGTGTCAATGTCAGAATGCAAATAACGCACTTTCACGCCATGTTCTTGTAAATATTCTGTTAAATCTTCAGACATCCGCTTGGTCAGCGTAGTGATCAACACCCGCTCGCCAGCAACCACACGCGGCTGGATTTCGGACAATACATCGTCCACTTGTCCTGTCATAGGCCGCACTTCCACTTCTGGGTCGAGCAGACCGGTGGGGCGTACCACTTGTTCTGCCGTGCGTTGGCTAAGACCAGTTTCATACGGCCCAGGCGTGGCGGAAACATACACCGTGGGCCGCGCCATACGCTCGAACTCATCAAACTTAAGCGGACGGTTATCCAATGCCGACGGCAGGCGAAAACCATACGCCACCAAGGTTTCCTTGCGCGCACGGTCACCACGATACATACCGCCCAATTGCGGAATGGTGACATGCGATTCGTCCACAAACAGCAACGCATCGTTGGGCAAATAGTCGAACAAGGTGGGCGGCGGCTCGCCTGGCGCACGGCCTGAAAGATAACGCGAATAATTTTCCACGCCAGAGCAATAGCCCAATTGGCTGAGCATTTCCAAATCAAAAATCGTGCGTTGTTCCAAGCGTTGCGCTTCTACCAGTTTGTTGGCAGCGTGCAATTCGTCCAAGCGCAATTTCAGCTCCACCTTAATTTCATCCAGCGCGCGCACAATGACCTCGCGCGGTGTGGCGTAATGCGTTTTGGGATAAATCGTCAAGCGCGGCACGTTTTTAATGGCATGGCCAGTAAGCGGGTCAAAAAAACGCAGCGACTCCACTTCGTTATCGAACAACGCCACGCGGATGGCATTTTCTTCCGCATCTGCTGGAAAAATATCGATTATTTCGCCACGCACGCGATACACGCCGCGCCGCAGCTCAGTCTCGTTGCGGGTGTATTGTAATTCGGTGAGCCGGTGCAAAATCGACCGCTGATCAATACGTTCGCCCACAGAAAGATGCAGCAGCATTTTCATGTACGATTGCGGATCGCCCAAGCCATAAATGGCGGACACTGTAGCCACGATGATGGCGTCGGGCCGCTCCATCAGCGCCTTGGTGGCGGACAGACGCATTTGTTCGATGTGATCATTGATGGAAGCGTCTTTTTCGATATAGGTGTCCGACGCAGGCACATAGGCTTCAGGTTGGTAATAATCATAATAAGAAACAAAATACTCCACCGCATTGCTGGGAAAAAACGCCTTCATTTCGCCATACAATTGCGCAGCCAGCGTTTTGTTCGGTGCAAGAATCAACGCCGGACGCTGCTGGCGGGCGATGAGATTGGCCATGGTGTAGGTCTTGCCCGAGCCGGTCACGCCCAGCAATACCTGATGCTTCAATTGCTGGGTTAAACCTTCATCCAACTGGCGGATCGCCTCGGGCTGATCGCCAGCGGGCGAATATAACGACTGCAATGCAAAGGAAATGCGCATGAAAATTCTCGTAATCGTTTTAAACCATAGTGGAATGGTGTTTTATTTTGGGAAATTTCAAAAAACATACCAACTGAAAAATAACCAAAAGGGGCTTCGTCCCCAGCAATTCCCGCCGCCCCATTTCCATAGTAGAATAATGGGAAATAAACCACAAAGACATCCCCTCAAGTCGGCAACAACCAATCCAAACTGACACAACACGGTTGCACACGCACCCATGCCAACGGCACGCAGGAATTTTACCACCAACTGTTGGTCGCGGTGGCGGTTTGTCCTGGCCAAAAATTCGCGCCATTTACCCCAATCGCAAAATCATCATTGTGGCGGACGGACTGTATTCCAAATTGAAATTTATCAATTTAGCCAAATAGTTAAACATGAACCGCCTGCTCGTAGCACAATACAACGACCACGTGAAGCTCATTAACCAATTCGTGCAACGTCGCATAGCAGGCCAAACCGAAGAAATGGAAGATACTTTGTGCGCCTGATTTTTTTGGTCGGGCAGGATGTGCGGGTTGGGCAGTTTGAGGGCGGGTTGAAGGGGGAGCTGGAATTGCTGGTTGATGAGCAGAACGGGTTTTTTTATGCCTGAAATAAAGTAGGATACCGTAAATTTGATTATCAAAGGAGAAAGCTATGCAAGTTGTGTTGGATATTCCTGATATGATTCCGCAGGAAATTGTTAATCGGCTTTTAACGCAATGGCGAAATCAATTACAAATAGAAGAAAAATTAGCGGCTAAGTCAAGCCTAGAAACCCTCTCGCCAGCACTGTCATTGGAGATGCAAGAGCAGTTAAAAATCGGACGTGAATTTATGCAGGAATATCACGAAACATTTACTGCATTGGCTAAGTAATGATGCAGCAATGGCGATGGATTGATAAGCCACTATTGATGCTGCTGCATGATGAAAGTTTGCTTTTGCATGGCGGCGCGTTAGGGATTCGGGATGAAGGTTTGCTGGATTCGGCGTTGAATCGGGCGGTGAATTTAGCATTGTATGGTGAGCCGGATTTTGCAGAGTTGGCGGCGGCGTATGCGGTGGGATTAGCTAAAAATCATGCGTTTGTGGACGGCAATAAGCGGGTGGCGTTTTTGGCAGTGGGTTTGTTTTTAGGCTTGAATGGTTATAAATTGATCG